>JACSDF010000031.1:18179-23383 GCA_015660815.1 Actinomycetota bacterium
GTTCATGACGGAGCCAAAACATGATAGGTGAAGATTTACTTAAAGATGCTATTTCTGATGGTACATATTTTTCAAATCCATTCCCCCTCTTTAGCGAACTTCGTAAATCAGCGCCAGTTTTTTATAGCCAAACGCTTGGTGGCTGGATAATCACGCGATACTCAGATGTCTCAGAGATTTTGCACAACCACGAAGATTATTCAAGCAAAGGTCGCGTTCTTCATCTTTTGCATAAGTTAGATCCGGATATGCAGGATCGACTTCCCATGCTTCATAGGCATTTTGCCACGGGTCTTGCCCACTCTGATGCCCCAGAACATAAGCGTTTACGCGGAATTCTGGCACAAGCTTTTACCCCCAAAATCTCAGAGAATATGCGACCTATTACACATGAAGTTGTAACCAGAATTCTCAACGGTATGAGCGGAAAAGTTGATTTGATTTCCGATTTATTTACTCCAGTACCGGCATTGGTGGTGGGCCGTTTGCTTGGATCAAGTGAGAGCGATATTCCAGATCTCATTCGATGGGCGGGAGCAATTAATGGCTTGTATGAAAAAGGGGGGAATATTGACCCGCAGAAAGCGATTTTTGCCGAAGAAATGCTTCACGAGATTCGCGAGTTTGTGATCAAGCTAGCAGTTGAGCGCAGAGAGCAGAATAAAAATGGAGACCTTGATCCGACGGCCGATGTCCTTTCGGGATTAGTTCATGCAGAGGTTCACAGTGATTCATTGAGTGAATCCGAACTAGTTTCTACAGTTGTAACTCTCTTTGTTGCAGGACATGAAACTACAACTCACCTACTTGGAAATGGGATGTTAGCGCTTCTAAATCAACCAGAATTAATTGCGTTGCTACAGAAAGAACCTCAATTGATTCCAGATGCGATTGATGAAATGGCTAGGTTTGACGGTTCGGTGCCACGTTCATGGAGAATAACAAAGCGGCAGATGGATGTTGGAGGTGTCACAATTCCTCAAGGTGAATTGGTACTACCAATGCTTTCATCGGCCAATCGCGACGAGAGCATATTTGAAAATCCAGATCGATTTGATATACATCGCGACACCAGAAAACACTTAGCTTTTGGACGAGGGGTCCACGTTTGTTTAGGTGCACCTCTTGCGCGTATAGAAGGTCAAGAGATAATAAAAGAGATTCTTCATAGGTCTCCTAATATTGCATTGAAAAACCCAGAGGCTAAATTGTCATGGCGAAAAGATGTCGCATTGCGGGGATTAATCTCATTGCCAGTGACGCTTTAAAGTCGGCCTGCTTCGTGCACTCGCTTCAAAAACTCCTGGGTCTTCGGATTCTTAGGGCTATGCAAAACCTCTTGGGCGCTGCCACGTTCCAAAATGTTTCCAGATTCTAAGAAACAGACTTCATCGGCAACCTGAGTAGCAAAGCCCATTTCATGTGTAGCTAAGACCATTGTCATTCCATCGCTCTTTAAATCACGGACGATACTTAAGACCTCATTCACCAACACCGGGTCTAGCGCTGAAGTAATCTCATCCAACAAAAGTAGGCGTGGATTACAGGCTAATGAACGAATAATGGCAACACGTTGCTGCTGTCCCCCGCTCAAACGATCTGGATACTGATCGGCTTTGTCAGCTAAATCAAAGCGCTTAAGGAGTTTTTGTGCACTCTCAATCGCTTCTTCCTTTTTCTTACCCTGAACTTTTATCGGTGCCAACGTAATATTTTCCAAGACGGTTTTATGTGGAAATAAGTTAAAAGATTGAAAGACCATTCCCAGTTTACGACGCACGGCATCAACATTAATTAGAGGGTCAGATATTTCGTCGCCATCTAAGAAGATTTGTCCATCATCAATGGATTCAAGGAGATTTATGCAGCGAAGCAGCGTTGATTTACCTGAACCCGATGCTCCGATTAAAACGGTGGCGGTGTGTTCTGGTACTGACAGAGACAGCTGGTTAAGAACCAATTCGTCTCCAAAAGATTTACGGATATCGATGAGTTCGAGAACGTTAGCCATCAGATTGCGCCTTCTGAGTTCTGTGCATTTGTTCGCTGGCGAATTGCGCGATCGGTATAGCGTGTCATTGGAATTGTGATGAAGAGGAAAAGAATTGCAGCAACCACATAGGGCGTATAGTTAAAAGTCCGACTTGAGTTAATTTGTGCAGCGCGCACTGCATCTGTAACTCCCAAGATTGACACAAGGCCTGTGTCTTTGAGCAGTGAAACAAAGTCATTGAGTAAAGGTGGAACAACTCTGCGAATCGCTTGTGGTAACACCACGTATCGCATTGTCTGCCCAGATGTTAGACCTAATGACCTGGCTGCAGCTCTTTGGCTGGGGTGAATTGAGAGAATCCCACTTCGAATAACTTCAGCTACATAGGCAGAATAAGTAAGAACAACTGCAACCGTCCCCAGGAAGATCACATTGCTTGAAATGCCTGTTAGACGTAGCGCTGGAACACCAAATCCAACGAGCAAAATAATCAAAATAAGCGGAGCTCCGCGGAATATATCTACATATGCAGTAGCAAGAAATCTAAACGGTGTAAGCGCCGGAGATTTAGTTGTGCGCATTAGTGCTAGGCCGAGAGCAATCACACCTATGCAAGCACCACCAATAAAAGTTAGCTGCAGGTTAATCCAAAGACCGGCGATAACTGTTGGAAGGACCTCGCGTCCATAATCAATATCAAAAAAGGTTTTCTTAACTACTTCCCAACCCGGCGAAGAAACCACGATTGCAATAAGGGTTCCGATTACGAAAACAGATGAAACGATTGCGATTAAGCCCTGTTTGCGGCTAATTCGCTTGCGGGCAATTGCACGTTCTGCCTCACGTGAGCTTGGCGACCACGCAGAGTTAACTCGCTCTGTCATGGCCGCCAAACTACCGTGTCTACTTCTTACTTTCTATTAAGGCTTTAATACTGGCGCACCAGCATCAGTTGCAAGCCACTTATCAGTAATCGCAGCCAAAGTTCCATCGGCAGTGATTGCATCAACAGCGGCTGAAACACATGATGTCAACGCACTTCCCTTTGACATCAAGAGACCAAATTGGTCGCCGGAACCCGATGAAGGCAGTTGTCCGACGATTAATCCATCAGTTACTTCTACTCCGGATAGGTAGAAAGCCGTTGGAAGATCCACAACTAAACCGTCAATCTGACCATTTTTAAGTGCTGATACGCCGGCTGCATTGTCATTAAATACTTCTGGCTTAATACCAATCTGATTTTGAATTGCATCTAGAGATGTCGTGCCGACAGCTGCACCCAATTTTGCATCTTTCAACTCAGCGATTGAAGTTTTGCCTTCAATTTTGCTGCCCTTGAAAGAGACAATTGCCTGTGGAGCTGTGTAATACGGTGATGAAAAATCAACTGCTGTTGAACGCTCAGCGGTGATAGAGAACTGTTGTAGATTAAAATCAAAATTCTTTTCACCTGGTGTTACGGCGCTATCAAATGTTGTGCGAACCCAGACAACTTCATCATTTGTAAATCCGAGCTGTTTAGCAACTGCATAGGCAACTGCGCCTTCAAAACCATTGCCAGTCTCTGGTGCATCGTCAATAATCCATGGGTAGTACGCAGGTTCACCTGTAGCTATTGTTAACTTGCCTGACTCAATAGTTGCAAGATCTGCCTTGGCACACGATGCCGCCTCATCCGATGTCGCCGAATCGCTCGTGGAACAACCTGAGAGAATTAATGCTGTAGAAATAACTGCAACTGATAACAATCCAAAACGTTTTTTCACGGTAGCTCCAATTTCGTGGCCATAAGGTTAAAGGTAAGAAGGTTAAGGCTAAGGCATTACAAAGCCGCCATCAACTGGCACCGTCACACCTGAAACATAAGAGGAGGCATCACTTACTAGCCAAATAAGGGTGGAAGCTAGCTCTTCGGCCCGCCCAATTCGTTGGGCCGCCGTCAGAGTTCGCACCATATCAATAGTCGCATCTGGCAAGTCATCGGTCATCTCAGATGGGAAATATCCAGGTGCTAGTGCATTGACACGAATTCCTTTTCTGGCCGTCCACTGCGCCGCAAGATCACGAGTCAATCCAATTACTCCGGCTTTACTGGATGCATAGGCGGCTTGGGGCAGACCTCCAGGGCGCATGCCAAGAATGCTGGAGATATTTACAATCGCCCCGCCATTTTTTGCCGCTCGCGCAAAAGCCTGTGCCATCCAATATGAACCCATCAAATTTACATCGATGACATTTCTAAACTGTTCGGGGGTTTCAGAAGTTGCAGGCACTGCAGTTCCTACTCCGGCGTTATTAACCAATATGTCTACTCTTCCAAATCGTTCGATTGCTAGAGCAATGAGTGCAGTGCAATCCTCGGGCTTTGTTACATCTGTTTTTAATGCAACGAAATTTCTATTCTCGGCTTCAACGAGTGCACCGGTTTCTGGCAACCGCTCGACTCTGCGTGCACCTAATACGAGATCTGCTCCCGCTTGGGCTAAAGCTTGTGCAAATGCAACGCCTAATCCCGAAGATGCTCCTGTGACAACGGCCACTTTGCCGTCAAGTCGAAAAGTATCTAAAACATTCATGAAGCTCTCCCTTTTTTAGTGCACTATGCGTACGGTACTACCATGGAGTTTAGTAACAGTTTAAAGGCTGAGGAATACCTTGATCGCCTACGCATTTTCATGGAACAAAAAGTGCTCCCATCTGAAGCGATTTATCACGAGCAGCGCGAAGCGTTAAAAATATCTGGCCAACCGCATGTCTTACCTGCGGTAATTGAGGAGTTAAAGGAATCCGCCAGAGCAAAAGGGCTATGGAATTTATTTCTCCCAGATTCACACGAACCTGCGCATGGTTTAACCGTTACGGATTATGCGGCGCTAGCCGAAATCACTGGCTGGTCTCCGGAGATTGCTCCTGAAGCGCTTAACTGCGCCGCCCCTGATACTGGAAATATGGAAGTCTTACATCTTTTCGGAAACGAAGCGCAAAAACATCAGTGGCTTGAGCCGCTATTGCGTGGCGAAATCCGTTCTGGTTTTGCAATGACCGAGCCCGATGTTGCATCAAGTGATGCCAGTAATATTTCTACTTCAATCAATCGCATAGGCGACGAGTTCGTGATCAACGGTCGCAAATGGTGGACAACGGGTGCAATGGATCCGCGCTGCCAAATATTAATAGTTATGGGTCTGACTGATCCAGATGCCGAAAG
>JACSDF010000010.1 GCA_015660815.1 Actinomycetota bacterium
GTCAACGCTAAATCCCAGATTCCATGGTGTGATGGCCCATCATCGCCAGTTATACCGGCGCGATCTAAGACAAAAGTAACCCCTGCCTTGTGCAGCGCAACATCAAGAAGTAACTGATCAAAGGCTCGATTGAGAAAAGTTGAGTACACCGCAACAACTGGATGAATTCCGGTAAAAGCCATTCCCGCTGCGCTAGTGACCGCATGCTGTTCGGCAATTCCAACATCAACTGTCCGCTCTGGAAACAACTGAGAAAATTCATCAAGACCGGTTGGTCCTAGCATCGCAGCTGTGATTGCCATAATATCTTTACGCTCTTTACCTATCTCAACGAGCTCGGATGAAAAGATTTTCGTCCATGTCAGCCCGCTCTTAGAGAGTGGCTCACCGGTTTCAGGATCCACAATTCCTACAGCGTGGAATTTTTCTGCCTCATCGGCAACTGCCGGCTTATGGCCTCTTCCTTTTTCGGTAATTGCATGAACCAAAATCGGCGCACCATACTCTTTCGCTTGAAGCAATGCGCGCTCCATCGCAAGGATGTCATGGCCATCAATTGGGCCCATATATTTAAGACCCAAATCTTCAAACATACCTTGTGGTGCGATTATGTCTTTAATTCCCTTTTTCATACCGTGCAATGTGTCATAAATTGGACCACCCACGACCGGTGTCTTATGAAGAACGTCCTTGCCCCAATCTAAAAACTTTTCATACCCACTGGTGACGCGAAGTGTCGACAGATATGTTGCGACTCCTCCAATTGTTGGTGAGTAAGAACGTTCATTGTCATTGATGACGATAATTAGATTTCGCTTTTTAGCCGTTGCAATGTTGTTGAGAGCCTCCCACGACATACCACCAGTGAGTGCTCCATCGCCAACAACTACTACGACATGACGATCTTCAATGCCTTGTACCGAAAAACCACGAGAGATTCCATCGCCCCAAGAAAGCGCAGTCGAGGCATGTGAGTTCTCAATAACATCGTGATCACTCTCACCACGGTTTGGATAGCCAGAAATGCCACCGCGTTGACGTAGCTGATCAAAGCTATCTGCTCGGCCCGTTAGAATTTTATGAATATAGGACTGATGGCCAGTATCAAAGAGAATTACATCATTAGGAGAATCAAAGGCTCGATGGATTGCGATCGTCAGCTCGACGACACCCAAATTTGGCCCTAAGTGACCACCGGTCTTAGAGACTTTCTCAATCAAGAAGCTACGGATCTCATCGCTGAGCTGCTTTAACTGCTCCGAATTGAGGCCCGCTAAATCTGCAGGAGATTTAATCGCTTCTAGCATGGCGATATTTTAGATGCTTAGGGTCATAAGAGCGAACGCAAGACATACTGCATAATGCCGCCGTGGCGATAGTAATCGGCCTCTCCCGGTGTATCGATACGAACTTTGGCACTAAAGCTCTTATCTCCCGCCGTGACGATGAGCTCTTTTGGAACCCCACCAGTATTTAGCGCAGTGATTCCAGAGATCGAAAATACTTCAGTTCCATCTATTCCTAAACTCTCGGCGCTCTCACCATCCATATACTGCAAAGGCAGAACTCCCATACCGATGAGATTAGAGCGGTGAATACGCTCGTAACTTTCAGCGATTACAGCCCGAACTCCTAGAAGCGCCGTTCCCTTTGCTGCCCAGTCACGTGAAGAACCCGATCCATACTCTTTACCTGCCAAAATAACCAATGGAACACCGGCGCTTTGATACGCCTCAGATGCTTCGAAAATTGTTGCTTGATCGCCATTGTTCAAAAAGTTGCGAGTGTAGCCGCCTTCAACGCCATCGAGTAATAGATTCTTCAAGCGAATATTTGCAAAAGTTCCACGAATCATTACTTCATGATTTCCCCGACGCGAACCATACGAGTTGAAATCGCCGCGTTCGATTCCATGTTCGGCTAAATAAACCCCCGCTGGTGAATCAACCTTGATGTTTCCGGCCGGTGAGATGTGATCCGTAGTCACTGAATCACCTAGCATCGCCAAAACTCTCGCGCCTGAAATATCAGTGACGGGCACAGGAGTTTTCGACATTCCTTCAAAGTAGGGAGGTTTGCGAACATAAGTAGAGTTCGCATCCCATTCAAATGTTTTACCGCTGGGAGTAGAAAGTGATTTCCATCTGTGATCCCCATCAAATACCGACGCATAATCTTTCGTAAACATTGTCGATGAGATCGAACTTTCTATTACCGATTGAATTTCTTGTGGCGTTGGCCAGATATCTCTAAGGTGGACGGGATTTCCATTGAGATCGTTACCAAGTGAATCGTTTTCAAAATCGTGATCCATCGTTCCGGCGATTGCATAGGCCACAACTAAGGGCGGAGAGGCTAAGTAATTCATCTTTACATCAGGACTGATCCGACCTTCAAAATTGCGATTTCCTGAAAGAACGGCAACAACGGCTAGGTCCTTTTCATGAATGGCGCTGCTAATTGCCACAGGAAGAGGTCCCGAATTTCCAATACACGTCACGCACCCATAACCAACTAGGTAGAAACCTAACGCCTCCATGTATTTCGTGAGATCAGCACGGTCATAATAATCAGTAACAACTTTAGATCCAGGAGCAAGTGTGGTTTTGACCCAAGGCTTAGATTTCAAGCCTTTTTCTACTGCTTTTTTCGCAAGTAAAGCTGCGCCAATCATTACTGAAGGATTCGACGTATTCGTACATGAAGTAATGGATGCAATAACTACATCTCCATTTTTTATGCGGGTGTTACCTGCAGGGACTTCCCCAAGTTCACTCTCCTTTGAGAAATAAGTGGGAAGAATTTTTACAAATGCCTCCTTTGAATCTCGTAAAGAAATACGATCTTGAGGACGTTTAGGTCCTGAAATTGATGGCACAACCGTTGATAAATCCAGCTCAACAACTTGAGAATAACGAGGCGCGACAGAAGGATCGTGCCACAACCCTTGAACTTTGGCATAGCGCTCGACTAAAGCAACCTGCTCTTCGTTTCGTCCCGTCAATCTTAAATATCGCAACGTTTCATCATCGATAGGAAAAATTGCGCAGGTGGAGCCATACTCAGGGCTCATATTTCCTATCGTTGTTCGATTAGCCATTGGTACAGAAACAACACCAGGACCAAAAAACTCTACGAACTTTCCAACAACTCCGGTTTTGCGCAATATCTCTGTAATGGTCAATGCCATATCGGTTGCAGTCGTTCCGGGAGTTAGCTCACCGGTGAGTTTGAAACCGACTACTCGTGGAATTAACATTGAAACAGGTTGGCCAAGAAGCGCGGCCTCTGCCTCAATTCCTCCGACTCCCCACCCTAAAACTCCAAGACCATTAACCATAGTTGTATGTGAATCAGTACCAACTACGGTATCTGGGTATGCCCGAACTACTCCGTTAACTTCTCGGACCATTACCACGCGAGCTAAATACTCAATATTAACTTGATGGACTATTCCCGTTCCAGGTGGCACAACCTTGAACTCATCGAATGCACTTTGCCCCCATCGCAAAAAGCGATAGCGCTCCTGATTACGCTGATACTCAATATCTGTGTTCTTCTCAAAAGAATCCTTTGTTCCAAATACATCGGCAATCACCGAGTGATCAATGACGAGCTCAGCTGGAGCTAATGGATTTACTTTTGCGGCATCTCCCCCTAATTCAACGATTGCTTCTCGCATTGTTGCAAGATCTACAACGCAGGGCACGCCGGTGAAATCCTGCATAATCACACGAGCTGGCGTGAATTGAATCTCTGTATCTGGTTCAATTGTTGGATCCCAGTTAGCTAGCGCCTTGATGTGAGTTTCGGTGATATTGGCACCATCTTCGGTGCGCAGAAGGTTCTCTAGAAGAATCTTGAGTGAGTATGGAAGGTTAGAAGCCCCATCAATACTAGAGATATCAAATATCTCGAAACTCTTGCCCGCAACCTCTAAATTCTTCTTTGCGTTAAAAGAGTTTCTACTCATAATCTCACCTTTCGCTAAAATATAGCTAATTAAAGGCAATAATACTCAATTTGGTAGGTACAGCGCAACACACTCAACATGATGCGTCATTGGAAAGAGATCAAAAGCCCTTAATGTGCGCAATGAATAGCCAAATGTTTTCAAGTAAGCGGTATCACGCGCAAGTGAGGCTGGGTCGCACGAAACGTAAACGATAGCCCTGGGTCGCAACCGTACAATTTCTGCAACCACAATCTTACCGGCACCTTCTCGCGGAGGATCCAGGACAATCACATCGGCGTTGGACACACGAGGTAAGAGTTTTGCTACATCACCTAAATGAATTTTTACATTCGGATTGTTTGCAAAATTTCGCTTCGCATCGGCCGTTGCGCTTTTACTTCCCTCAAGCAAATCGATGCTTCCGCTGGCTCCAACGAGTTCAATCATCGAAGCTGTAAAGAGACCAACGCCACCATACAGATCCAGAACATGATCGCCTTCAATTAATTGTGCAAAGTCAAGCACTACCTCGGTTAGAACTGTAGGGGCATTTATGTGGCTTTGCCAAAAAGAATTCTGACTCACTTCTAATGTTTTACCTTTGACCTCTTCATGCGAAATCTGATGACCTTCAGTTAATCTTGCTTTTCCCTCACCGCTTTTTGGAGATAGCGCAATCGTGCGTTCGTGATTTGATGATGTATTCACCTCAACTCGAAGATCGGGCTTCCAAGTGCGCGCAGTAAGTTCTTGCATATTCATGCTTTTAACGGCAATGATGCAGTCATTTACTGGAATAACGGTATGGCTTCTCGAGGCAAAAAATCCGAGGCTACCCTCATGATTTGTGGTCGCAATTAGACGTGTGCGCCAGTGCAAAGGTTCTGCGATTTCTTCTACCTGGACATCCACTTCCATTGAGGCGATGCGCAAAAACTGTTCAGTTATTACATCGGCCTTTAGCGCTCGTTGACGGGTCAGGTTTATGTGTTGAAAATCGCAACCACCACAACCATTTCGGTGAGCAAATGTGCAAGGGGCTACAACCCGATCGGGAGATGGTTCTAAAACCTCCATCACATCGCCACGATTAAAGGATGCGCCTGTAGAAGTAATGATTATCCGAGCTCTCTCACCTGGAATTGCATGGCGAACAAAAATTACCGCCCCGCCATGCCTTGCGATGAAATGACCACCATGGGCCACTTTTTCTATCAGAACCTCAAGGACATCTCCCTCAGCCAAGCGGGTTGCATTAGTTGATGTCATGGAAGCAAGCCTATGGGTGTAAGTTAATGCATATGCACGTTGTCATTATGGGTTGCGGTCGAGTCGGTTCTTCACTTGCTCTTGAACTTGAGGCAGCTGGCCATAGCGTGGCCATCATCGATCAAGCGCGTGAGGCGTTCAGACGTCTTGGCCCAGACTTTAAAGGAACCACTGTTACCGGAGTGGGTTTTGACCGAGATGTATTGCGAGAAGCGGGAATTGAAAAGGCACAAGCTTTCGCCGCCGTTAGCAATGGTGATAACTCAAATATTTTAGCCGCACGAGTTGCCCGCGAGAATTTTGGCGTAAAGAATGTAGTTGCCAGAATTTACGACCCTGGCCGTGCAGAGATTTATCAGCGCGTTGGTATTCCAACCGTTGCGACGGTTTTGTGGGCGACAGATCAGATTCTTCGCAGGTTACTTCCTGATGGTTCGCGTTCAGAGTGGCGTGATGCAAGTGGGAAGATTCAACTATATGAAATGCATCTACACGACGACTGGTATGGAAAACAAATTCTCCTAATTGATAAACTCACCTCCGCACGAGTTGCATTTATTACGCGAGAAGTTGGAATAATTCCCGATGAACATACGGTCCTGCAGCAAGGCGACTTAGTTCATGTCATGGTCGCCGAAGAGGATACGGCTCGAGTTGAAGCTATTCTCGCTAACTCACCAGAAAGAAATCACGAATGAGAATTGCCATAGCCGGTGCAGGAAATGTAGGTCGCGCTATTGCGCGTGAACTTTTGGATAATGGACATCAAGTTCTTCTGATTGATAAAGATCCAAAAGCTCTCAAATTAGAGAGTGTCCCAGATGCCGAGTGGTTGATGGCCGATGCATGCGAGATAACCTCACTCGATAAGGCGCATCTGAATAATTGCCATGTGCTTGTGGCGGCAACTGGTGATGACAAAGCAAATCTTGTCACCTCAATGTTGGGTAAGACTGAATATGGCATACCGCGAGTAGTCGCCCGGATCAATCATCCAAAAAATGAGTGGCTCTTTGATGCGTCTTGGGGCGTAGATGTCGCCGTATCAACGCCACGAATCATTGCAGCCCTCGTAGAAGAGGCTGTGAGCGTTGGTGATGTTGTTCGATTATTCTCAATTAAAAGTGGCCAAGCAAATCTTGTAGAGCTTACTCTGCCGGATGGTTCGACATGCATCGGCAAAACCGTTGAGGAGATTCAACTACCCGAGAATGCGGTCCTTGCCATGATTCTCCGCGATGGTCGAGTCATCACACCAAAAGTTCATGATGTATTTACCGCTGGCGATGAACTTCTTTTTGTCGCCACCGCAGAAGCTGAAGAGAAAATTAAAGCCTGTTTTATAGCTTAATTTTAAACCTTATGCACTGGTGGGGCGGTTTTGATCACAAGCCAGGATAAGTATGCGGCCGCAAAGAAAAGTGGGTAGCCCATTGCTAGATTTACAGTTCCTAATAGATTGACGTTTCCACTCAGATAAATTGGATACTGAACTGCAATTCGTAGAAAGAACAAAGCAACCCAGATCCAACTCGCACGTATGTATACTTTTTTACGCGCTGGATCGTTTCTCCATAGAAAATTCTCTCCGAGCAATGGGCCTAGTACAACTCCAAGAATCGGCCATCCAGCGAGATTTCCTAACAAATAGACGCTGCCGTAAGCCAAATTAGTCAAAAGTTTTGGAATATAGAAATCCGATGCATTACCGCTTTTATTAGCAAAGTAAGCACATATAAGTACACCTAGTAAGCCAGAGATCGCATGTTGAACCGTATCTCTCCTTGCCAAACGCCAAATAGCCAGAAGCATTGAAAGAATGACGGCATATATAAGCGCAACTCTGAGTTCGTTGTTAATATTGAAAACAATGAGAAAAACAATTGCTGGAAGACCGGAATCAATAAGACCTTTCTTGCCACCAAGGGCGCTCATTACCTTGTCGCGATCTTGATTATGTTCGCTCATACACTCCCCGTCGATCCAAATCCATCACTACCGCGCTCTGATACCGGAAGTTCGTTTACTTCAATAAATTCCGCTCGCTCAACTTTTTGGATTATTAACTGTGCAATGCGATCACCTTTTTTAAAGGAGACCTCATCTTTTGGATCTAGATTTATCACAATACATGAGATCTCTCCGCGATAACCTGCATCAATAGTTCCAGGCGCGTTGACTAAAGTGACTCCATTTTTAATCGCCAAACCTGAACGCGGATGAACAAGGGCTACAAAGCCATGTGGAAGTGCGATTGCGATTCCAGTCGGAACGAGTTGTCGTTGGCCGGGGGCTAAAGTGAAATCAATTGCCGACGTTAAATCAGCGCCTGCATCTCCAGATTTGGCGTAGCGCGGAAGCGGAAGGGTTGAATCAAGCCGAGTGATGAGAACTTTGACCTCGTTCATTTCTTAAGGATTTATCTCAAAGTCAGGGTCAACAAATGCCAATATCTCCGGCACCTTGGAGATTTGTTCTAAATACTCTTTAGGGGCGTTATTGAGAAAGTGGTCCATTGGCACTATTACGTAGAGTGCAGCGGCACGAACTGCAATTGGACCATCTATTGAATTAAGACGGCCTTCGGCAACCGTGTATACCTTTCTACTTACTCGTCCAGTTATGTGGGCGCTGATGAAGAGAGTAGTTCCGATCGGTACCGGCTTTAAGAAGTCAGTCTCAAGACGTGCAGTAACTGCTGGGGCACGCAACAGCCACATTAGTTTTCCTAAAGCCTCATCAAGTGCCAAAGAGAGCAGACCTCCGTGGGCTAAACCAGGTGCGCCTTGATGATTTTCCGTGACTGTGAACTGCGCGGTTATATCTAAACCATCTCCCGCATAGGCAACTAAATGAAGGCCCGTTGGGTGCAGTTCTCCACATCCAAAGCAGTGGCCGAAGTGCGAGGGAATCTTTGATCCAATTGGCGGAGCTTTCGGATGGCGCTCTGGAATCTGGGCACCCTCTGGAGCATTTGTACTTGCAATGCGACTCATGAGCCAAGAGTATCCGATACCGTAACTCCCATGCACTATCGCGAAGTTGTTCGTATGCCAGTGTGGTTACTGGCCTTAATTTACTTTTTCCTACTCTCACTTGTTCTATCGATATGGGCAGCTCTCGGTGATGGAGCTGGGTTAATCTCACTTTTCTGCACGAGCGCGCTTCTACTTCTTATCGCGATAAAGAGTGCAATGGTGATAGAGATTGATTCAAAAGAACTTCGAGTCGGTAGAGCCCATATCCCTTTTGAATTCTTAGGAAGTGCAGAAGACTTATCGAGTGAGGAGATGCGAAAACTTCGCACAAGAGATGCAGATCCAGCTGCTTATCTCGGTATCCGATTTTGGGCGTCTAGTGGAATAAAGATTTTGGTTAATGATTCGCGAGATTCAACACCATATTGGGTGATAAGTAGTAAAAATGGTGATGCATTAGCGAAAGTTTTAAACTCAATTACAATTTAGTAGCACTCTTTACAAACTGCTTTTGCGCCTTCACCCTTTGCAAGTTGAGTTATATGGTGTACTAAGAAACAACGCGAGCATGTAAATTCATCCTCTTGTTTTGGAACCACACGTACGGCAAGTTGTTCACCTGAAAGATCGGCACCTGGAAGCTCAAGGTTTTCAGCGGCTTCTGCTTCATCCACATCAATCTGGCCGGATTGAGCATCAACACGCTTTGCCTTTAGCTCTTCTAACGACTCCTCGTGGAGTTCTTCATCAGTCTTTCTGGGGGTGTCGTAATCTGTTGCCACTGCTCTCACCTCGATTCCTAATTCTCAATACTTGCCTGCGGGCGCATCATGGCCTATTACGTCGGCGTTGGTTGATATAACCGTCGGCGTGTCGGAGTTATTCCCCGCTCACCTGGGCGATGTCTATCGCTTGAGCTAGCCCCGCGTCAACTCGAGCGTGAATGGCCGTCCCAGCCTCGACATACTCCTCCGAAAAAATCTCACCCTGTTCATGGATTGCGTGAATTAAATCACCACGGTTGTAAGGAATTACCGCTTTTATCTCAATAGTTGGGCGAGGCAGCGAGCTCTCAATTGCCTGCACTAGTGCCGCTACTCCAAAACCGGTGCGTACTGAGAAAGCAAAACTATTGGGCTCTTTTCGCAATATCTCCATAACTACATGAGGATCGGCGATATCTACTTTATTAATAGCAATAATCTCCGGTATTTTCTCGCCTCCAACTTCTTGAATAACTTGGCGCACTGCACGAATTTGTTCAAAAGGATCTGAGTGAGAACCGTCGACAACATGCACAATCACGTCGGCTTCTGCGACCTCTTCTAAAGTTGATTTAAAGGCATCAATGAGTTGATGAGGTAAGTGGCGTACAAAACCAACGGTGTCAGTTAAAGTGTAAACACGCCCTTCACTAGTCTGTGATTTTCGCACTGTCGGATCTAACGTTGCAAATAACGCATTTTCAACTAAAACGCCGGCATCTGTTAAACGATTCAGTAATGAAGACTTTCCAGCATTTGTGTACCCTGCAATTGCCACCGATGGAATATTAAATCGCTTACGTTCTTGGCGCTTTGTATCGCGTGATGTCTTCATCTGGGCAATCTCACCACGCAGTTTCGCCATCTTGTCACGAATTCGCCGACGATCTGTTTCAATCTTGGTCTCACCTGGACCGCGGCCACCAATTCCAGCGCCGGCTGCAGCACGTCCACCAACTTGGCGTGAGAGCGAATCTCCCCAACCGCGAAGTCGTGGAAGCAAGTATGCAATTTGTGCTAACTCAACTTGCGCCTTTCCTTCTTTACTTTTTGCATGCTGGGCAAAAATATCCAAAATTAATGCGGTGCGATCGACAACTTTTACTTTAACTCTCTCTTCTAATTGTCGAAGTTGCGAGGGTGAAAGTTCGCCATCACAAATGACAGTATCTGCACCTGTTGCAATTACAACTTGTCGAAGCTCTTCAACTTTACCCGAACCAATGTACGTCGCAGGATCGGGTTTATCACGGCGCTGAATTAAACCATCGAGAACTTCCGAGCCCGCAGTTTCTGCTAGAGCTTTGAGTTCAGCTAAAGAGTTCTCGGCCATCGAAGAGTTTCCCTCGGTCCACACTCCAACTAGCACCACGCGCTCGAGTTGAAGCTCGCGGTATTCGGCTTCCGAGATATCTTGAAGCTGTGTTGAAAATCCTTTAACGCGTCGCAACGCATGGCGCTCAGATAGTTCAAGAGTTGGATCGACTAATTCATCGCTCTCACTTGCATCAAATTCAGCTGCGATGCGCGCACTTTCTTGCATCAGCGCATCGAACTCATCTCCTACGTGATTTTTAGTCAATTAAATACTCCGAAATATCTACATCTTTTATAAGTACTGCAGGACCAATTAGAGTCGCATTTGAATGTCCATCTATAGTGACCTCAAGTCGACCCCCTGGTGGATTTATAATCCACGTCGCCGGAAGACGCGTTTTTGTGTGAAGGCTGGCCGCCAATGCAACGGCACATGTGCCTGTTCCACAGGAGCGAGTTTCACCGCTGCCACGCTCATACACACGCATTGAGAGCTCGTTCTCCCCAGTAATCTCAACAAACTCGACATTTACGCCCTCTGGATATGAATCCCGTGGGCGTACAACGGGTGGATCAAGTAGTGGGCCGACCTCACTTAGTTGATCTACAAAGACAACGGCATGAGGATTTCCGATACTAATGTTGTAGCCGCTCCATACTTGGGAATTCGCTGCCACGGTAATGGCTTCAGCCTCGTCAGTAACTTGCCCCATATTGACCGAGATATCTCCCACCATGGGCACTCGTAAATGTTTAACTCCGTCGCGAGTATTAATTGGAAAAATGCCTTCAGGCATATGTCCACGTTCAACTAAGTATCGGGCCATTAGGCGAATTCCGTTTCCGCACATTTCTGCAACCGAGCCATCGGCGTTGCGATAATCCATAAACCATTTCTCGTCGCGCTTAACAATGCGAATAAGACCATCTGCACCGATCCCCGTCTCACGGTTGCAGATCGCCGCCGTTTGGGCAGTGGTAATCGAGTGTTCATCACTTGGATCAAATACAAGGAGAAAGTCATTTTCAGTGCCGTGGCCATATGTTGCAATCATTGCTACGAGTCTAACTTCTCTAAGTGCGCAAGCACGGTTTGTAAGTGTGGCTGAACTGGTGAAATCCATGTGATTCGTGCATCGCGCGAAAACCAGGTCTCCTGCCGGCGCGCATATTGGCGTGTTGCACGCTTAGTATCTTCGCGCGCCTCGTCCTGGCTAATTCTTCCATCTAAGTAGGCGATTATTTGCGAATACCCCAGGGCAAGTTGGGCTGTGCGTCCATCTTTAATGCCACGTCCTAGAAGGGTTTCGACTTCGGAAACGAAACCTTCATCCCACATACGATCTACGCGCGCACTTATTCGTTCATTCAACTTTTCACGATCCATAACTAAACCAAACTGCGCAGCATCTGGATATCTCGTACTTGCCTCACGTGGAAGGTTTGCAGTAAATGGCTTTCCAGTAATCTCAATAACTTCCAAAGCTCGGATTACACGACGAGAATTTGCCCTATCAATAGCAATCGCCGCGGCTGGATCCAACTTTTCCAATCTTTCAAAGAGTGCGTTGAGGCCAATACTCTCCAACTCTTTTTCGAGGTTTTTGCGCACAGCTGGGTCAGTATCTGGAAAGTTGAGTTCATCCAAAATCGATTTAATATAAAGCCCGGTTCCACCGACAACGATTGCGCACTTACCTCGGGCATGAATATCAGTAATAGCTGCGCGCGCAGCGCTTTGATACCATGCGACCGTTGAGTCTTGATTGACATCTAAAACATCTAAAAGGTGGTGAACTATTCCTTCCCGCTCTTCGACGCTCAATTTTGCAGTTCCAATATCCATTCCCCGATAAATCTGCATTGAATCTGCATTAACGATTTCACCATCGAAGTGTTGGGCAAGTGAAATCGCTAATTGGCTCTTACCAGTGGCAGTTGCCCCGCAAACTACAAGCAACTTCATTTAGATAGCGTCGGCATTCCAAGCATTGTTGAGGTTTTGGAGGCCTCCTTGTTACGCGCCTCATGAGCATCCCCACCGCGAGTTCGGCGAATTGCATCTGGGGCTCCAATTAAATAGTGAGCTGATGCATCGGTAATTCTTACTTCTACTTCATCTCCGGGGCGCGCAGTGGATGTGTTATCAAAGTGCACTAGGCGGAAATCTTCGCTTCGACCCGTAAGACGCTCTTGTACAACATCTCTTCGTCCTTCATGGCTTCCGACTAAAACTTTATAATTTTTACCAATGGCTTCTTGATTCACCGAGAGGGAGATTAATTGTTGATGATTGTGCAATCGTGTGTAACGCTCGCCTACAACTTCACTAGAAATTTGATTCGGCATTGTTGCAGCGGGTGTACCTGGGCGAATTGAATACTGGTATGTATACGCCGCCGCAAAACGCGCCTGCGTACATACATCTAATGTCGCTTGAAAATCATTTTCGGTCTCTCCCGGAAATCCAACGATGATGTCAGTTGTAATCGATGCATGGGGCATTGCATTTCGGACGCGCTCCAAGATACCTAAATATCTATCGGTTCGGTACGAGCGTCGCATTGACGCTAAAATTGAGTTCGAACCTGACTGCAATGGCATATGCAAATGTGGCATTACATTTTCGGTCTCTGCCATTGCTTCAATGACATCGTCAGTAAAATCGCGCGGATGTGGAGACATAAACCGAACACGCTCTAGACCATCGATAGTTCCGCACTCGCGAAGTAAATTCGCGAAGGCTTGGCGGTCACCAAAATCAACCCCATATGCATTTACATTCTGCCCGAGCAGAGTTACCTCAATAACCCCTTGATCAACGAGCGCGCGGACTTCGTCGAGGATATCTTTAGCATTTCGATCCTTTTCTATTCCACGCAGAGTAGGCACAATGCAAAAAGTGCAGGTGTTATTGCATCCGACAGAGACCGACACCCATGATGAAAATGCCGATAATCGACGAGCAGGTAAAGTTGATGGAAAGTGCTCCAAAGCCTCTAATATTTCGATTTGAGACTCTTCTTCGATGCGCGCCCGCTCTAGCAAAATTGGCAGAGAACCGACGTTATGTGTTCCAAATACAACATCAACGTAAGGAGCTCTCTTTAAAATTGTGGCCTGATCTTTTTGTGCCAAGCATCCCCCAACGGCAATCTGCATCGCCGGATTTAATTTCTTAATCGGGGCAAGAAAAGAGAGATTTCCATACAATTTATTATCGGCATTTTCCCGAACTGCACAGGTATTGAAAACGACGAGATCGGCCGTCTTGCCATCTAGAACCGGGATGTATCCTGCCTCATCTAAAATCCCTGCGATGCGTTCGGAGTCGTGAACATTCATCTGGCAGCCGTACGTTTCAACACTATAGGTACGGTTCATGTGCCTATCGTAGAGCCTGGATTAAAGGGCGATAACGTCAATCTCAAAGGTTGAACGATTTACCAGCGCCATATGGTGATTTTCTAGCTCTTCCCAACCAGGCTGATCCCAGCCACTGGATGCAAATAACAGGCCTTCAGGACTGGCCAAGTATTTAAGCTCATAATAATCATCGACGGCCCATTCAGGCTTTCGATCTACATTGTGCTCACTTACAACGACGAAAGACTCTCGATTCATGAGCATGCAATTCAAACTAGTCGTATCGCCGTTCTCTTTAATAATTGACAATGCGCTTTTAACCCCATCAACGAGACCTAGTTTTTCAACTTCGGTCATCACTAAATAGAAATATCTCTCACTATCTGTGTCACCAACAATGAGTGGAAGAAATTTTGAATCTATGAAGGGGGCAATGGCATCGGGCGGAAAAATTGAACCATTATGGATAAAAGAGTAGTCACCATACATAAATGGGTGGGTATTATTTTCGCTAATTGATAAGCCCTTTGTCGCCCAACGTAGATGCAAAAGTGCTCCATCGGCGGCGTTTTCGGCAACGGTTGCACCGAAGGATTCGCTGGTAGCTGCCGCCTCCACCCTCTTTTCCACAACGGTGTGAGCCCCACCTTGATCCACAGTGGAGAGTCCCCAGCCATCGCAGTGTCTGGATGACAGGGCAACAAACTCCGAAAAACCAGAGCCCACAATCGCAGGGAAAGAGGTCTCACTCTGCGACACGTAGCCCATCAATCGGCACATTTTTGCGTAAACCCCTGTCATTTAGGACACACTATGAGGTAGAAATGATACCCCAGAGGCTCAAGGAGGAGTACATCTTGGCAATTACAAATGATGACGAAAAACGATTAGCTGAACTCGGTTATAAACAGGAGTTAAACCGAAGCTGGTCTGGCTTTTCTAACTTTGCAATCTCATTTTCTATTATTTCAATCCTGGCAGGGTGTTTCACAACTTTTGCTCAGGCATGGAACAACGGCGGCCCAGTTGCGATTTCAATTGGCTGGCCCATCATCTCTCTATTCATTCTGATAATCGGTTTTTGTATGTCAGAGCTTGCATCGGCATACCCAACCTCAGGTGGAATCTATTGGTGGTCATCTAAGCTCGGCGGACCAAGAGCGGGATTTTTCACTGGTTGGTTGAATTTAATTGGTCTTGTTTCGGTTACCGCTTCGGTGGGATATGGCGCAGCAAGCTTCTTAAACGTTCTAATCGGCTCTCAGTGGCCAAGTTATGCTACTGATTTCCTCGGCGGAGACTACATCAAACAACAGTTCTTCCTTTTTGTTGCAATTATTCTTGTTGTTACTTTGATAAATATCTACAGTGGACATCTACTTGCCCTCTTTAACAATGTCTCTGTATGGTGGCACGTCTTTGGTGCGTTGATTGTTATAGGAATTCTTCTCATTGTACCTAGCGATCACCAAACTCTGTCATGGATGTATACAACGAGAATTAACAGCTCAGGATTTGGTGATAATTCATACTGGCTTTATGTTTTGCCACTTGGATTCTTATTAACTCAATATACAATCACGGGTTTCGATGCATCTGCTCACCTTTCTGAGGAGACTCATCAAGCAGATGTCAATGCCGCTAAGGGAATCTGGAAGTCAATCTTCTACTCAGCAATCGGTGGTTACATCTTGCTGATGGCATTTTTATATGCTGCAACAAGTGTCGATACCATTAGTTCTTTTGATCCCGCGGTTAACCCTTATGGTGGAGGTTCTGTTATCTCTATCCTCTACACCTCACTCGGCGGCGGTATTGCATTTAAGACGGTCATGCTTATCACTACGGCTGGTCAAATTTTCTGTGTAACCGCTTGCCTAACATCGTGTTCACGCATGATGTATGCATTCTCACGCGATGGCGCAGTTCCCGGGGGCAACCTCTGGAAGAAGGTTAATAAGCACCAAGTTCCGCTGAACGCCGTGTTGGCCTCAGCTTTTGGTGGCGTTGTGATGACGCTTCCAGCTCTTTGGAAGAGTCCAACTGGTGCACCTACTGCCTTCTATGCAGTTGTATCGGTCTGCGTAATCTCTCTTTATCTTGCATTCTTGATTCCAATCTATCTACGCCTTAAAGCTGGAGACTCATTCAAGCCTGGTCCGTGGACACTTGGTTCAAAATATAAATGGATGGGTAGAGTTGCAGTGGCAGAAATCGTTATCATTTCTGTCTACTTCATTTTGCCATTCTCACCTGCAGGTACTCCGGGAAATGAAAACTTCACGTGGACTGCAGTTAACTATGCACCGATTATTACTGGTGGCGCTTTAATAATCCTGGCAATCTGGTGGAATATGTCGGCTAAGAAATGGTTTACTGGCCCACGTAGCAATATCAACTCATAAAAGAGTACTAACACTAGGAAAACCCTTGTCACTTAGGTGGCAAGGGTTTTCTTTTGTAGATTTCTTCAACCCAAGTAGATAGCATCACCTCATGAAATCAATGTCGATTGAAGCATTAAAATCAGGGGTTGCTGACGGAACGATTGATACCGTAGTGGTTGCAATGACCGATATGCAGGGCCGTTTAACCGGCAAGCGCATACATGGTCAATTCTTCCTAGATGAAGTCCTAAAGCACGGCACTGAAGGCTGTAACTATTTACTGGCCGTTGATGTAGATATGAATACGGTCGAGGGCTATGAAATGTCTTCATGGGAGCGCGGTTATAGCGATTTTGCTTTAGTGCCCGATATGAGCACTCTGCGATTAATTGATTGGCAGCCAGGGGCTGTATTGGTCCTAGCTGATGTGCAGTGGCTAGATCACACCGATGTTGTCGCCTCGCCTCGCCAGATTTTGCGCAAGCAAGTGAAGGCGCTTGCAGATGCCGGCATGGAAGCGATGTGTGGCACCGAATTAGAGTTTGTAGTTTTTAAAGATACATATGAAGAGGCTTGGAATAAGTCTTACCGAAATCTAATTCCAGTAAATCAATACAATGTGGACTACTCAATTATGGGTGGCTCCCGGATTGAGCCACTCTTGCGTCGTATTCGCCTCTCGATGGCAAATGCTGGAATGACCGTTGAGTCAGTAAAGGGTGAATGTAATTTTGGCCAGCATGAGATTGCATTTAAATACTCGGATGCTCTTTCAAACTGTGATAACCATGTAATTTATAAAAATGGTGCTAAAGAGATTGCCGCCGAAGATGGCTATGCATTGACCTTCATGGCAAAACCAAATGAGAAAGAAGGCAACTCTTCTCATATCCATCTCTCATTCCGCGGTCTCGATGGCTCACTGGTCATGGCCGATGAGAATGATAAAGAGCAGGGCATGAGTGATGTGGGTCGGCAATTTGTCGCGGGCCAGATCGCACATCTACGAGAAATGACGCTTCTTTTTGCGCCAAATATTAACTCCTATAAGCGCTTTGTTCCGGGCTCATTTGCACCCACTGCAATCCGCTGGGGTCGCGATAACCGCACATGTGCACTTCGACTTGTTGGACATGGACCATCTCTGCGATTAGAAAACAGAACTGCTGGCGGAGATGTAAATCCTTACCTGGCTGTCTCTGGAATTATTGCCGCCGGTTTAGATGGAATTAAAAATAAATTAACCCTCGAACCGGCATTTCAAGGAAATGCATATGCATCAGATTCAGCGCGCCTTCCATCATCAATGCCAGAAGCGCTAGATCTCTGGGAAAATAGTACGTGGATTAAGGAAGTATTTGGTGCAGAAGTTCAAGCACATTATGCAAATATGGCAAGGATTGAAATCTCCGCTTACGGTAAAGCAATTACCGATTGGGAGCTATTCCGTAACTTCGAAAGGTTTTAAATCAACCGTGTCTACTTCATATGATGTAATCAACCCTGCCACCGAAGAGTTAGTGAAGAATGTTCCTCACTTAGATTTAGAGGCGACAGATTATGCAATTGCAAAGGCGGCTAAAGCCTTTGAAACATGGCGCCACATCGCACCTGGTGAGCGTGCACGACTACTCCGAAATTTTTCACAGGTAGTAACTGATCACCGTGAAGAGTTAGCGCAGATTGAGATTACTAACTCAGGCCATACCCGCGGTAATGCGCTGTGGGAGGCTGACAACGTCGCTAATACTTTGATGTACTACGCCGCGGCTCCTGAGCGTCTCTTTGGTCGACAAATTCCAGTACCAGGTGGCATTGATGTAACCTTCAAAGAGCCACTCGGTGTAGTTGGCATCATCGTTCCTTGGAACTTTCCTATGCCAATCGCTGGATGGGGTTTTGCGCCAGCATTAGCTGCAGGCAACACCGTTGTTTTAAAGCCTGCTGAATACACTCCTCTTTCAGCCATCCGCTTAGGAGAACTCGCCCTTATCGCCGGAATTCCAGCAGGCGTATTTAATGTTCTGCCAGGCAAGGGAAGTGTTGTCGGCAATCGCTTTGTTACTCATCCACTTGTACGCAAGGTTGTTTTTACTGGATCAACTACCGTTGGAAAACAGATAATGGTCGGGTGCGCTGAACAAGTAAAACGAGTAACCCTAGAACTTGGTGGCAAAAGCTCTAACATTATTTTCGCCGATGCCGATATTGAAAAAGCAGCAGCCGGTGCACCGGGAGCTGTATTTGATAATGCTGGCCAGGATTGTTGTGCTCGCTCGCGATTACTGGTACAAAAATCGGCATTTGATAAGTTCATGGAACATTTCGAAGTTGCAGTTAAAAAATTCCGAGTTGAAGATCCAAATCTAACCACTGCCGATATGGGACCACTTATTTCAAAAAAGCAGTTTGATGTCGTTGAATCATTTTTAGATGAACCAATCGCATTTAAAGGCAGTGCTCCAACAGGTCCTGGCTATTGGATGGCACCGACGGTTTTGCTTCCTAAAAATACGCAAGCCCGTTCATGGCGCGAAGAAATCTTTGGCCCAGTTGTATCGGTGATGGTTTTTGAAGACGAGGCCGAAGCAATCGCTATCGCTAACGACAGCGAATATGGTTTATCGGGTTCAATTTGGACTCGCGATATTGGTCGTGCCTTACGCGTTTCGCGTGGAGTTGAAACAGGGGCTCTTTCAGTTAACTCCAACTCATCGGTGCGTTTTTGGACACCATTTGGGGGCTTTAAACAGTCAGGTCTTGGGCGTGAACTTGGTCCGGATGCACTTGATTCATTTACTGAAGTTAAGAACGTCTTTATCTCAAACGATTAAACACGTACTATCGGCGCGGTGGCGACCCGATCAAGAAATTGATCAACTAAGTCGTAACCGCGCTGATTGCTCTCTAACTCCAACGATTTTGTCTGGCTTCGTAAATCTTCGACAACAACACCTTCGGACTCAACTTCGGCAACACCGCCCTCCATGGCCAGCCACATATCTAAAACATGTAGATCAATCTCTGGATGAAACTGCATTCCAAGTGTGCGCCCAAAAACATAAGCCTGCGGACATAGTTCATTGCGGGCGATTTCTGTAGAACCCGGCGGAAACGTAAAGCGGTCCCAGTGATATTGAAACCACGGTCCGCGCGGTACAAGTGACTCATCAACGCTCTCAATCTCAAACCAACCAAGTTCTGCACGAGGAGAACGCGAAACCGTACCGCCCAGAACTCGAGACATCAATTGTCCACCAAAGCATATTCCCATGATAGGAATCCCAGCATTGTGTACTTCTCGCATTTTTTGAACTTGAGGTAAAAGCCAGTTGCCAATTCGTTCGTCATCGTAAGCTGCATATGGTGCCCCCATGACAACAACTACATCGAAACTCATCAAATCAGGCCACTCTGGACTTACATTTGGGGCTTTTGCATTTTCCTCATCAACGATAATGAATCGCGAAATTTCATAACCCCGTCGTTCGAACTGTGCCCAGATTGGACCACCCGCACTGACATGATCATGTTCTATGAAAATTACTCGCTTGATTTCCTGGCCCATTAATACATCACTAACCCGCCGGAAATATTTAAATCTTCACCGGTGGTTCCGCCCGACCGATCACTTGCAAAAAATAAAACTCCTTGTGCTATGTTTTCCGGAGAAATAAATTTTCCCATAGGAATCATTTCTAACCATTGCTCATTCATGTCTTCCGGTGAAACATTTTCGTTCTTAGCAACTTGGGCTATAACTCCATCCAGACGTGGACCTTCAACAAATCCAGGAGAGATGTGATTCACCCTAACTCCATATCTTCCAAGTTCCAGCGCTAAAGTCCGCATCATTCCCACCATACCGAGTTTTGATGCGGCATAAACACTGCGATTGGCAAGTGGTCGTTTTCCTGTTATTGAGCCGATAAAAATAATAGATCCAGATTTGCGTTCAATCATCGATGGTATGACCGCTTTGGATACCAAGAAAGCGCCTTTTAAATTCGTATCCATACCTTCATCCCACTCAGCTTCAGTGAGCTCCCACAATGGTGCAGATTTTCCAGTGATTCCACTGTTATTCACCAAAATATCGATATGACCAAAAATTTCTAAAGCGGATTGGACACAAGTAGTTATTCCCTCAGAATCCAACAAATCCATCTGGCAGACAAGTGGAGTTGGCGCTAATTCAATATCTGAAATGAGTCTGAGAGTTTCATTTAGAGTCTCGAGATCTCTTCCGGTCAGAATGAGTTGAGCGCCTTCTTGGGCCAATGCAATGCTGATGGCTCGACCAATACCTCGACCTGCGCCAGTTACAAGCGCGACTTTGTTCTCTAACTCTCTCATTTTCACCTTAATTCCTGCATTATCACTTCGTTAGTCTGTGCGGCTCTTGCCCCCGTGCGACTAAGCGCTCAAAATACACTTCGCGCTTTTCATTAAAGCGATCGGCTTCAATTGTCGTTTTATCTAGAAAAGCGGCCAACTCTTCTCGCGCCTTAAGGCCCTCACTCGAAAGGTCGGTCCGCTCAAAAATATTCCAGGCGCGCAACACTGGCGCTACAACTTCTTCCAAGTGTTGAGTCATGTCATAAATTCCAGCAAGTGCAATCTGTACAGCCTTACGACCAAAGCCAGGCATATTTGCACCAGGCATACCGAAGTTAGTAACTACATCAGTAATCGCACGCATCGCTGCATCAGGCTCCATATCTAGTGCTGCACTGAGAGTATTTCGATAAAAGAGCATGTGAAGATTTTCATCTAATGCAACGCGTTGCATCATGTTTTCAGCGATGGGATCATTTGAAATCTTGCCGGTATTTCGGTGAGAGATACGAGTGGCTAACTCTTGGAAAGAGACATAAGCGATCGTGTGCAACATGTCGTTTTCATAAGGCGTTTGATATCCCAATGACATATGAGCCAAACGCAGATCTTCAAGCTCATATGGATCTACACCGCGTGTTGCCATTAAGTAGTCTCGAATTACAATGCTATGGCGCGCCTCTTCAGCGGTCCATCGTTCAATCCACGTTCCCCATGCTCCATCGCGACCCATAGATATAGCAATCTCGGTGTGATAACTCGGCAAGTTATCCTCGGTCAATAGATTTAAAACTAAAGAGTCTTGTGCAACTGGGGTCAAACGTGAATCTTTTGCCTCCCAGGCATCACCATTGAGCGGTCCAGCAAAGTTTCTGCCTTCAGACCACGGGACATATTCATGTGGGTACCAGTTCTTTTGAACACTTAAATGCCGTTCAAGCTCAACGGCAACCACTGGTTCAAGATCACGGATTAGCCGTGCTTGAATCTCATTGGCTCCATCAGTCATAGGCTAACGTTATTGCAAAACTGCCATTACTAGCGAGTTAGATATTATTTTCGGCGCGTTTACTGGCTTGTTCAGCACGCCACTTAGCGATTTCTCCATGATTTCCACTTAATAAAATCTCTGGAACCGGGATATCTCGCCAGATTGATGGTTTAGTAAAATTTGGATATTCAAGGTAGCCATCTTCATTATGTGACTCCTCACTCAAAGATAAAGGGTTTCCAAGTACACCAGGTAAAAGCCGTGTGATCGCTTCAATCATTACTAGGGATGCAACTTCTCCCCCACCTAATACATAATCGCCAATCGAAACTTCATGCACTCGAATATTTCGTGACGAATATTCTTGTGTCGAATAATGCTGGCGCACGCGATCATCGATGCCTTCATAACGACCACAGGCAAAGACAATGTGCGAAGATGCAGATAGTGATTCCGCCATAGGCTGATCAAATCGCTTTCCGGCTGGAGTTAGAATAATTAAATCAGTGTTTTCAACCATCAATGGATCAAGGGCCAATCCCCAAACCTCTGGCAGCATCACCATTCCGGCTCCCCCGCCGTAAGGCGTGTCATCAACGGCATGGTGATTGTTACGAGCAAAGCTTCGCAAATCATGAATCTGAAATTCAACTATTCCAGATTCACTTGCTTTGCCTAATAAAGACAACTTTAATGGCGCAAAATAATCGGGAAAGATTGTTACCACATCTATTTTCATGTCGTAGCCTCGCTCATGTTTGGAGGTATGACAACTAAGCGTTTTGCCGCGACATCTACTTCCGGAACAAGTTGATGAACAAATGGAATCAATACTTCGTTTTCTGGAGTTTTAATTGCGAGTAAATCTTGGCTTGGCAGATTAATGACATCAGTAACCTCACCAAATAGATCACCGTTTTCAAGAAAAGCTTGGCATCCAATTAACTGCAGGACGTGATAATCATCGGCATCTTCGCGGACTTCATGAATATCCACTTCAGCGTACAAAAGGGTATTGCGAAGTTTTTCAATCTGATTACGATCGCTATAGCCAGCAAAACCCAAGAGCAAAATTCCATTGTGCACCCGCCCTGAAGTGATTGTTAAATCCCCATGCTCATCACTTTGCAGTTTTTCACCCACGGCAAAACGATTATCTGGATCATCACTTCGGACTTCAATCGTCGCCTCACCCAGGATTCCGTGGGCTCGACCAACGCGCCCTACGAGTAAACGCATGGCTATGTAGACCGTTGCTTAGTTTGGTTCGTCGGTCTCGACAAGATCAACACGTACTGTGCGACCTGCGAGCGCGCTAACAACGGTGCGCAACGCCTTAGCGGTGCGACCATTGCGTCCAATAACTTTGCCGATATCTTCAGGGTTCACACGAACCTCAAGAGTTGTTCCACGACGATGTGTCTTTTCAGTTACGACGACATCATCAGGATTATCGACGATCCCTTTTACTAAATGCTCGAGGGCCTCATCCATCATAATTATTCGGCAGCCGCTTCTGTCTCGACCACTGCTTCGGTTGTCACAACTTCAGCTGGGGCTTCAACCACTGCGTCTGTAGTCACAACTTCAGCTGGAACCTCGGACACAGCAACGTCAGCTATTGGTTCGGACATTGCTTCGGACGCAGACACTGGGTTCGCCTTTGCAGCTAACTTCTCCTGCGCCTTCTTCTTTAATGTTGTTGCGCCCTCTTTTGGCTCGTCCATTGCATTTTTAACTGCAGCCTCGTATGCAACATGCTTGCCGACGCGTGGTGCTGCAACGCGAAGAGTGCCTTCAGTTCCTGGAAGGCCCTTATGCTTTTGCCAATCTCCAGTAATCTTCAGAAGCGCCTCTACTGCCTCTGATGGTTGAGCTCCAACACCGAGCCAGTACAGAGCGCGCTCTGAGTTGATCTCGATAAGTGATGGCTCTTGTCCTGGAACATAACGACCAATCTCTTCGATTGAAAGACCGTTACGTGCTTTACGTGAGTCAGAAACAACTACGCGGAAAAATGGTGTGCGGATTTTGCCCATGCGCATTAAACGAATTTTTGTAGCCAAGAAAGGTATCTCCTGTTGTATGTACGTCATATCTCTTCGACCACAGCGGGGTGCGTGGAGAAATCGATGTAACTATCGGTCTTATGGATGTTGAGAGAGGGTAGAGGGCCCCTTCAACAGGTTGCCTATTCTGCCATCTAGGGCCTAAATACGCGAAATCGCTTATTGTGACTCTTCTAGGGCACGCTTAGCTGGGTTACCAGATTTAGACTTCTTTTTAGATGCCTTCACTGGGGCCTTTACCGGTGGCAGACCCATTCCGCTCATTCCTGCGGGAACCGCACCGTTTCGAAGCTGCTTCATCATCTTCTGTGCCGCACTAAAGCGATCCACCAGATTATTTACATCTGAAACCTTTCGCCCCGCCCCCAATGCAATCCGCGCCCTGCGCGAGCCATTCAGGATTTTAGGTTCTCGACGCTCTTTTGGAGTCATCGATTGGACTATTGCCGTTGTGCGGGAGATTTCGCCCTCGTCAAAGCCATCTATCTGCTTTTTAAGCGCACCGGATCCCGGCAGCATCCCCATTAATTTAGAGATGGAACCCATTTTTGACATCGCACTGAGTTGCTCCAGGAAATCCTCCAGAGTGAAATCCTCGCCACTTTCAAACTTAGCTTCGAGTTTGGCAGAAGTCTGACTATCGAAAGCTTTTTTAGCAGACTCAGCCAGAGTTGCAACATCACCCATACCTAATATTCGAGATGCCATTCGCTCTGGATAGAAAATATCAAAATCAGTGAGTTTTTCACCGGTCGAGGCAAACATAATTGGACGTTCGGTCAATGATGCAATCGAAAGTGCTGCACCACCGCGCGCATCTCCATCGAGCTTAGTTAATACAACTCCATCAAATCCAACTCCATTGAGAAATGCCTGCGATGTACGGACGGCATCTTGTCCAATCATTGCATCAACAACAAATAGAATTTCATCTGGTTTAATCGCATCGCGAATATCACTTGCCTGTTTCATTAAATCTGCATCAACACCTAAGCGACCAGCGGTATCGACAATAACCATGTTGTACAACTTTGCTTTAGCAAATGCCACCCCTGCAAGGGCAACTTTTACTGGATCGCCGACACCATTACCGGGTTCGGGCGCAAAAACCGGTATACCAATGCTCTCACCAACGACTTGAAGTTGGGTCACTGCATTTGGACGCTGTAGATCAGAGGCAACAAGTAGCGGAGTGTTTCCCTGATCTGAATAAAACTTCGCCAACTTACCGGCCAAAGTAGTTTTACCCGCACCTTGCAGACCTGCCAACATAATGACAGTCGGAGGGTTTTTTGAAAAACGCACTCTGCGGGTTTGACCGCCAAGTATTTCAATGAGGGAGGCATTTACAATCTCGAAGACTGCATTGGCTTGGCTAGTACCTGATTGAATTGTTTCCAGCGCAGCCGTTGCTTTAACCGATATTTGATCTATAAAAGACTCAACAACTTCTAGCGCCACATCAGATTCAAGTAGGGCTTGTCTAATCTCTGCACATGTCGATTCAATATCGCCCTTGGATATCTTCCCGCGAGTGCGCAGTGATGAGAATGTGGCGCTAAGGCGCGAAGTTAGTGTGTCAAACATAGTTGGATAAGCCTACTTCAGGGCCAAGCGCAGTTTCGCCGTTACCTCTTCAGCTCGCGCATTGCTCAAAGCCCCTCCACCTAGCTCCGTGACGTAGAGGGTATCGATAGCCTCAGCGCCCAAAGTGGTAACAATCGCCGAATTAATATCTACTTTCGATTGAGTTATGGCCGAACCAATTCTAAATAAAAGACCGGGTCGATCATGGCTTCTTACTTCAATAACTGTGGCATCGGTTGCAGCGTTGTTAAAGTAAACAACCTCCGGTGGTGGAACAGGAATGCTCGGAATTGTTGAATAGGCTTTTGCCCGAGCAATGAGTTTTTCCTCTACAAGAGTTGAGTCTTCAAATGCCTTTACAATCTCATTTCGTAGTTTTACTTGCGTCATCTCTGGCGCGTGCGGCTCTGGAGTAACTATCCAATACATTACAGCCGATTTCCCATGGCTCTTTGTTCGCGCTGATTTAACATCTAAGCGCGCAGTATTGAGAACTCCAGCAACAAGTGAGAGTAAGCCGGGTTTATCGGGTGAGACGATTTCAATGGAGTATCCACTTGTGTGCGGTTCAAGATTTACAGTTAAAACTCCGGTTTGTGCCATCACCAACTGTTCTTGGGTAAGTGCCGGCTGCTCGGCAATCATCGAACCTGACATTGCGCTTCTCACACGATGTACTAAATCGCTAACTAGCGATGCCTTCCAGTCGCTCCACCCTGTACTTCCGGTCGCCTCCCCATCAGCGACACTCAAAGCATGCAAAAGTTCAAGTGTGTTTAAATCTGGAATAACATCAATAATTGAAGCAATAGTTGCTGGATCATCTAAATCGCGACGCGTGGCAGTTGCAGAAAGTAAAAGGTGGTGCCTAATTAAAATTTGGAGAACCGTGACATCGGCTGATTCAAAACCTATTCGTGCAGCAAGGGGAGCGATTAACCGTTCACCGCGAACTGAGTGATCTTCAATGCCACCTTTGCCTATGTCATGAAAGAGGGCTGCGAAAAGTAATAAATCCGGTCTATGAACTTTTCGTGTTAACTTTGCCGCCTGCACCGCGGTTTCAACCATATGTCGATCAACGGTGTGGTGATGAAGCGCATTTCGCTGTGCTAAAGATCGCAATGGACGCCACTCTGGAATCCACCCAAAGATTATCTCCTCCTGATCTAGGCTTTCAAAAATCCGAACCATCGATTCGCCGGCTCCAATGAGTGATATCAGATTCTCTCTCGCCTCGCGTGGCCAAGGGGTTGGCAATGTGCCAGTTCCATTTATCAGAGATTGTGTAATTAATGCACAGGTTTCCAGTGCAATGGGTAGACCTAACTGAGCAGCTGTAGCCGCCGTACGTAGCCCAATCACCGGATCTTCAGAAAAAGAAATCAAAGGGTCAATAACAATCTCATTATTGCTGACGCTTATATTTTTCGCGACAGAAACGGTACGGGGTTTTCGTAGATAACGACCTAGGCCATCTCGCCCCTTGTGATCGAGCAGATGCCACGTGTATTCAAGAAGATAATCAACTAATCGTGCAGCTTTTGCGACTTCGCTCATCATCGCATCGGCATCGCTATAGCCAAGTGCAGCAGCCACTTTGTCCTGCTCTTGAAATAGAAGACGATCTTTGTTGCGCCCCGTTACTGTGTGCAAAGCTTCGCGCGCATTATTGAGTGTTGATTCAGCCCAACTGATGCGTTCAAGTGGAACGGGAACGCTGCCAGATAATGCAATAGCACGCAGGGCATTGATATCGCGTAATCCCCCACGTGCCTCTTTTAAATCTGGTTCAAGAAGATAGGCCAACTCCCCTGCGCGATCGTGACGAATGGCCATTGAAGTTTTCAACTCTGGAAGTCGTGCGCGCGAATTTCTCTGCCATGTTTTTAGGTTTTCATATAAGACACCGGCAACCATGTTGGGATCACCGGCAATCAGTCGGATATCTAGTAAGCCAAGTGCAACTCTTAGATCACTAGTAGATGCTTTGCCCGTCTCGCTTTGCGTCCGTACTGAATGATCTACAGAGTACTTATCCCAGAGCGGGTAGAGCAGTGCGTTAACAAATGCTGCAAGTTTTTCTTTTGAAAATTGGCCTTGATGAAGAATCAGAATGTCTAGATCTGAGCCAGGAGCAAGCTCACCGCGACCATAACCACCGACTGCCGCAAGTGCTACTCCCTTTTCTCCTTTAACCTCTAAGAATTCTTGGGCGGCACTGTAAAAAAGTGAGAGAAGAGAGCGATCGCTCTCGTTCGACCGCTCTCTTCTCTCACGCGTACCCATGTGCTATATCTTAGATTGCCTCCGAGCCTCGTTCACCTGTACGAACACGAACAACTTGATCTACAGGTGTAGTCCAAACCTTTCCATCACCAATTGATCCTGTTGAGGCAGCTTTGACAATCACATCAACAACTGAGTCTGCGTCGGCATCATCGGCTAGAACTTCAAGGCGAACTTTGGGCACTAAGTCAACGGTGTATTCAGCACCTCGATAAACTTCAGTGTGGCCTTTTTGACGCCCGAAACCACTGGCCTCAGATACGGTCATTCCAGTTACACCATGAGCTTGCAGTGCATTCTTGACATCCTCTAACTTAAATGGTTTTAAGATTGCAGTTATAAGTTTCATTAGAAAGATCCTCCTCGTGATGAACTTGACATTTCATAGGCGGTTTCTGCATGTTCATTCAAATCGATGCCCTCTACTTCTTTATCGGTTTTGATGCGGAAACCAATTGTCTTTTCAATTGCAAATCCAAGAATCAAAGTTACGACGAATGAATATAGTGCAACCATTCCAACTCCGAGAGCCTGCTTAGCAAGTAAGGCAGTACCTCCTCCGTAGAAGAGCCCGTCTAGTCCAATGCTATTGACTGCACTTGAGCCAAGGAGACCAATAGCAAGAGAGCCCCAGACTCCACCGACTAAGTGGACTCCGACAACATCTAGTGAATCATCAAAGCCGAATTTATACTTAAGTCCTACTGCAAGTGCGCAGAAAATGCCGGCAAACAAACCGATTACAACTGCGGCCCATGGAGCCACAAATGCACAGGCAGGGGTAATCGCTACCAAGCCTGCAATTGCACCAGAGGCTGCACCGAGTGAGGTCGCATGTCCATTGCGCAGTTTTTCAACAATCAGCCAGCCGACAAGTGCGCCAGCGGCAGCAACTTGAGTATTTAAAAATGCAAGTCCTGCAATTCCATTGGCAGCTAAGGAAGATCCGGCATTGAAACCAAACCACCCAAACCACAATAGAGCAGCTCCCAAAAGAACTAGTGGAAGCGAATGTGGTCGCATTGACTCTTTGCGCCATCCAACTCGCTTACCTAACACTATTGCAAGTGCTAAAGCGGCCGCTCCTGCATTGACGTGCACCGCAGTTCCACCAGCAAAATCTTCAAGACCCTTGCCAGCAAGAAAACCGGTTCCTGTAACAGTATCGCCAACTTTATTTCCAAAGGCAAAGACCCAGTGAGCTACAGGGAAGTAGACGATAGTGGACCAGATTGTGACAAAGACAGCCCACGAAACAAATTTTGTTCGATCAGCAATTGCTCCAGAGATTAGGGCGGGAGTAATAATTGCGAACATTAATTGGAAAGCTGCAAAAACTAGAACTGGAATTGGATAAATTCCACCGTTATTAGTGAAATCATTTACCATCTCACCAAGACCAGAAAATGAAATATTTCCATACCACGGTGAATCTGCTTTATATCCAAAGGCTAATTCAAAACCATAGATCACCCACAAAATACTTACGATGCCGATTGTTATAAAAGACATCATCATCATATTTAAAACACTCTTCGTTCGAACCATTCCACCATAAAAAAATGCGAGTCCTGGTGTCATTAGTAAGACGAGAGCTGTGCTTGCCAACATCCAAGCCGTGTCGCCAGAGTTCAAAACTGTTTCGGTCATATGAGCCATCTTTCAAGTAATAAATACAAGAGTTCTCGCCTTTGAGATGGGGTAAAGATGCCTTCAAAGAGTTACAAGAGCGGCTCGATAACGTTTCAGGCGCGTTGCAAAAAGCTCTTTTGTGTTACATCTACGTTACGCAATGAGCCCCAGAATGTAGGCCTCTGAATCGAAGGGAGCGAAATCGCCCTCTTTTTCGCCAGTTCCAATCCATTTAATAGGTATGTGAAGCTCGCTCTCAATGGCCAGAGCAATTCCACCGCGTGCGCTTCCATCAAGTTTGGTGAGAATAATTCCAGTGACATTGACTGCAGATGAAAAGATCTTTGCCTGAGCCATCCCGTTTTGACCGGTAGTGGCATCGATAGTTAAAAGGACCTCACTCACTGGTGATACTTTTTCAACAACCCTTTTTACTTTTTCTAACTCATGCATAAGGTCACTTTTATTGTGCAAACGTCCTGCGGTATCTATCACTAAATAATCGGTAGCCTCTTGCTTAGCTTTCTTTACCCCATCGAAGGCCACGGAGGCTGGATCCCCATTAGCTTTTCCAGAAATAACCTCAACATCTATACGTTTCCCCCACGTCTGTAACTGTTCCACTGCAGCTGCACGAAAAGTATCTCCAGCGGCAACAATCACGGAAGAGCCGGATTTCTTAATATGCGCGGCCAATTTCGCCACCGATGTAGTTTTTCCGGTTCCATTTACGCCAACAATCATGATTACCGTCGTACCTTCTGAATTGATCAGGGGCAGCCGAGATTTTGTACACAGATGCGCAGTCAGAGTTTCGATTAATGCTTCTTGCGCATTCTCACTCTTTACTTTCCGTGCAGTTTCCAGAAGTTGGCGTGTGAGTGTTGGGCCTATATCTGAAGCCAAGAGCTCGCTCTCGAGCTCTTTCCAGTCTGCAGGGGCAAAAGAGTTTTCTCCTTTGATTTTCGCAATGAACGTACTAAAAAGACCCATGAAAAGAGTTTCTATACGGCGTCAGATTCACGCAACCGTTGCGAGATTACTTCAGTTACACCATCACCACGCATTGTGACGCCATAGAGTGAATCAGCAATCTCCATAGTGCGCTTTTGGTGAGTAATAATAATTAGCTGAGAGCTCGCTCGTAACTCCTCAAGAACGCCCAGTAAACGTCCAAGGTTGACGTCATCGAGTGCCGCCTCAACTTCATCTAGAACATAAAAGGGGCTAGGCCGTGCTTTAAATATTGCAACAAGCATCGCTACAGCTGTCAGAGACTTTTCTCCACCGGAGAGGAGTGAAAGTCGTTTAATCCGCTTTCCTGGTGGACGCGGTTCGACATCAACGCCACTTGTCAGAGGATTATCTGGATCAACTAAAATTAATCGACCATCTCCTCCAGGAAATAGCCGCGCAAAGATTTCTTCAAAATGACGAGCGGTATCTTCAAAAGCCTCCATAAAAATACTCTGAACGCGATCATCTACCTCTTTTATGATGCCAAGAAGATCCTTTTTAGTGTTTTTCAAATCTTCTAATTGATCAGCTAAGAACTTTAGGCGCTCCTCGAGTGAGGAATACTCTTCGAGTGCCAATGGATTTATCTTGCCCAGCAAATTGAGTGAACGTTCTGCCGAAGCTAACCGCTTTTCCTGTTGTTCTCGGCGATATGGAATCAACTCAGTTGTGACAATCTCTCCGGCCTCGTTTTCGAAAAAGGTAGGTACATCATTATGTGGGCCATACTCAGCAACAAGAACTTCAGTATCGATAGCGAACTCTTCGGCGGTTCTATTTTCAAGGGATTCAATTCTCATCCGTTGTTCGGCCCGTGCAATCTCATCGCGGTGAACACTTGAGGTAAGAGCTTCAAGTTCGGTAGCAAGTTCACGTTCTCGCGTTCGCACTGAGAGAGTTTCTCCCTCACGAAGCACACGTGATTCCTCTAATCTGGCCCGTTCAATTGCCGCTTTAGATAGCGATCGCTCAATGTGAATTAATACCTCATAGGCCGACTCAGCGATAGCTGCAGAGATTACAGCGGCTCGGGCGCGAGCACCGCGGCGAATAAGCGCGTGCTCTGATGCCTCACGCTCGCTACGTGCCGATTCTTCCAACGCCTGCGCACGAGCTGATACCGATGAGACACGTTCTTCCGTCGTACGTACAGCAAGTCGAGCTTCAACTTCACGGGTTCGCGCAATGGAGACTGCATTGCGCAAATCTTCGGTCAATGTGTGATCAGGTTCAGCAACAACGCCCCGCTGATCAAGCTGGTTCTGTGCAATTACAAGTTCGCCTTCATCACGCGATTTAGCTAATCCGGCCTCATTGATACTTTTATTGAGCCGTTCCACTTCAGCCAGAGCTGATTTCATGTTTTGACCAGAGACTGCAAGTTGCTCTGTAAGCGAGTTAATCCGAGCGTCGGATTCATTGAGTCTTGACAGGGCAAGGTCATATTCGCTTTGGCGGCTAGAAATTTCAGTGTTCTGAGCGGAGATTTCAAACTTCAAACGATCGCACGTATGAGTGATCTCTAAATATTTGACTTCCAACGCCGCAATTAGAGCATTGATCTCAATAAGTGACGAAGAAGATTTAGATCCTCCTCTTGCTCGCAATCGAGTAATAACATCGCCATCGCGCGTGACGACAGTGACATCTGGATTGGCGCTAAGGATTACTTCAGCTGAACGGGCGCTCTCTGCAACCACAATATTTGCTAGCAAGGACGCGATGAGCGTGCCGATTGATTGTGAGCGAACATGTGATGCGAGAGAAACTAAGCCTGAAGGAATATTCGACCCATTATGTGAGCCTTCCTCATATACCAAAACATCGGCCTGGCCTAGATTTTCACTACGCAAAGTCGTTAATGCAGTTACAGCTGAGGCTAAGTCTTTCACTACGAGCGCATCGGCGAGTGTGCCAAGAGCGGCCGCGGTAGCAGACTCCCAGCCAGAGTCGATTTCGATAAGGCTAGTAATTGAACCAAGAATATGAACACCATGTGAATCACCTAGTAGTGCCGCTGCCCCATCACGATTTTGTGACGTCAACTTCATCGCTTCAATTTTAGATTCAACTGCATTTCGTTCACGATCTGCTAAACGCTCTGCCTCTATCAGCTCATGTAACTTTGCTTTAGCAGAGGTTAAAACCACATTAGTGTTTTCAAATTGGGAATCTAGGCCCTTTTCGCCAGAATCGGCGTTCGCAATTTCAAGTTCATACGTTGAGTATTCGCGTTGCGCCGTATCAACGCGCTCTTGTGCCTCATTTCGCGAACGGGTCACACGTGCAATCTCTTCAGATATTGCCTCTAACCGCGCCTGAAGCGATTTGATATGACCCTCTTGTCGGGCCGTACCTTCACGTGCATCTGCGATTGCACGCATTGCAGCTGCGATTTTATTCTCGTCCATCTTCAACGCTTGCTCACTGCGTCCTAACTCCGAAGTTGCATCAACCAGAGCTTTTTGGAATGCGCTTACACTTTCGCGTAATTCGCGCTCTTCACTTCGTAAAATCTGCGCATCCTTGTCTATCGCATCTGGATCGCGCCCAGATGCCCGCGCCTCTTCTGCCTCTTCATTGAGGAAACGTGAACGTTCTTGGGCAAGTGATTGTGTCCCGCGAAATTTTTCGCGCAGAGAGTTTAATTGGTAATAGGTTTCTTGAGCCTGAACAAGTTGTGGCCCTTCAATTGCCGACGCAACATCAAGTGCGCTTTCGCGCGAGCGAACGGTTTCCACTTCGTTTTCGACCTCAGCGCGTCGCTCGCGTAACGCTGTCTCATCGGCAACTTCAGCGTCTAAAACTTTGGATAGAGAGATGAAATCATCTGCTAAAAGACGTAGTTTTGCATCGCGCAAATCGGCTTGAATCGTCGCTGCCTTCTTTGCTACCTCAGCCTGTTTTCCGAGTGGTCTTAGTTGGCGACGAAGTTCAACAGTTAAATCTTGAACACGGGCGAGGTTTGCCTGCATTGAATCCAATTTACGAAGAGCTTTCTCTTTTCTTTTGCGGTGCTTGAGAACTCCAGCCGCCTCTTCAATAAATCCGCGTCGCTCCTCAGGTGTTGCCATCAATATTGCATCAAGTTGACCTTGCCCAACCACTACGTGCATCTCTCGGCCAATGCCTGAATCACTCAATAACTCTTGAATATCGAGCAAACGTGTAGCTTCACCATTTATTTGATACTCGCTATGTCCATTTCGGAAAAGTATTCGCGAGATAGTTACCTCAATAAACTCAATTGGAAGTGCACCATCAGCGTTGTCTATTGTGAGAGAAACTTCTGCTCTACCAAGGGGTGCTCGTCCGCTTGTTCCGGCAAAGATGACATCCTCCATCTTTCCGCCACGTAGAGATTTTGCACCTTGCTCTCCCATGACCCAGGTAAGTGCATCAACTACGTTACTTTTACCGGAACCATTAGGACCTACAACGCACGTGATTCCCGGCTCCAAACGCAAAGTGGTAGCCGAAGCAAAGGACTTAAATCCTTTGAGGGTGATGCTCTTCAAATACACGACGTAAACCTATCGCGTAAATGCAGCGTTTTTAGCGCAATTATGGCTAGACAGGCTCGTTTTTTAAAGATTCGTAGGCAATGCGAGCAGCAATCTGTTCGGCTTCACGTTTGCTCTTACCAACTCCTTCGCCGACACTTAGTCCTTCGACCATAGCCACTGCGGTGAAATTCTTATCGTGATCAGGTCCATCTTCGCTCACAAGGTACTCAGGTACGCCTCGGTTAAGTGCTGCCACCAACTCTTGAAGCGCCGTTTTGCCATCTAACCCTGCTCCACGAGCAACAGCTGAATCTAAAGTTGGAGCGATTAATCTACGAACAATCTGTGTGCAGATTTCAAATCCACATTGAAGATAAATAGCACCAATAACCGCCTCGAGCGCATCGGCAAGAAGTGAATTCTTATCCCGCCCACCTGTAACTTCTTCGCCTTTGCCAAGACGAATATATTTTCCTAGATCTAATTCACGGGCGATATCTGCTAGCGCGCGCATATTTACCACGCCTGAACGAAGTGGAGAAAGTCGACTCTCATCAAACTCTGGATAACGTTTGTAGAGTTCTTCAGTAACGATTAAACCTAAAACTGAATCACCTAAAAACTCTAAGCGCTCATTGGTTTCTTTACTTGCCGACTCATATGCAAATGAGCGATGAGTAAAAGCTAATTCGAGAAGTGAGGGTTCAATGACAACCCCCAACACCTCATTGAGCAACTGGCTCAGATCAGACCTCTAATACCTGGCGACGGTTATAAGTTCCGCAGGTTGGGCAGGCAGTGTGCTGAAGTTTTGGAGCTTGGCATTGTGGGCAGGCCGCTAGCGATGCCGCAGTTGTCTTCCACTGGCTTCGGCGTGAGCGCGTCTTAGAACGCGAGGTCTTCCGCTTTGGTACTGGCACTTTTCTAACCTCTTCTTCCTACGCAACGGTGGTTGCAGGGCGTAAGTATCCCTTAAAAACTCTAATTCTTGAAATCGGGCTCATCTAAGCTCAGCGCTGCCAGGCCTGCCCATCTAGCGTCAATCTGCTCATGAGCGTGAGTTGCAGGCAGTTCGGACCATTTCGTCCCGCATTCTGGGCACAGGCCCTCACAATCATCGCTACACAACGGCGTATGTGGCAGAGCAAGCACGATGAGATCGCGGATAGGGCCCTCCAAATCCATGACATCACCCTCCATGACTAATTCATCCTCAATATCTAACTCATCTTCAGATGTCCGGTTTTTCTTACGTTCAAGTTTTTTTTCGTAGAGATAGAGCTCCTGAATTCGCTTTTCAATAACAATTTCGACCGGATCTAAACATCGCCCGCACTCACCTTTAGCCGTGGCAAATATTTGCGCGCTGAGTAAAACTCCCTCTGTAACAGATTCAAGTCGTGCATCAACTTCAATCACATCGCCGGCAGGAACCGCAATAAGTTCTACGCCAACTTTTTCTGGAATCTCAATATCGAGTTCATACTCTTTCATCTCGCCTGCTCTGCGAGGAAGTTCGAACGTATTTAATTTATAAACTTCAGGTAATTTTTTCACCAAAATTAATCAGCGTCCGAGAGTTGTGAGAGTGCATCCTTATCTCCAGCGCCAGCTAAACGCTCTCGCCCACGCGATACGGCATCTTGTGTCTTATTTAAGATTACTTCAAGAGTTGCAAGGCGACCATCGATAAATTCTTCAACCTCTGCTTTTTCGTGTATGCCTTGTTCTCGTGCGTCACCGAGAATTTTACGTGCCTCATCGCGTGCATTCTGGACGATCGATGTTTGTTCGACCATTCGCGCAACGTCTTCACGTGCCATAGAGATCATCGCCTCAGCGCTCAAGCGCCCCTCTTCTATGATTGCATCACGCATAGAAATTACTCTCTGAGCCGACTCAAAATCTTTTGGGAGTGCAGCACGGGCCTCATCTAAAAGTTCGAGCATTTCTCCGCGATGAATAACGCAACTCGCAGAGAGCGGAACTCCACGTGCCTCCTCCACCAAAGAGATTGCAGATGCTAATTTCTCGATTGAATCCATCGACTATTTCCCGCCTACTCGAAGTTTGATCGCATCATTGACATTTGGAGGGATCATCATTGATACATCTCCTCCGTAATGTGCCAACTCTTTTACGACTGAAGATGAAAGGAATGAATACGTCGGTGCTGTCGCCATTAGCATTGTCTCAACACCGGAGGCTTGGAGATTCAATTGAGCCATTTGAAGTTCGTAATCAAAGTCAGTGACTGCTCGAAGTCCTTTTACGATAGTAGTAATTGAATTACTTTTGCAGTAGTCCACTAATAATCCACTCCATGAATCAACAATGACATTTGGTAGATCTGCAACTGTTTCACGGATCATGGCAATGCGTTCAGGAACCGTAAAAAGACTTGACTTAGTGCGATTTTCAAGAACTGCCACTACGACCTGGTCAAAATGGTTGCTTGCGCGTTTGATGATATCTAGGTGCCCATATGTAATCGGGTCAAAGGAGCCAGGGCAGACCGCACGCTTCATGGTTCAAACGCTAGCAATAGATGGCGCAGTTATCCATTCTTAAGGTGCGTAATTGCCGTAGTAGATAGTTGCTGCGCCATACTTCCTTTGCCTGAGCGGAGTAAAGGCGCCAGGCCAGCTAAATTTTGAACCTCTCGTGGTGCGCTCCACTGCAACCATTGCATCTACTTTGAGGAAACCCTCAGTGTGAAGTTTGCCAAGGAGATCTTCTACTTCACTATCGATGAAATCAAATGGTGGATCTACATAAACGAAGTGATATTTCTCTTTGGCACTCTCACTGACAAAACGTTGAGCCGACATTGAATAGAGGTGAAAATCTCCAGCTGGTTGATTTTTCCGAACTAATTCATAATTATTTTGAATTGTTTTTTGCGCTTCGAAGTCGCGCTCAATCACATGCACAATTGATGCACCACGTGAAAGAGCTTCGAGGGCAATTGCACCTGACCCACCAAATAAATCCAGTACATGAAGACCTAGAAAATCGCCAAACTCAGATGTTAAAGATGAAAAAAGCGCCTCGCGTGCACGGTCAGACGTTGGGCGAGTTGACCCAGCAACTGATCCCAAAGTTCGACCTTTTGCAACCCCGGCGATAATTCTCAATGATCAACCCTTATCTAAATAATCCGTGGCGGCATTCTTTGCCACCAGTGCTACTTCTGCACTCAGTGCAGGATAGCCAGATAAATCTGCAGAGGCAGCAATTATGCCAACGGCATCGGCGCGTGCGTTTTCAATTAACTCCTCATCGCGAAGCACTCGAAGTAATCTTAAGTGCGATTGAGTACCTGATTGACTGGCACCGAGCACATCACCTTCTCGGCGCTGTTCTAAATCAATGCGCGATAGCTCAAAACCATCGAGGGTCGCCGCCACAGCATCGAGTCGTATTCGCGCCGGCGAATCACTAGGGGCATTTGTTACCAACAAGCATAAACCCGGTGCCGTCCCGCGACCCACACGTCCACGTAATTGATGCAACTGCGAAATGCCAAAGCGATCGGCATCCATAATCACCATGACCGTGGCGTTGGCAACATCGACTCCCACTTCAATGACGGTCGTCGAAACAAGCACATCTATCTCACCTGCAGCAAATGCACGCATCGTCGAATCTTTAACTTCGCTGCTCTGACGCCCGTGTAGTTCGGCTACCCTCACAGCTTTTAACGCCCCACTTGCAAGTCGCGGTGCGAGCTCGGTAACCGATGCGATATCAATGGATTCTTCTCCGAAGAGAAAATCAATATCTGCGCTCTCATCATTGCCAGCCTCAATGCGCGGTACTACTACATAGGCCTGATGCCCAGCACTTACTTCTTCACAGATTCGCTCCCACGCTCGCTCAAGAAAGGAGGGTTTTTCCGCAGCCGGTATCACATGTGTTGTAATGGGTTGGCGTCCAAGGGGTAGTTCGCGCAAGGTAGAGACATCCAGGTCACCAAAGACGGTCATTGCAACGGTTCGAGGAATCGGCGTTGCAGTCATGACTAATAAGTGTGGCGGCTTCTGTGCCTTAATTTTTAACGCATCACGCTGTTCAACGCCGAATCTATGTTGCTCATCGACAACTATCAGACCTAAATCGGCAAACTCAATTTTTTCTCCAAGGAGAGCGTGAGTTCCGATAATAATTCCTGCCGCACCTGTTGCAGCTAATGAGATCGCCTCCTTGCGAGCTGGAGCGCTTTGCGAGCCTGTGATGAGAGTAATTCGTGTTGCTTTATCAGCACTTCCTAGCGTTCCACCAAGTGCGAGAGTTCCTAGAAGTTTTTCAAACGTACGAAGGTGTTGCGCGGCAAGAACTTCAGTTGGCGCAAGCAATGCCGCCTGTCCCCCGCTATCAACAACGGCCAACATAGCGCGGAGTGCAACTACGGTCTTACCAGAGCCAACTTCACCCTGTAAAAGTCGATGCATGGGATGGGGCTGTGCTAAATCATCTTCAATCTCTTTTATAACGGCTAGTTGTCCTCCTGTAAGTCCAAATGGAATTGCGGCATCAAAAGCTTCCAGAATCCCACCCTTAATCGCCTTACGTGAAATCGTGTTGAGCTTCTTTAACTCATTACGGCGCATCACCAACATGAGTTGCAACAAGAAAGCTTCATCAAATGTTAATCGCTCACGTGCAGCATCGGCATGCTCTAAATCCGCCGGTGCATGTAGTTGCACAAGTGCTTGCTGCAAATCCGGATAATTGTGCGCAGTTCTAATTTCTTCAGGCAAGAAATCTTCGACGTCATCCAGTGATGCAATTGCCATATCTACACACTGTGAAATCTTCCATGATGGCATTTTCGAGGTTGCTGGATAGACCGGCAAATACTTTCCCGCAAAACTTTCAACGGCATTATCAACATCAGCGCCATCGGCGATCATCTGATAATCAGGATGAGCCAACTGCTTACGCTTATTGAAAACCCCAACTTTTCCAGCAAATAGACCCTGACTGCCAACCTTCAACTCTTTTTCACGCCAAGATTGATTAAAGAATGTGAGCGCTAGTTTTTCGCGACCATCAGTCACGATGACCTCCAAAATACTCCCCTTCCGTCCGCGAATCGGACGGTTAGCAGAGCTATGCACCTGTGCCAGAATTGTTATCTCATCGCCCTCATGGAGCTCGGCAATATCGGAGAGCTCTCCGCGGACCATGTACCGTCGTGGATAGTGGCGCATAAGATCGCCGACGCTCTTTATGTCAAATGAATCGGACAATACTTTTGCTGTGCGATCACCGACGATGCTAGAGAGCTTGCTTTCAAGGTTTGCCACACGGTGATTCTCTCGCGCTGGAGCCTTTGCGCCCTCGTGCCACGCACGGATTGGCGTATCACTGCCTCCTCGCGATACCCTTTCGCCCTGTCCGTTATGGACTCTGCACTCATCACTAGATCTAAAAGGAGTACCGCCGTGGCAGCAACATGCGATATCTGTGGCAAAGGCCCAAGCTTTGG
>JACSDF010000032.1 GCA_015660815.1 Actinomycetota bacterium
ACTTTTATGTCACCACTAATACTCTTTAACGTGTAATCGCAAGCCGAAAAAGTGTGTGTCGCTATAGAGCCTGATACTGTTTTAACAACGCATGTAGTCGTAGGGTTTTGACTAATCTCGACGTCACCTGTTACAGACTTAATCTGTAGACTCGCTAGAGTTTGATTAACTTCGACATCACCGGTAACTGTTTTGATGCTGACTTTAGAGCTACGGGGAAGCGCTATTTCGGCGGAGAGGCCTTTTAATAAGTCCTCACTAATACCCAAAAATCTGCGTCCCTTTTTATGGAAGCGCACATTCAGCTCGCCGACTTCAGCGCTAATCTCAACAAACTCGGCCTCTTCTAAAGCTTTCTTTGAATTGGCAAGGATTTTAACGTGACACAGACCATCGTGTGACTCGTTAATTGTAATCTCGCTTGAAATACCCTCGAGAAAAACTTCGGGGTTCTCAATCTCGAAACTCTCTTCTCTTGCCGTATAAATCTCTTTTTGGAATTTCATTAACTCTTTCCCTTTCCTCTTAATTGTCGTTTCCCGATAGTGATGGAGAGGCTGTTACGGTCACTTGCCTTGAGTAGCCACGAATTCAAAGAGATGCCCTCATTCGTGGCCGCACTTTCAATTCGAGACTTCAAATCTTCAGGAAGCCTTAAGGTGATTCGGGCATTTAGATCCGCCGGGTTTTCCCTGACTGTGGAGCTATCTTCAATATAAATGAGCTCTATTTCATCGCCTTGGATACGAGCCTCTAAATGGGCACCGGGGAGTTGCTCACTGAGCTCCTCTGCGATCTCAGTGAGAGCCTCTAATAAACGAGTTCGTAAAACCGGTGTAAGTGTAGGAATTAAGCGTGAAACCGCTGAATCAAGCTCTTGACCGCCGAGCTTGCCTAGGGCTTTAAAATCACTCGATAAGAGCTCTATAAACTTTGACATCTTCATGGTGTCATTATGACATCACTTTGGCATCGTTGTCAACTACCTAATCTGCCGGCAGCACAAAGCCACCTGAAGCCCTTCGGGGGGCTGACAGGTGGCTTTGTGGGTGAATTTAGGCGCGCAAGGCTTGAGCAAATTGGCGGAAGTCTTCAACTAGAAGATCTACCTCTTTTTGCCCATGCGCTAAGGAGATTAACCACTGCTCATCTAGACCTGGAGGTGTAATGATTCCGCGGTTAAGCGAGAAAAGCCATGACAGCTCAGCAATCGCAAAATCCGTGGCTTTGTAGTCACGGTAATTACGAAGCGGTTTTGTTGACCAGGTAATACAGCCCTTAACACCAAAGCCAACAGTATGTGCGGGCAGTTGATACTCATCGATTATTTCATTAATGCGATCTAGCGCCTGTTGATTGAATGCTTCAGCGACTGCGAGTGTTTCTTTTGTACAGATTTTATCCACGGCGCGAACACCTGCCATTGCAAGTGGATTACCGTTGAAAGTACCAAAATGTGCCATCTTTCCATTTGTGACAAAGTCCATGTACTTCTTTTTACCACCGAAAGCGGCCAATGTAAGTCCGCCACCGATAGATTTTGCAAGAGTAATTAAATCTGGAATGACTCCTAAGCGCTGTGCTGCGCCTTGATGTCCAGCGGTTAAACCTGTTTTAACTTCATCAAAAATCAGAACTACGTTGTACTCATCGCAGAGCTCGCGAACCCGCTCCAGATAACCCACGTCTGGCAAGATAATTCCAAGATTTTCTATGACAGGTTCAATGATAAAACAGGCGATCTTCGAAGCGCTTTCTTCGAAAATCCGTTCCAGTGCATCGGCATCGTTATAGGAAACAACATAAATATCTCCAGGAATAATACCTGCTGGAACATAAGCAATAGGATCACTTACATCACCAATTACATCAATCGGTGGTTTGGCTGAAACTACAAATGGGTCGTAGCTACCGTGATAACCACCCTCAACTTTAACTATCCCATCTTTGCCGGTTGCAGCTCGAGCAGTACGAACGGCATACATTGTTGATTCAGTTCCGCTATTTGTAAAGCGAACTTGATCGATTACGAAGCGGCGACAAATACGCTCAGCGGCATCGGTAGATATCGGAGATGGGGTTACGAAGAGCATGCCGGTCTCAAGTGAGCTCTTCACTTCCTCGACAACTGTTGGGTTTAAGTGACCGGCAAGCATTGCGCCAAAGCCCATGGATAAATCCAGGAGCTGGCGACCATCGACATCAGTCATCCACGCCCCTTTAGCGCTAACAATTGAGATTGGATATGGATCCCAGTGTTGAAAACTGGAGGTCACTCCTAAAGGCAGGGACTTAAAAGAGCGCTTACTTTCTTCGGCGCTTTTCCCGGTCTGCTTGGTAAATAACTCCCATTCAGATTTCAAAAGGGCGGCAACTCTTTCAGGTGGAATTTCTACTGAAGTTGCAGGGACGAATCTAAAAGTTTCCTTGTGATTGGTTTGTGTAATCATTGTAAAGCTTGTACGGCAAAGGTTTCAGCGTTTGAAACTCGTTTGAGAAGTACTCTCCCGGTTCGTTTTTTAGTCCTTTCGAACTAAGGGTTAAGTATCTCATGCCAATTTTTAATTGCAACCCCCGAAACTCCGCGTGTTTACGCGGAAATTTCTTTTTTATTTCATAAAAAGTGCATTTAATCGCTTAGTTGTAAAGAAAAGTCCGCAAATTATCATTATTACAAAATACATTGCATGGCCGGCTAACGCCATATTTATATTTCCTAGACACAGACCTCGGACTAAATTAATGGCATGCGTGAGGGGGAGCAGATTTGCAATGAACTGCAGCCACTGTGGGAAAACGCTTAAAGGGAAAAAAGAGCCAGAAAATAGGAACATCGGAAGCAGTAACATGTTTACTATCTCTAACTGTTGAAATGACTTCATGTAAGAAGTTATAGCCATTCCACAGGATGCAAATCCAAAAGCAATCAACACAGCGGCAGGAATAGCCAAAATTCCCCAGATACTAGGAATTAATCCAAGAGGAATCACAACAACCATAAATGCAGATGCATAACTAAATCCCCGTAGAAGTGCCCAACCAATTTCGCCAAGTGCAACATCGAGTGGCCCCATCGATGTAGCAAGCATTCCATGGTAGATCCGGTCATGAGTTAGTTTAAAAAAGACGTTCATTGTTGAATCGTAAATAGCACCATTCATTGCACTCGTTGCAAGCAATGCGGGCGCGATGAAAACAGCATATTTTATACTTTCTCCGCCACTTTCAATCGTAGGTAAAAGCATTCCAATTCCATATCCAAAAGAGAGCAGATAAAGAACTGGTTCCACGAAGCCGGATAGGACGATCATCCAAGTAGAGGATCGAAAGACAATGAAGCCACGTTCTAAAAGCTGCGGCACACGACCTGAGTAAAAGCGCTCTCCCCTTTTGCCCATGCGGGCCTCGGCAATTGCAACGGCCATTGGAATAAACATCTACTTGGCCAATCTCTTCGTGAAAAGGCGAGCAGAGAGATACAGGCCAACAACCAGCATTGATACAAGGAGAAGGAAGTGAACCCACAACATCAACGGGGAAATTGCGTGACCATACGTCAAATATCGCCCAAGCTCAGTTGCATGCCACAATGGCGAAATCCAACCGATCCATTGCAAGAAAAAGGGCATTGATGTCAGTGGAAAGAATGTTCCAGAGAATAAAAATAACGGCATCATAATAAATCGGCCCAACACAACAAAGAAGATATTTTCATTCTCCAAGCGTGCAGCTAACGCCTGCATTAGTGCACCAAACGCGGTTCCAGCCAGTATCGCCGTTGGTATCGCTAACCATGCCGCAGGTGAATCAAGGGCACCAAACGCCCACATAACACCGAAGTAAAAAAGAACTGTATATACAGTGCGGAAAAATGCTGCCAGAAATACCCCAATTGATATTTGTACTCCGCTCAATGGGGTTGAGTTCATAGAGAAAAAAGTTCTATTCCATTTGAAACCTTCAATAGTTGGGTAAACAGTTTCCTCTAGCGCGCCCTGTATCGCAGCCTGTGCTAGAAGTGCGGGAGCTAAGAAAGTCAGGTATTTAACGCCATCAACACCGGCAACCCCGACACTCTCATCAATCAAACCACCTAGACCTATTCCAACGGATATTAAATACAAAACAGGGTTTGCGATGGCTATTCCAATAATTAGCCAGATCCATTTCATCATGGAGCGGATACGTGCCTCTGCAACATATAAAGCGCCGCGCAATCTGACCTTTTCTGAATTTACGAGTTGAGCAGAGCCCTGTCGAATAGTTGTCATACTCATCATTCGATCAAAGTTCTTCCAGTCAAGCGCAGGAAGACATCTTCTAAAGAGCTTCTGCGCACCAACGAAGTTTTTGGATGTAATCCACTTGCATAAATCTTTTCAAGCAGAGACTCGCCATCCTCGGTATACATTAGGAAGCGATCGGGCAACTCTTCAATCCGTTGACACATCGCTCTTAAAGAATCAGCTACTTCTTGGTTGCGATCTGATCCAAAACGTACCTCTAGAACCTCTTTAGTTGAGTAATCCTTAATCAACGAGGAAGGGGAGCCCTCTGCCATGATTTTGCCCTTATCCATAACAATGAGTCGGTCACATAACTGTTCTGCCTCATCCATAAAATGCGTTGTTATAACCAGAGTTACTCCTTGCTCCTTGAGTCGAAACAAGCGATCCCACAAAATATGCCGGGCCTGTGGGTCTAGCCCAGTTGTAGGCTCATCCAGCATCAATATTTCAGGCTCACTGACAAGAGCGCGGGCAATAGTCAAACGGCGTTTCATACCACCACTGAGTGATTGGACTTTGGCGTTTCGCTTTTCCTCTAACTGAGCAAATGCCACAAGCTCTTCAACCTTTGACTTAACAAAGGCACGGGGTAAGCCAAAATAACGCCCATAGATGTAGAGATTTTCAACAACACTTAACTCTGTATCTAAATTATCCTGTTGCGGCACAACCCCTAAATGTGCGCGGATCTGAGGTCCATGTTTGTCTGGATCCTTTCCAAGAATCGTGAGAACTCCGGCATCACGCTGCGATGTTGCACCAATCATTCGCATTACAGTTGATTTGCCAGCACCATTTGGACCGAGCAATCCAAAGGACTCACCCTTTGAAACGTCGAAGTCAATACCGTCGACTGCAACTAAGTCGCCGAACTTCTTAGTTAAGCCACGGGCGGAAATGAGGGATTCAGACATTTCTATATTCTACCTGAGTATAGTTTCGGTACGTGCGCTATATAAATAACCCGACTCACGACCTTACGTATGACGATGTATTCATGGTGCCGAGCGCATCAGAACTATCTAGCCGAATGGACGTTGATTTAGCATCCACCGACGGCTCTGGCACAACAATCCCAATCGTTGTGGCAAACATGACGGCAATTTCTGGACGACGTATGGCCGAAACAATTGCACGACGCGGTGGTCTCACTGTAATCCCGCAAGATATTCCGCATGCCGTTGTCGACAGCGTCATCAAGTGGGTTAAAACTCGGCATACATTTTTTGATACTCCAATCACGCTCAACCCTGAGCAAACTGTTGCCGATGCCGTGAGCTTGTTACATAAGCGTGCACATGGGGCGATTGTGATTGTTGATGACGGCAAACCGGTTGGAATAGTAACCGAAGAGGATTGTAAGAGTGTTGATCGCTTTACCCAGCTCCATAAAGTTATGAGTAAAGAGCTAATAACAATGGCAGACACGTTGGATGCAAGAGCGGCGTTCGAGTTTTTAAACTTCCACCGCCACAAACTCGCGCCCGTTGTTTCTTCCAATGGCGATTTAGTTGGAATTATGACGCGAATTGGTGCCTTGCGAGGGACTTTGTATTCGCCCGCAGTTGATAGCAATAAAAGACTACGAATTGCAGCGGCCGTTGGAATCAATGGTGACATCGCTGCAAAAGCATCTGCGCTCATTGAATCCGGCGCTGATGTCTTAGTCGTTGACACGGCACATGGACATCAAAAGAAGATGATTGAGGCGCTGCATGCAATTAGATCTCTAGGGGCATCAATTCCCATCGTTGCTGGAAATGTTGTCACGGCCGATGGCACACGGGATTTGATTGAGGCGGGAGCAACGATTGTAAAAGTCGGAGTTGGTCCTGGTGCGATGTGTACAACTCGTATGCAAACTGGAGTTGGACGCCCACAGTTTTCGGCGGTTCTTGAGTGCGCAGCGGAGGCGAAAAAACTAGGCGCTCACGTTTGGGCCGATGGAGGAGTTCGTCATCCGCGCGATGTTGCACTTGCACTAGCCGCTGGTGCATCGCAAGTAATGATTGGCTCTTGGTTTGCAGGTACATATGAATCTCCTGGAGATTTGCAGAGCGATGTAAATGGGAAATTGTTTAAGGAGTCATTTGGAATGGCTTCGGCGCGCGCAGTTGCAGCACGAACAACAGGCGAAGATGCCTTTGATCGCGCACGGAAATCCCTATTTGAAGAGGGAATTTCAACTTCACGCATGTATTTAAATCCTCAGCGCCCTGGGGTTGAAGATTTACTTGATGAGATTATTGCTGGCTTACGGTCATCATGTACATATGCTGGCGCGAACACGCTTGCTGAGTTTGCAGAACGTGCAGTTGTTGGAATTCAATCTTCAGCGGGATATACCGAAGGTCGCCCACTTCACACTTCATGGGGTAGTTAGGTTTAATGAGTTAAAAACGCCCGCCTGAAGTTGAGTCTTGACTAAGACGTTGAGACAAATAGATAGGAATAATCGAGAGAACCACAAGAGTCGCAGCAACCACATTTACAATCGGTGCCTGGTTTGGGCGAAATAGATTATTGTAAATCCAAATTGGTAGCGTTTGAATTCCTGGACCTGCAGTAAATGTAGTTACGACGATTTCGTCAAAGGAGAGACCAAACGCTAACAAGCCGCCTGCAAACAAAGCTGAAGCAAGATTCGGCAAAGTGATTAAACGAAAAGTCGTAATTCCATTTGCCCCTAGATCCATTGATGCCTCTTGCAGAGAGGTTCCCATTCGACGCAATCTAGCAATCGCATTGTTGTAGACGATGACGATACAAAATGTTGCATGACCTATTACAACCGTAAGTAATCCAGTAGACATCCCCAACTGTTTAGTGAAGGCGTTATTGAGCGCTATTCCAGTTACAACACCAGGTAATGAGATTGGAAGAACAACAAGCAGAGAGATGACTTCGCGTCCAAAAAAACTATAGCGACTGACGGCGAAGGCCAAAGTTGTACCTAGTAGCAAGGCGATGAAAGTGGCCACTAAACCCGCGAAAAGGCTCCATTTCAACGCCTCGCGAACACCAGTATTATCAACGGCTTTAGACCACCATAGAGTTGTAAGGCTGGATGGGGGCCATGAAAAGGTCTTACTCGCATTAAAAGAGTTGATAACAACAACTGAAAGCGGAATGTAGATAAAGGCAAGACCGACTCCCATAAGTGCCATAAGTGCATATCTAGCGCGCGTAGAAATAGTCATTACATGCTCGCCAACGCGCCAGTTCGGCGAACTAGATAGAGATAGATTGCCATAATAGTGACAGGTATCATCGATATGGTTGCAGCGAATGGCAGATTGATGCTGAAATTTTGGTAGACAACACTACCTAACATCTGCAATTTACCCCCAAGAATCTGAGCGGTAATGTAATCGCCAAGACTCAACGAAAAAGTAAACATAGAACCTGCTACCAGAGATGGAAAGATCAGTGGCAAAATTATTTTTCTAAATGTATAGAAATTATGTGCACCTAAATCTCCAGATGCATCTAAAAGGTTATTGGGAAGTCTTTCTAAACCAGCAAAAATTGGAAGGATCATATAAGGAAGCCAAAGATATGAGAGCCCAATAATTATTGCTGGTCCTCCAAAACCAGGAGAGTGAATTCCCAGTGAGCCCAATAACCAGTCAACCACGCCCGTATTGGGCTCTAACATAGTGCGCCAAGCATATATTTTTACTAAGTAAGAAGCCCATAGCGGCGTGAGAACGAGTGCTACTAGGAGCTTTTGTGACTTTGGTTTTGCAATTTTTGCCATATAAAAAGCCATAGGAATTGCCATAATTGAACAGATAACTGTGACACTTATAGCTATTCCAAGCGTTCTTAAAACTACATTTTTATATGCGGCATCGGTGAACATGTCATAGAAATTCTCAAGGTTAAACTTTTTGACGACATTTCCGGTGAAGCTATCAATTGTGAAGAATGCAGTAACAAGTAAAGTCGCTAGTGCGCCTAGATATGCAACAACTAGCCATAAAACCGGTGCAGTTAAAAGAGCTGCCAACCGAAGACGTGGTTTACGGTGCATCGAAGTTGCGAGTGAATCCAACATCAATGCCCCTATCTAATAAAAGGCCGGGTATGAGGTAACACCCCATACCCGGCTCAGAATTTATGAGTTACGTAAACTTGACCAGGCTTTTACCCATTCAGAGTACGGAACGCACTTCACATCGGTCCGGCCATCAAGGCAGGCTTCAGTTGCGGTATTCCAGTAATAAACATCTTCCCAGTAGGCATCATCTGCGGCATGGAAAGTTGTGCAGTGATTTGGATCAGCAGTTAATGCACATGATTTAGCGTTAGAAGGAGCCTCACCGAACCATTCAGCAACTCCTGCATTTGCTTCAGGAGATGCGATGTGGTTGATCCACATGTAGGCACAGTTAGGATTCTTAGCTGTACTGCTAACCATCCATGTATCTGACCAACCCGTTGAGCCTTCGATTGGTTTGATTCCCTCAACAGGAGTCTTCTCGCCCTTAGCTAAATTAATATTTATTTGCCAAGTAGTTCCAAGAACTGATCCCCCAGATTTGAGAGAGGCAACGTGCTTTAGGTAGTCACCCCAGTACTCACCAATGAGCGGCTTTTGAACTTCAAGAAGTGCAATCGCAGCATCAAACTGTGCCTGATCAAGGGCGTAAGGGTAAGTAATGCCAAGTTCTGGTTGGGTTGCCATTAGATACAAGGCAGCATCTGCGATATAAATCGCCGAGTCGTATGCAGTTATTGTGCCCTTATATGGGGAATCAGCGTCGAAGACAGAACCCCACGATGTAGGTGCAGGCTTAACGATATCGGTACGGTAGGCCAGTAAATTGGCTCCGCGTCCATGAGGCACTCCATAAGCAACACCATCAACCGAGTTCCACTGCTGCATCTTCAAATTCTCAAAGACATCAGCATAGTTTGGAGTTAGGTTGGTGTTTATAGGTGCAACATCGCCGCCATAAATTAAACGAAGAGAGGCATCACCAGAGGCGGATACAACATCGTATTCACCGGTCTTCATCAAGGCGACCATGTCGTCAGAGGATGTTCCATTTTTAACATTTACCTTGCAACCGGTTTCAGCTTCAAAACCAGTGACCCAGTCAACTGCTGGATCGGTCGAACCATTCTCAACATACCCTGCCCAAGCAACCACATTAACTTGACCCTCACCTGCGCCAAGCTCCTGCATCATCTCTATATCAGGCAGACCGCCTTCGGATGCAGAGTCGCTACCTGAACTGCATCCAGCGAGAATAAGTGCTGCAACGGATGCGACAGCAATTCGTGAAAACAGACGCTTCTTTTGCATCTGTACCTCCATCTATACAGTCCACATTCAGCGGTTGAATGTGGTTCTTAGCTCTTCATTGAACTAAGAATTCTTTTTTCTTATCCCACGACAGAGTTACGGATTCACCAATGGAGATATCCTCGGTCGGATTTGTTGAAATCATTGTGCTTCCAAGAGTTGTATCAATTAAATATCGGGTTACTGCACCCACAAAAATCGCATCTCTCAAGGTTCCTTGTATCGAACAATCACCAAAACGGGCGGTTTTTGCAACCGAAATGAATTCTGGTCGAATATTTACCTTTCTGCCTTCAATTTCAATTTTATTAGTTTGTCCCACAAACTCTGAGACAAATAAACTTTGTGGGTTTTCATATATTTCACGTGGCGTACCTAACTGTTCAATACGCCCGTGATTAAACACGGCAATCCGATCACTCATTGTCAGTGCTTCCTCTTGATCGTGAGTAACAAATATAAAAGTGATTCCAACTTCGCGCTGTAACTCTTTAAGTTCAATCTGCATCTGCTCCCGTAACTTTAAATCAAGTGCCCCTAAAGGCTCGTCAAGTAAAAGTACTGATGGTCTATTCACCAACGCGCGAGCTAGTGCGACTCGTTGCCGTTGACCTCCAGATAACTGAGCGGGCTTTCGAGTTTCATAACCCTCTAACCGAACCTGTTTTAAGGCTTGCATAGCCCGCGAATGACGCGATGATTTATCAACACCTTTAACCCGTAATCCATATTCAATATTTGAAATTACATTCATATGAGGAAAGAGTGCATAGTCTTGAAAAACTGTATTTACGTCGCGATCGTAGGGGGGAAGTTGAGAAACATCTTTACCGCCAAGAACTATGGATCCTGAATCTGGTTTTTCAAAGCCGGCAATCATCCGCAATACGGTTGTCTTTCCTGAGCCAGATGGACCGAGCAAAGTGATGAATTCACCTTCAAAAATATCTAAATCCACGCCAGCAACTGCGCGAACATCTCCAAATGATCGAGTAAGCCCCCGGATTGAAACTATTACTGGCTTAGTCACAGTCAATACTGTACTTAAAAACCCCTTGTTAAGTAAGCAAAAAGTGCGTTGAATTTAGGCTAACCCTGCTCCAAATTTCTAAGAGCATGTGGCTAGGCTAAGGCTCATGGCAAAGCCAACAATCATTCTCGCCACTAGTAATGGTGTTGGGATGGGGCACCTTGCCCGCACCACTGCAGTTGCACTGGCGTTAAAAGAAGTTGCCAACCCAATTATTGTTTCAATGGCTGGTGGAATCGCTGAAATCCCTGCATTTTTGGATATTCGCTGCGAATACATACCGGGTCGCGATCGCTTATGGATGCCGCGAGAAAAATGGGATATCTACGTTCGTGATCGATTGCTTGCCTTAATTGATGAAACGGATGCAAAAGTTTTAACTTTTGACGGTGTAGTGCCTTACCCAGGTGTTTTTGCGACCCAGGTGTTTTTGCGACAAGAATTAAAAATAAGAATGTTTCACTTGTTTGGATACGTAGAGGATTGTGGCAGAAAAATCTATTGAGATTTGTACTCCCTTTCTATTCTAGAATTATGGATTTAATAATTGAGCCAGGGGATATTGCAAGGGCATTTGATTTTGGGCCGACCTCGAAACGCAAGGACGCAGTGTTAACATCTCCAGTCTCACTCTTCAACAGTCGAAATGCGTTCACTCGCGAGGAATCACGTAAAGCGCTTGGTTTAGATGTAGATCGACCAGCGGTTTTAGTACAACTTGGAACAGGTGATAGTGACGTCAATGCAAAGATGGCTGCAGCTCTTGAAGGTCTACTGGGTTGGAAAGATCTGC
>JACSDF010000033.1 GCA_015660815.1 Actinomycetota bacterium
TACTTCTGGGTGGCGATTTTATAGACAGCGTTCGAAACGGCGGGTGATACCGCAGGATCAAAGACACTTGGCACAATGAAATTCTCATTGAGCTGCTCGGGCTTTACGCACTCTGAAATTGCGCGTGCGCCCGCAACTAACATCTCATCGGTTATCTTTGAAACTCCCGCATCCAATAGCCCACGAAATAATCCGGGGAAAGCCAAAACATTATTGATTTGATTTGGATAATCGCTTCTGCCCGTTGCAACTATGCGGGCATGCTTTTGGGCAAGGGCAGGATCGATCTCTGGGTCGGGATTGGACATGGCAAAGACGATGGCATCGTGAGCCATGGATTCAACCTGGGCCTCAGTTATCACGTTTGGAGCACTAACGCCGATAAAAATATCTGCACCTTTCATCTCTTCAGTGAGTGAGTGGGTTTTATTCTCTACATTAGTGTTATTAATGAGCCATTTGCGCATCTCGTTTTCGGCCTTGCTTCCTTGATGCAGAATGCCTTTTGAATCAAAGACTGAAGCATGTTTTAGACCTGAAAGAAAAAGCAGACGCAGGATTGCACTGCCAGCAGCACCGGCACCCATCATCACGATGCGAACTTCGCTCATCTGTTTATTTACTAGGCGCAGGGCGTTGAGTAAACCCGCCAACACAACAATTGCAGTGCCATGCTGATCATCGTGAAAAACTGGAATATCAAGGGTCTCTTTTAATCGCGCCTCAATTTCAAAACAGCGCGGGGCAGAGATATCTTCTAGGTTGATTCCACCAAAGCCCGGGGCGATCATTTGAACGGCGCGGATAATCTCTTCAGTATCTTGTGAATCAAGGCAGATTGGCCACGCATCGACATTGGCGAAGCGCTTAAATAAAACAGCCTTGCCCTCCATTACGGGCATTGCCGCATACGGACCAAGATTTCCAAGACCTAAAATAGCTGAACCATCAGAAACAACGGCGACAGTATTTCGCTTAATAGTCAATCGGCGCGCATCGGATTTATCGGCGGCGATTGCTAAACAGATACGTGCAACTCCGGGAGTATATGCACGCGATAAATCATCACGTGTTTTCAAGGGGACCTTAGATGCAACTTCTAATTTTCCACCTAAATGCATCAGGAACGTTCGGTCGCTAACTTTTTTCACATTAAAATTTGGAGATGCAGCAGAAATCGCTGCAGCAATTTCATCGGCGTGATTGGCATCTCGAGTATCGCAGGTGACATCGACTACAACGCGATCATGGTGTGATTCAACGACATCGAGTGCGGTGAGCGTTCCTCCTGCTGCGACGATTGCCGCCGGAATCAAGGATGTCGGCGATGAGGCCGTTGTTGCTTCGACTCGAATAGTTATTCCATAGCCCGGACTTGTATCGCTCATTGAAAACACCCCATCCAACATTGCATGATGTGAAGAAATTTCTGTGAAGAATTGACTCTATGGTAACTACACGGGCGTATTAAGGCGAGCCTTGAACGGTAGTGCTATTGCTCACTTAATCAATGAAGTCCCATTTATTGCCATATAAATCAAGGAAAACAACTACTTTTCCGTACTCCTCGGTACGGGGAGCATCAATGAAAACTACGCCCGCCGCCTTCATGCGTAAATAGTCGGCATCGAAATCGTCGGTGTGTAAAAAAAAGCCAACGCGTCCACCCGTTTGATTTCCGATGCGAGATTTCTGTTCATCAGTTGCTGCTTGTGCGAGCAGAATCGATCCGCCAATATCACCGGGACGAACGGTGACCCAACGTTTTTCGGGGGATAGGGCGGTATCTTCGGTTAAAGTGAAACCAAGAACTTTGGTGTAGTAATCAATCGCTCGATCGTAATCATCAACAACGATAGTTGTCATCGCAAACTCCATAGCCATGAATGAAGGCTACTTAGATTTAACGAACTGAGCGAAGAACTGCCGTTACTTTACCTAAGATTTCGCAGGTATCGCCATCGATCGGCGCGAAGTTTTCATTAGCTGGAAGCAACCAGATGTGGCCGTTTTTTCGAGAAAAAACTTTAACCGTTGCCTCACCATCAATCATCGCCGCAACTATTTCACCGTTATTGCAATCTTTTTGAGATCGAATAACAACAAAGTCACCATCGCAAATTGCGGCATCGATCATTGATTCACCAACGACTTTAAGCATAAATAAATCACCGCTACCGACTATTGATTCGGGAAGTGGAAACGACTCTTGAATCTCTTGCTCGGCCAGAATTGGCCCGCCCGCTGCAATGCGGCCGACTAATGGAATCAATCGGGTTTTATCCACGGGTGCGCCGTGATCATCAGGGGTTAACTCAAGGGCTCGGCCCTTGCTCTCATCGCGGCGGATAAAGCCTTTAGCTTCAAGGATTTCGAGCTGGTATTTAACGGAGGCCGTGCTGGTTAACCCAACGGCGGCGCCGATTTCGCGCATCGATGGGGCGTAGCCGTGATCGTTCATTGAGGCCTGAATAACCGAAAGGATCTCTGATTGACGAGGGCTCAAGCCTGCCGGGTTTGGGGTGCGCTGTGTGCTCATAGGTAGATGGTGGCAGAGATTCACCTGAAATTCAAACACCTGTTCGAAATTTCCTTGCCTTTGTCAGTGGGGTGGTGTTTAATTAGGTTATTCGAACACGTGTTCGGGTACCTTCCCCAAGGTAGTAACAGTTCAAAAGGCACGAGGAGAACGACATGAGCGCAGTGACATTTAATTCACGAACCCCGCAAAGCAGTGTAAATCAAGGCTTTTCGAGCAGTGAATGGTTGACCAATCCGTCCGGCACTCAGTCGTCAGTTACATTGTCACGCCGTGGTCGCCTTGCACGCACTCTGGTCGTTCTCTCGCTTACCGTTGTCATGGCCGCCGGCTTTGCCGCCCGCTCTGGCGCAGGAAATCACGTCAGCAACGCGCCCTCATTTGTAAACGTCGTCGTTCCAGGAGGCGCTACCTTGTGGTCGATCGCCGCCGCCTATGGTGATGGCGATATCACCTCGATGGTCGAAGCTATTCGCGAGGCAAATAACCTCACTGGCTATGACATAGCCGCTGGCGCTCGCCTTCGAATTCCAACTCAGTAAAGCTACGGAAGGCCTGGTCTTTCGCCTCTGCCTAATACATGGCCGGGGGTGAGCAAAACGACACGCCCTAAATCCCTATTGAGGCTCTTCCTGGTGGCAAACCCTCGTCCAATGCTTTATAGTTCCCACTATATATAGGGGTAGGAGAGAGCAAAACTTCCATAAGTAGTGTTTTTACGGTAGTTTTGGAAATCCCCTCTTTAGCGCTAAATAGGGAAAAAGCAAGCATGATGAAGGGAGACACGCCGAGATGATTTGCCCGTTTTGCAGACACGATGATTCTCGAGTCATTGACTCCAGACCTGCCGAAGAGGGAACACAGATTCGCCGCCGCCGCGAATGCCCGCAGTGTGGTCAGCGCTTTTCAACTCAAGAGGTCGCCGTACTCAGCATTATTAAACGCAGCGGCGCCACCGAACCATTTAGTCGTGAGAAAGTCCTGGTTGGCGTACGCAAGGCCTGCCAGGGACGCCCAGTGAATGAAGATGATTTAGTTTTACTAGCCCAGCGCGTAGAGGAAACTCTGCGCGGCACTGGTCAAGCTGAAATCGAAGCTCAAGAAGTCGGAATGGCCATTTTGGCACCGCTTCGCGAGCTCGATGAAGTGGCTTACTTACGATATGCCTCGGTGTACCGTAACTTTGCATCCCTTGAAGATTTCGAAGGCGAGATAGCATTATTGCGAGCAATGCCTTCGAACGTAAAAACTGCAGATAAGCCCCGTGCAGATGTAAGTAAAGAAAAAGTAAGTACCACTGCAGCACCCTCGAACGAATAATTTACGACCTACTAAAGAAATACGGGGAAATACATATGTCAGAGACGGTTATCAACCGACCAGCCAAGATCAAAGCTCACAACACAATCAAGGGCAAGGGCTTAACGATCGAACGCATCTACACCAACGAGGGTATTCACCCATACGATGAAGTTAAATGGGAGCGCCGCGATGTAGTGCAGCAAAACTGGAAAACGGGAGAGACCGTATTCGAACAACATGGTGTTGAGTATCCAGATTTCTGGTCAGTCAATGCATCAACGATCGTTACGACTAAATATTTCCGCGGTGCAGTCGGTGCCGAAAACCGCGAGTGGTCACTCAAGCAGGTTATCGATCGCGTTGTACTTACATATACCAAGGCCGGCAAAGAGCATGGTTACTTTGCAACCGATGCCGATGCAGAAATCTTCGAGCACGAACTCACCCACATGCTTATGCATCAGATCTTCTCCTTCAACTCACCAGTCTGGTTTAACGTTGGAACAAATGAGCCACAGCAAGTAAGTGCATGTTTTATTCTCTCGGTCGATGACACGATGGATAGCATTCTTAACTGGTATCGCGAAGAAGGAATGATTTTCAAAGGCGGCTCAGGAGCTGGACTTAACCTATCCCGAATCCGTTCGTCAAAAGAATTATTGAAATCAGGCGGAACCGCATCTGGGCCAGTCTCATTCATGCGGGGTGCAGATGCATCTGCTGGAACAATCAAATCAGGTGGAGCTACACGACGTGCGGCAAAGATGGTTGTTCTAGATGTTTCACATCCAGATATTGAAGAGTTTATTGAGACAAAAGTAAAAGAAGAGGACAAGATTCGCGCACTTCGCGATGCAGGTTTTGATATGGATCTTGGTGGAAAAGACATCATCTCTGTCCAGTATCAAAATGCAAACAACTCTGTTCGAGTATCGGATGAGTTCATGCGCGCAGTTGAAAAGGGCGAGCAGTTTGGTTTAACAGCTCGTGCAACCGGCGAAGTCATCGACACCGTTGATGCTAAAACTTTATTTACAAAGATGGCACAAGCTGCGTGGGCATGTGCCGATCCTGGAATTCAATATGACGACACAATCAATGATTGGCACACCAATCCTGAAACAGGTCGCATCAATGCATCTAACCCATGCTCTGAATACATGTCACTAGATAACTCATCATGTAACTTGGCATCACTTAATTTAATGAAATTCCTAAAATCAGATGGCTCTTTTGATGCAAAAACATTTGGTCGCGCTGCAGAAATGATTATTACTGCAATGGATATTTCAATCTGTTTTGCAGATTTCCCAACTGAGGCAATCGGCGATACCACTAAGGCATATCGTCAATTAGGTATCGGTTATGCAAACCTCGGTGCACTTTTGATGGCATCGGGACTTGCATATGACTCAGATGGTGGTCGCGCGCTCGCTGGTGCAATCACTTCTTTGATGAGCGGAATTACATATAAGCGCTCGGCAGAGCTTGCCGGCATCGTCGGACCATATGCCGGCTTTGCCCAAAACGCTTCAGCGCACACACGGGTGATGCGCAAGCACGCCTCAGCCTCATCAGCGGCTAAGTCCGAAACAACCCTTGATCGCGATGTTTGGACTCAAGCTAATCAAGGTTGGGATGCATGTCTTTCAACGGGAGACAAGAATGGCTGGCGCAATGCCCAGATTTCAGTTCTAGCTCCTACCGGCACAATCGGTTTGATGATGGATTGCGATACAACAGGAATCGAACCTGACTTCTCACTCGTTAAGTTTAAGAAGCTTGTCGGTGGCGGATCTATGCAGATTGTTAATCAGACAGTGCCTGCAGCCCTTCGCAAACTTGGTTACACCGAAGAGACAATTGAAGCGATCGTTGAATTCATCTCTGCCAATGGCCATGTCATCGATGCTCCAGGATTGAAGCCAGAGCACTACGACGTCTTTGACTGCGCACTCGGTGCACGATCAATTGCACCAATGGGCCACGTTCGAATGATGGCTGCTTGCCAACCGTTCCTATCGGGTGCGATTTCAAAGACCGTTAACTTGCCATCAGATGCAACTGTTGAAGAGGTCGAAGAGGTCTACTACGAAGGTTGGAAGTTAGGGCTAAAGGCTTTGGCTGTTTATCGCGATAACTGCAAAGTCGGTCAGCCATTATCTGATGGCAAAGCGGCAAAGAGCGATGCACCAGCGGTTGCTTCACACCCAGTAACACCACTTCGCAAGCGTTTACCAAAGTCACGTCCATCAACGACAACATCGTTTTCTGTTGGCGGGGCAGAGGGATATATGACTTCGGGTGCTTATGCAGATGGCGCACTCGGTGAGGTATTCCTAAAGCTCGGCAAGCAGGGATCAACTCTGGCCGGTGTTATGGATGCATTCTCAATCGCAGTTTCAATTGGATTGCAATACGGAGTTCCACTTGAAACCTTCGTTGAGAAGTTCACTAACTTGCGCTTTGAGCCAGCTGGAATGACCGATGATGCCGATATCCGCATGGCACAATCCATGATGGATTACATCTTCCGTCGCTTAGCACTTGACTACTTACCATTTGAATCGCGCAGTGCAATGGGGCTATACACATCTTCCGAGCGAGCTCGTGCTTTAGAGACGGGCGAGTACACCGAAGATATTGTTGAAGACTATGAAAACCTTGAAGTAGTCGCACCCGTTGTACCAGTTGTTGCACCAAAGCCAGTGCCTGTCACTATCGATAGCAAGCAACAATTCGGTTCATCAACTGAACTGATGGAAGCACTCTCCGGCGTTAAAGCCGATGCACCTTTGTGTATGACCTGCGGTGTAAAGATGCGCATGTCAGGTGCCTGCTATGTCTGCGAAGGCTGCGGTAACACATCTGGTTGCTCATAACAAAATTTTTCTCATTCGAGGTCAACCAATTTCCTTACAAGGGGAGAGGTTGGCCTCGATTTTCTTTTGATGAGTGGTGGGTGGTGGCACTCACAAGAAAACTCCACAAGCAGTTCTCAGCAGCCTTTATATCTTCTACCGACTCCAATCGCCACTATGCATTTATAAAGCAGTTACCACCAAATAGGTGAATGAAACTGATTTAAGAAAGCATGGTAAGAAAAATGGAATCAAAGAAGAGCATTCGGATAATCATGGCAGTAACACTTATAGCTGGAATTGGATTTGCTCCATCAGCAAGTGCCGCTACCAAACCAACTGCAGTACAAAAGGCACAGCTGCAATATATTGTTGAAGAAGAGAAGTTAGCTCGAGATGTATATGCCTACTTAGCAACAAACGTGACCGCTCAAAAGTTTTCAAATATCACCAGATCTGAGCAGGTCCATATGGATCAAATTGCTGCAATATTAAAGACAAATAAATATTGGAATCCGACGCTAACTCGCGCTCCTGGCGTTTTCTACAACTCAACTCTTCAAGCGCTCTATAACAAACTCATTGCCCAGGGATCAGTTGATTACGCATCGGCAATGGGAGTAGGGGTAGCCATTGAAGAGTTGGATATCTCAGATCTTGCAAAGATGATGGGTGTGGATATGCCAGCAGATATGAAATTAGCTTTAGATAACTTAATGCGGGGCTCTGTAAACCATTTAGCCGCATTTAGACGCTAATTTGCGCCAGTAATTTGGGGCTAGAAGCTCCCTCGCCTTCACGGGTGGGGGAGTTTTTTGCCTTCTAGTAAGTTCAAATTTTTACCAAATCTATATCTTTCATAAATAGTAAGATATATTAAGAGTTATGAAAGAGTTGCTATTACTGCCAATCCTTCGCTCAAGCGTTCAAGGGGATCTGTTGGCACTTCTTTTTCTTAATCCGGAAAAAGAGCTGACCATCTCCGACGCTGCACGCACAATCGGAGTGTCAATTCCAGGTCTTCATCACGAAGCGGTGCGTCTCATTGAGGCCGGATTTATTAAAGAACGTCGGCAAGGTCGCAATCGATTAATTCGCGCTGAGGTTAACTCCAGAATTGCGCCATCACTTACTGATTTGTTGGCGCTGACTTTTGGACCCTTGCCCGTACTTGAGCGCGAATTGGCTGGAATTTCGGGAATAAGTGAAGGGTATATTTTTGGATCGTGGGCGGCTAGATATTCCGGAATCTCCGGTGCTATTCCAAATGACATTGATGTCTTACTTGTCGGAACTACTTCGCTCGAATCCATCGATGAGGCTTTAGGAAGGGCTGAGAAAGCATTGATGAGGGATGTTAATGTCAGACGCGTTACCGCCAAAGAATGGCGTGAGGGCAGTCCATTTATTGCGACGATAAAAAAGAATCCACATGTAAAGCTAAATCTCTAAACTCTTGTCAGATGTGAAATCTAACTTGGCTCAATGGAGATTACAGAGGAATCAGTTCGGCTCACAAAAAAATACCTTAATAAACAACTCATCGAAGAGATAGAGATCGATGTCAATCAAGTTCATAGAATGATTGGACAGGCGGATAATCACATAACTAGCGCGAAGAATACATTAATAGATGACAAAGAAGGCGCTTATGTTCTTTTGTATGACGCAGCTCGAAAAGCGTTAATGGCAATTCTTTATTTACAGGGAATTCGTCCTACGGCTTTTGGTGGGCACTCGATAATTCTTGACGTGTTAATTCCTCAATGCAGTGCATCCGAGGTAGCTCTTATTGGACCATTCAATCGACTCCGTAAAATTCGAAATTCGGTTGAATATCCAAAAACTGAATATTCTGAGCTTGATGAAACTTCCCTTCGTGAAGATTTCGATAAGGCAGTAAAAATCGTGGAATGGGCTAAATCAATAATTTAAGCGACAAGAATGCTTCGCTTACTAAGTCCCATGAAGTAGCCATCTATAAGGGTTTGTGGGGCTGCATCGGCCACGCTGGCCGCACCTAAAGTAATAAATAGCGGCGTGAAATGTTCAACCGTTGGATGGGCATATGGCATTCCGGGGGCTAATTCACGAAAATTTGAAAGTGCATCGACATCACCCACAGCAAGTGCATTAGCTGCCCATGCATCAAATTCACTAGACCATGTTGGTGCGATCGCCTCTGTTGACCAGTTACGCAAATACTGCAATCCATGTGTCATAAAACCAGATCCGATGATGAGAACTCCTTGATCGCGAAGTGGTTGCAATCTTTTGCCGAGCTCAAGGAGTTTTGCCGGATTACTCGTCGGCATAGACATTTGAACAACAGGAATATCTGCATCTGGATACATGATGCGAAGAGGTACCCATGCTCCATGATCTAAACCTCGATTAGATTGATGAACAGGTTCGGTATCTGGCATCATCGATGCAACGAGTTGAGAAACATCCGTGGCATCAGGGCTGTTATATGTCATCTCATAAAACTTACGATCAAAGCCACTGAAGTCATAGACGAGTGGGGCATTGGCAGCGGGATTGCTCAAAGTTATCGGCTGCGACTCCCAGTGCGCGCTGACAATCAGAATCGCTTTTGGTCGCTCAATTGCCGCTGAGATTCCTCGTAGCTGAGAAGTCCATAACTCATCATCGAGCAGCATCGGCGCACCGTGGCCAATATAGAGCGCGGGCATTTTCGACATAGTTCATTGTAGCAAAAAGTAGTTGAAAGTTCAACTACCCTTCATTGCCATATTTGCCCACCCCCATAGGCTGGCTAGAC
>JACSDF010000064.1 GCA_015660815.1 Actinomycetota bacterium
CATTGTCACTGATAACTTATTTGGAGATATTTTGACCGACATTTCCGCCGCGATATGTGGTGGCATAGGTCTTGCAGCATCTGGCAATATTAATCCAACGGGAAAATTTCCATCGATGTTCGAACCCGTGCATGGCTCGGCCCCTGATATTGCCGGTAAAAACATCGCCGACCCAACGGCCACAGTTATGTCAGTTGCGATGATGCTTGATCACTTAGGTTTTGCCGATGCCGCGCGCGAAGTTGAGCGGGCTGTTGCTAAAGATTTACTAATTCGCGGGGATAAAAAGCGATCCACTAGTGAAATAGGAGATGCGAACTATCAATCCCAATATGAAAGATGATGCCACGCGCACCGCACAGATTGCCGAAGGTGGCTTTGGTCGCCATTACACCGACCACATGGTTACACGCGAGTGGAGTGAAAAAGATGGCTGGCAAGAGCCAGAGTTAGTTCCTTACGGTCCAATCACTCTAGATCCTGCAACTGCAGTATTTCACTACGCCCAAGAAATCTTCGAAGGCATGAAGGCCTACCGTCAACCCGATGGTGGAGTCTCGCTTTTTCGCCCTGAACAAAATGCACAGCGTTTTGCAAAGTCGGCGGCACGTTTAGCTCTACCTGAAATGTCGGTGGAGGAATTTATTGAAACTTTAGAGACACTCATCAAGCAGGATTCGAAGTGGGTTCCTAATAATGTGGGGGAGTCGCTATACATGCGCCCCTTTATGTTTGCTACTGAAGTTGGCTTGGGCGTGCGGCCATCAAATAAAGCGTTGTACATGCTCATCGCTACACCAGCCAGTGGTTATTTTTCTACTAACACTGCAGTTTCGGTATGGATTTCAACCGAGTATGTCCGTGCCGCCCTTGGTGGAACCGGCGAGGCAAAGTGCGGCGGAAATTACGCAGCCTCATTAGTTGCACAGAAAGCTGCAGCTAAACAGGGCTGTGATCAAGTGGTATGGATTGACGCCGTTGAACGCAAATGGATTGAAGAGATGGGCGGAATGAATCTTTACTTCGTCAAAGGTAAAGGCGCAGATGCCACGTTAGTAACTCCTAAACTCACTGGCACGCTTCTACCAGGCATCACTCGCGATTCGATTTTAACTGTTGCCAAAGATTTAGGGTATAAAAGCGAAGAGACCATGATTAGCATCGATGATTGGCATCACGGAGTTGAATCAGGTGAGATTACTGAAATCTTTGCCTGCGGAACCGCGGCCGTAATTACTCCAGTTGGGTCTGCTAAGAGTGCCATGGGTACTTGGGTTACTGGTGATGGCGAACCAGGTCCTATTACTGGACAGATTCGAGCTCACTTACTCGGAATTCAACATGGCACGATTGCAGATAAACATGGCTGGATGCATCGGGTTCTTTAATGGCAATCGATGACGCATTTCATATCTATGACACAACGCTGCGCGATGGTGCGCAACAGGAGGGTCTTAGTCTTTCAGTCCATGACAAGTTAACAATCGCGCGCCATTTAGATGATCTCGGCGTTGGTTTTATTGAAGGCGGTTGGCCCGGAGCAAATCCTAAAGACACTGAGTTCTTTGCTCGGGCTAAAAAAGAGCTCCACTTAAAGAATTCGACTTTTGTCGCTTTTGGTGCAACTCGACGCCCCAATGTAAAAGCTGCCGATGACGCACTACTCGGCGCGCTTCGAGATAGCGGCGCGCCTGTAGTGACGCTAGTTGCAAAAGCATTTGATCGTCACGTTGATTTAGCCCTTAAAACAACCCTTGATGAAAACTTAGCGATGATCCGCGATTCAGTTACGCATTTAATCGCTGAGGGTCAACGTGTATTTCTAGATGCCGAACACTTCTTTGATGGCTATCGCAGTAATCGTGCATACGCCCTTGAAGTTGTCCGAGTTGCTGCCGAGGCTGGCGCCGATGTCATCGCACTCTGCGATACCAATGGTGGAATGTTGCCCGATGAGTTAGCACAGGTTGTTCATGATGTTCTCACTGCAAGTTCTGCTCGCTTAGGTATTCACTGCCACAATGACACGGGCTGCGCAGTGGCTAATTCAATGGCCGCCGTAGCAGCTGGTGCCACACACGTTCAAGGCACTTTAAATGGCTATGGAGAACGCACAGGAAATGCCGATTTAGTCACGATAATTGCAAACTTAGAGTTAAAAAAGCACCAATTAGTTCTACCTAACAACTCACTGCGTGAGGCATTTAGAATCTCACATGCAATCGCCGAAGTTACAAATGTTTCATCGAGTGCTCGTCAGCCCTACGTTGGAGTTTCGGCCTTTGCCCATAAAGCTGGTTTACATGCAAGTGCTATAAAAGTTGATCCCTCGCTCTATCAACATGAAGATCCAGTAACCGTTGGAAATGATATGCGCATGTTGGTATCTGATATGGCAGGGCGTGCATCAATCGAGCTAAAGTCTCAAGAACTCGGAGTCGATCTAGGCGGAAATAAAGAGCTCATCGGTCGAATCGTTGACCGAGTTAAAGAGATGGAGTCACATGGATTCAGCTTTGAAGCAGCCGATGCATCTTTTGAGCTTCTTGTCCACGAAGAGATTAATGGGAAGCGTTTATCGTTTTTCACAATTGAACACT
>JACSDF010000011.1 GCA_015660815.1 Actinomycetota bacterium
AGCTTTGATACCAATCCCGCCTCGACCTTGTAGTCGATACTCATCAATCGGAGTTTTCTTACCAAAACCACCATCGGTTGCAGTAAAGACAAATGAGTGTGCTGCTAAATCACTATCAATGCGGGCCATAGTTAACAATGAGTCCCCACTGCGAAACTTCATACCGATAACACCACTAGTTGATCTACCCATTGGGCGCAATGATCCATCGTCTGCGGTAAATCGAAGTGACATTCCCTTTGTTGATACTAAGAGAAGTTCGTCCTCTGTATTAATAAGTGACGCGCTAACAACTTCATCATGTGGTTTTAATGAGATTGCAATTAAACCACCAGTGCGAGGAGAGTCAAATTCAACTAGTGGTGTTTTCTTAACAAGTCCACCTTTAGTTGCCAGCACTAAGAATGGTGAGACTGTGTAATCTTTAACCGCTAAAACTTGTGCAATTTTCTCTTCGGGTTTGAAGGCCATTAAATTCGCTACGTGCTGGCCGCGTGCATCGCGTCCTGCATCTGGAAGTTCATGAACTTTTGCTCTATAAACTCGACCTTGGTTGGTAAAGAACAACAACCAATCATGAGTTGATGCGACAAAGAAATGATCAACAACATCATCTTCTTTTAATGCAGCTCCTTTTACGCCGCGGCCTCCACGACGTTGAGATCGGTAGAGATCTGCCATTGTGCGCTTGGAATAACCTCCGCGAGTAATCGTTACGACCACATCTTGATCTGGAATTAAATCTTCAGCGCTAAAGTCACCTTCGCTGGCTACAATCTGAGTACGGCGCTCATCTCCATATTTAGTAACAAGCTCTACAAGCTCATTTTTGACTATTCCGCGCTGCTTATCGCTACTCGCCAAGATCGCATTTAATTCAACAATGTCGGACATTAAAGTGTCATATTCATCATTAATTTTTTGTCGTTCAAGAGCTGCAATGCGACGAAGTTGCATGTCCAAAATCGCGTTAGCTTGAATCTCATCAACATCCAACAACTTCATTAAACCTGTACGTGCTTCTTCAGGAGTTGTTGAGGCCCGGATTAATGCGATTACAGCATCGAGGGCATCAAGGGCTTTTAGATAGCCCTGCAAGATATGAGCTCGACGCTCTTTTTCAGCTAAACGGAATTTAGTGCGGCGAACAATTACTTCGACCTGGTGTTCAATGTAATAACGAATAAATTCATCAAGGCGCAAGGTGCGAGGAACACCATCGACAAGGGCCAACATGTTAGCGCCGAAAGTATCCTGCAATTGTGTGTGTTTATATAAGTTGTTAAGAATCACTTTAGGTATTGCACTGTTTTGCAAAACAACAACGAGGCGTTGCCCTAAACGCTCATTACCTTCGTCTCGAACATCGGCGATGCCTTTGATTTTTCCATCTTTAACTAGCTCAGCAATCTTGAGTGCAAGGTTGTCCGGGTTAACTTGATACGGTAATTCACTAATAACCAAACATGTACGTTTATTAATCTCTTCAACTTGCACGACTGCGCGCATTGTGATCGATCCTCGACCTGTGCGATATGCATCTTCTATTCCACCACGGCCAACTATGAGTGCTTTTGTTGGAAAATCTGGGCCTTTAACAATTTTGAGAAGTTCATTGAGTAGTTCTTCCTGTTTTAACTCTGGGTGTTCAAGTGTGTAAACAACCGCTTCGCCGATTTCGCGTAAGTTGTGTGGGGGAATATTTGTAGCCATTCCCACGGCGATTCCCGCGCTTCCGTTAACTAAGAGGTTTGGGAACCGTGAAGGCAAGACAGTTGGCTCTTGTGATCGACCATCGTAGTTAGGTACGAAGTTGACGGTATCTTCATCGATATCGCGCATCATCTCCATAGCAATGTGAGATAAGCGCGCTTCGGTATAACGCATTGCCGCTGCGGGATCGTTACCCGGCGAGCCAAAGTTTCCATTGCCATCGATTAATAAGTATCGAAGCGACCAATGCTGGGCCAAGCGGACAACTGAGTCATAAATAGCAGTGTCCCCATGTGGGTGGTAATTACCCATAACATCACCGACGATGCGTGATGATTTGTAATAACCCTTATCTGGGCGATAACCCGCGTCATACATTGCATACAAGACGCGGCGATGAACAGGTTTTAATCCATCGCGCACATCGGGAAGTGCTCGACCAACAATGACCGACATCGCATAGTCAAGATATGAACGCGCCATCTCTACTTGTAGGTCAACGGTCTCAATCTTGTCGAAAGACTCTAAGTTCTTTGGGTTTAACTCATCCATTAAATATCCAAGAATCTAACATCTTTGGCGTTTCGTTGAATAAATGCGCGGCGTTTTTCTACATCTTCGCCCATAAGAACTGAGAAGAGATCATCTGCTGCAGCTGCATCTTCAAGCATCACTTTAATGAGAACACGGTGCTCAGGATCCATTGTTGTATCCCACAACTCTTTAGCTGGCATCTCACCTAAACCTTTAAAGCGTTGGATTCCATCTTCTTTAGGAAGGCGTTTTCCATTGTCTAAACCTATTTGAATCATTCCATCGCGTTCGCGGTCGCTGAATGCGTATTCGACAGGGTCTTTTCCGCCCCATTTTAATTTATATAAAGGGGGTTGGGCAAAATAAACAAAACCGTTTTCAATAAGTGGACGCATAAAACGAAACAGTAAAGTCAGTAACAAGGTACGAATATGCTGACCATCCACATCAGCATCAGCCATTAAAATAATTTTGTGATAGCGCAGTTTTGCAATATCAAAATCGTCGTGAACTCCTGTACCGAGGGCGGTTATTAACGCTTGAACTTCGTTATTTTGTAAGACTCGGTCAATGCGTGCTTTTTCAACATTGAGAATTTTCCCTCGGATGGGTAGCACGGCTTGGTTACGTGAATCGCGCCCGCCCTTTGTTGATCCTCCAGCTGAATCACCTTCAACAATATACAGTTCGCACTTTTCTGGATCGGTCCATTGGCAGTCGGCCAACTTACCTGGCATTCCACGGCCTTCGAGTAAACCCTTTCGATTTCGGCTTAAATCGCGGGCTTTTCGCGCCGCCACACGTGCAGCAGCGGCATCAATACTCTTCCGAACAATCTCTTTACCCTCGCTTGGGTTTTGTTCAAACCAAGTCGTTAATTCTTCGTTGACAACTTTTTGTGTAAAAGTCTTAGCGATTGTATTTCCAAGTTTTGTCTTTGTCTGTCCTTCAAATTGGGGGTCAACTAGTTTTATTGAAACAATCGCAGTTAAACCTTCTCGGACGTCATCTCCGGTTAAGCGATCTTCCTTCTTTCTAATGAAGCCTTGTTCTTCACCAAATTTATTCACTACTGACGTCAGTGATGTTCGAAAACCTTCTTCGTGCGCACCACCTTCGTGGGTGTGAATAGTGTTAGCAAATGTGTATACAGATTCACTAAAACCAGCATTCCACTGCATGGATACTTCTAATGCAATCTTATTTTTAGTATCTTCGGAGGTAAAAGAGATAATTGATTTGTGTGTTTCTCCGCGGGTTGAGTTCAAATGTTTTACAAAGTCTGATATTCCGCCTTGATATTGATAGCGAACAGTCAGTTGTTCACCTTTTTCATCAACATGGCCAGCGCGTAGATCGGTCAAAGTTAAAATTAAACCTTTATTAAGAAAAGCCATTTCTCGTAAACGTGTAGATAGAACTTCGAAAGAAAAATCCGTTGTTTCAAAAATCTCCTTTGATGGCCAAAACCGTACTGTTGTTCCTGAGGCTGTTGACGCCTCACCCTTTTTCACTGGCGCAGTAGGAACACCGAGCTTGTAATCTTGATACCAAAAACTTCCATCTCGTTGAACAATCACGGAGAGATCTGTGCTGAGCGCATTAACTACTGAGATTCCTACTCCGTGCAATCCGCCGGATACTGAATATCCACTATCGCCGAATTTTCCGCCTGCATGGAGCACTGTGAGTACAACTTCCAGCGCGGGTTTCTTTTCAATTGGATGAATATCGACCGGGATCCCTCGGCCATTATCAATAACTTCTACGCCACCATCTGCCATTAACGCGATGTTAATTTCAGTGCAAAAGCCAGCTAGCGCCTCATCAACTGAGTTATCTACAACCTCGTAAACCAGGTGGTGGAGCCCTCGTTCGCCAGTTGAGCCGATATACATCCCGGGGCGTTTCCGGACGGCCTCCAGGCCCTCAAGGACGGTGATCGCACTAGCGTTATAGGAGTTCTCGACCATCTCACTCCTTATCGCGCTCTTAGCCCAAAAACCCTATAAAGGCGTCTGGAGGGGATAATCCCAATTGCAAGGCTCTATCATATACGCAAAACTGTGGAAGAAATACCCGAAAAAAGGGCTGTATGTGGGTATAGCCGAACGAAGAGCGCTTTGGTGAGGGTGCCTATTAGCCGTAGGTGTCTCTTGGGCCTCTAGCGTTGCGGATTGTTCGAATCCCTTTTTTCCAGGTGGGTCCATGAGGGCCTATAAATATCAGTTTTTCAACCGTTGCCCCTGAAGGGTCCTTTTGGATTGTGGCCAGTAACTGTGTCGCTACTAAAGAGAGTTGAACGGCCCAGGCTGTGGATGAGCTTTGAATAGTTAGCACCCCGTTTGAAATTGAGATGGGTGTTGCGTGTTGGCTGATTTCAACTCCAACAATCTGGGGCCATGTAATAAATAAATTTCCCTCAGCTAATCCACTGTCCCACTCGCGCTCTGCGATGAGATTGTTTAGAACTCCACCAATTAACTCTGGATCACCCGGTTGTCCAACGCGTTGAGTCGGCGCAGGTTTATTTTTCTTTCGGATTACACCCGTTTTAAAACTATTAAACAAATCTAGAGCTAAATCTCGTTTAGCCATTAACTTTTACCTTTCCTTACTAAACCTGGCGTTACATAAAAGCGATGGGTCAACAATTCAGGTGGTAGATCGTTCTCAACTGCCGCGGTAATTATTGTTTGTTCTGCAATTGTGGTTGCTGACATTAGTTGCGCCCTTCTTGAAGTATCAAGTTCAGCAAAAACATCGTCTAAAATCAAAATAGGTTCTGCGCCTTCGCTTTTAAGTAAGTTGAATGAGCCAATTCGTAAAGATATTGCTATCGACCATGATTCTCCATGGCTTGCATATCCTTTTGCTGGAAAGTCTCCGAGTTGTAAATGTAAATCATCGCGGTGTGGGCCAATCAAAGAAACCCCGCGCTCTATCTCTTGGTAAGCAACCTCTTCTAAACGTTGAGATAAAAGTGAGATATTGTGCTCAATATTATTACTAACACCCTCGGTGCCACTTTTGTAGGAAATTGAGGCGAGTTTGACTTCATTTAAATTTGCGTAGTTTTTGGCAACCCAAGGATTAAGAGCTTCAATAAGAGCGATTCTTTCGGCTGTTAACTGCGCGCCGAGTTTAATTAATTGTTCATTCCAAGGAACAAGAGCATTTGTCGAGGCTCGGGTCTTTAATAACGCGTTTCTTTGTTTAACCACCCGTTCGTAATCTGAAATGACACCAGCTAAACGAGGTGAGCGGGTTATTAATAATCGATCTAGAAAATCACGTCTTATTCCTGGTTCACCTCGAACTAAATCCAAATCTTCAGGTGAAAAATAAACAACTTGGCAAGCGCCTAAAATCTCCCTTTGACTTCGGGTTGGATTTGAATTTATCTGCGCGCGATTGGCTTTACCTGCATTTATTTCTAAATCAACCTGCAAAGTTCTTTCATCTCTTTCGATCTCAGCGCGAATAATCGCTTGTGAAGCGCCTAAAGTGATTAGGGGTGTGTTGCTTGAAACTCTGTGCGAGGATAAAAATGAGAGGTAAATCAAGGCCTCTGCAATATTAGTTTTTCCAGAACCATTGTCTCCAATAAAGGTTGTAACCCCTGACGGGAGCTCCAACTCTAATAAAGGGTATGAACGGAAGTTGGTTAACGCCAACTTGTTTATGCGCATATGAAACTCTGTGTTTAAGAGGCGTAGCGCATAGGCATTAACAAATATCGGTAATTTTCAATCAGTGCACCATCTTTGTCGCTCTTGCCCATTAAAATCGCTGGTTTGTTCGGTCCGGTAAATGAGATTTGAACAAATTTTGTCCCTACCGCTGTTAAACCGTCGGCTAGAAATGTTGGGTTGAAGGCGATGGATATCGCTTCTCCAGTTAAGAGGATTTCAATAACTTCGGTGGCTTGAGCTTCTTCACCCGCACCGGCCTCTAATGAGAGCGAGTTGTTATTAAAATCTAGGCGAAGTGGAACGGTTTTGTCTGTTACCAGCGCTACTCGTTTAACGGAATCTAGAAGAGTTGCTACGTCTATAAGTGCCGTAGTTGTAACTTCTTGTGGGAGTAAATGGCGATAAGGAGGGAAGGTTCCATCTAACATGCGAGATGTCATTGTTTTACCGTCGCTAGCAAAGCCTGCTAATCGATCATTGCTTGTGTTTGGAGCGAATGAAACTGAAACGTTTTTAGTTCCAGTTAAAGATTTTGCTGCATCGGCGATTGTTCGTGCTCGTAGAAGCGCAGTTGTGGAAAAATTAGGAGTTGTTGGCTCCCATTGAATCTCTCTAACTGCTAATCGATATCTATCGGTGGCAGCTAATGTGACGGTTTCAGCATTAACTTCAATGTGTACACCCGTCAGGGTTGGAAGCGAATCATCTCGGCCTGCCGCAATAGCCACTTGAGCAACTGCGGTCGCAAATGCTTCGCTGGTTATAACCCCGGTTGTATCAGGTAGCTCTGGAAGGTTTGGATACTCATCCACCGACAATGTTGGAAGTGTAAATTTTGCACTGCCGCTGGTTACTAAAACGCGTGTTCCCTCAAGCTCGAAGGTGATTGGTTTATTAGGCAAAGAGCGCGAAATCTCCGCAAGTAACCTTCCTGGCACTAATACCTTCCCACTCTCTTTAATCTCTGCATGAAAGTGCGATTTACTAGCGGTCTCTAAATCCGACGCCGACAAATAAACTTGATCGCCCGTTGCATCAATAACAATGCCTAATAACTCTGTTTTTATAGGTCGTGTTGAAAGGCTCCTTGATACCCAGTTAACCCCATCAACTAAAACAGCCTGCTCAACGGTGAACTTCATAACGCTCTCCAATTCAGTGAAAGGTTCGTTTCACATCTAGATCTATATATATAAAGGTAGTCGTAGTAACCACAGGGATTTACTGTGGAGAAAACATAAACCCCCTGCTCAAAGCGGAGTGTGGGGAGGGATAACATGTGGAGAAAAACAGAAAAATTGTGGATAACTCGTGTAAACATCGACCTAAACACTCTCCCCCCACATAAAACCAGCCCTGTTACCCACATAATCAACGAAAAACTCCACTGTTGTCCACAACTTATCCACAGTTGGGGGCAAGTTCACAAAAGATAAGGATGGCCTCCACAGCGATCATCTCGCCTGCTGCTTAATCCTGTTAGTGAGCTCAGTGACCTGGTTGTAGATCGATCTCCGCTCAGCCATCAATTGACGGATTTTGCGGTCGGCATGCATAACCGTCGTATGGTCACGCCCGCCAAATGTTTGGCCAATCTTTGGCAGCGAGAGCTCGGTCAACTCGCGACATAAATACATCGCAATCTGCCGGGCGTTAACCAATACTCGAGAGCGAGAGGTCCCACACAAATCATCAATAGTGAGGGAGAAATAAACAGCGGTCTGAGCCATGATGGTCGCCCCAGTTATTTCTGGGTTTCCCTCGTTGGGGATTAAATCCTTTAAAACAATCTCAGCCAAAGAGAGATCAACGCTTTGACGGTTGAGGGAGGCAAAAGCCGTCACACGAATAAGCGCACCCTCTAACTCACGGATATTCGTAGAAATCTTACTTGCGATGTACTCCAAAACATCATCAGGGGCGTTTAATTTATCTTGCGCAGCTTTTTTACGAAGAATAGCGATACGCGTTTCAAGCTCAGGCGGTTGAATGTCGGTGATTAAACCCCACTCAAACCTACTTCTCAAACGATCTTCTAAAGTAGTTAATTGTTTCGGAGGACGATCACTCGATATAACTATCTGTTTATTAGCATTGTATAAAGTGTTAAAAGTATGAAAAAACTCTTCTTGCGTCCGCTCTTTATTTTCCAAAAATTGAATATCATCAACAATTAAAACATCAAGATCACGATACCGGCGTTGGAACGCCGACGCTTTATCATCTCGAATAGAGTTAATAAAGTCATTTGTAAACTCCTCAGATGATACGTAACGAACACGAACATTTCCATATAACTCTTTGGCATATGCCCCAATAGCGTGCAGGAGGTGGGTTTTACCTAACCCTGACTCCCCATAAATAAATAATGGGTTGTAAGCTTTAGCTGGCGCCTCAGCAACTGCAACTGCTGCAGCATGTGCAAAACGGTTGGAAGAACCAACAACAAATTTTTCAAATGTGTAACGTGGATTGAGTTGAGATATCTCACCACTTTGTATTTTTTGCCCCGGCGCATCATCGCGACCAGTACCAATTTTCGGTGTTAGAAATTCAATATCAACTTCAGGCGTGGAGACAGATAATGTTTCAAGAGTTTCATCAACAGTTACAGCAATGTTGATTTTTTCACCAAGTTCACGGGTTAGGACGTCACTCACAGCTCCACGCAAACGACTCTCTAAGACGTCTTTAGCAAAGAGATTAGGGGTGGCGACCAGGAGGGTTGTTTGATCACTGTTATGGAGCAGACCTAACGGCTTTGATAGTTGAAGAAAGGCGCGGTGTTGAGGTGCATCTAAGGCGACCTCTTCAATAACCCGCCCCCACAAAGCGGTGAGCTCTATCCCTTTAACGTCCACGCGAGACCTCTCTGATATCCACAGGGTTATCCACAACCTGTGGTCTAAACCTCAGGTTGAGCCCTAAAAACTCCCTAAACCAGGAAAACCTGTGGAGAGAGAGGAAAAGTAGAGCGAAAAGGTAAAAATAGCAACTAGTTATCCACAGCACAAGAGGCGGGTAAAGGGTGGAGTTGAGTTTGACCCGCTTATCCCCAGACCTCTACCGTTACACCCTCGCTTCCCCCGTATTTCTGACCGCACGAATTTTATAGTTCTTAGGAGCCTCACATGACAAAACGTACTTTCCAACCTAATACTCGGCGTCGAGCCAAGAAGCATGGCTTCCGCGCTCGCATGGCAACTCGCGCAGGTCGCGCAGTTCTCGCCGCACGCCGCGTCAAAGGTCGCGCTCGACTTTCGGCATAAGGCTCTTTAAGACAGATCCTGGTGCTAGCTAAAACTGCACGGCTTACTGAGAGCGGAGATTTCGCCCGCGCAACAAAATCCGGCCTTCGATATTCTTCAGCCAATTTTGTCGGCTACTTGTATATCAACACGACCTCTACCGAACCTGCCAGAGCAGGTTTGATTATTAGTAAATCTGTGGGCGGCTCAGTTATACGACACCGATTAGCAAGAAAAATTCGACATTGTTTGCATGATAACTATGCACAACTCCCTTTAGGAAGCTTGTTAGTTATTAGAGGCTTAAACAAGTCGTCGACTGCAAACTGCCAAGTTGAAATTAGTGAAGTTGTTAGTTATTTAGTAAAAAAAACACATGAGCGAGCGAGTAAGAAGTGAGAGTTTTTTTCATCGCTCCGATTAAGTTTTATCAAAAATGGATTTCTCCAATGTTTGCTCCAAGATGCAAGTATTACCCATCGTGTTCAAGTTACGCAGTATCAGCAGTAGAAGCTTATGGAATCAAAGGAGTTGCAATGAGCGCGTGGCGTTTAGTGCGGTGTAATCCCTGGTCTCACGGCGGTGTTGATTACGCAGTTAAAGAAAAGGCTGGAGTTTAATTAATGGATAGCATCCTAAAACCCTTATATATCGCTGTTTCTTGGGTGATTGTCACGCTTCACGACTTACTATCTCCAATATTTGGTACAAACAGCGGTGTCTCATGGACTCTGGCGATTGTCGGCCTTGTTATTATAATTCGAATTATTTTGATTCCTCTTTTTGTTAAGCAGATTAAAAGCCAGCGAGCACTAACTGCACTTCAACCACATATGAAAGAGATTCAAAAGAAATACAAAGATGATCGCCAAAAACAATCTGAAGAGATGATGAAGCTTTACAAGGAGCACAAAACCAATCCACTAGCATCGTGTTTTCCTATCCTTGCCCAAGCACCAATCTTTTTTGCCTTATTCACAGTTCTAAATGGAATTGGAAAGAATCCGCCAGTAAAACACGGTGTACTCACACAAGAGGACGTCGTGAGTATGGCGGCCGCTAAATTCTTTGGCGCTCCAATCTCACAAACTTTTCTTGGCACCGATATCACAACAGTTAAAGTTGTTACAGTTATTTTGATTGCATTCATGTCGGCAACAACTTTCACCACCCAACGACAGTTGATGTTAAAAGGCATGCCAAAAATGGACTCCAGTAATAATATGATGCTGCAACAACAAAAAATTATGTTGTATGCATTCCCAGTAATTTTTGCAATCTCAGGAGTGAACTTTCCTATTGGAGTTTTAATTTATTGGTCGACAACAAATCTTTGGACATGGGGACAACAGTTCTATGTCATTAAAAGAAACCCAACACCAGGATCTCCAGCCTATGAGGAGCTCCAAAAGAAGAAGGTTAAAAAAAGCGGAGTTATCCCGAGCCCTGAGGCTGAAGTAATTGAGCCAACTGAAGAGCTCAAAGGCCAAAGAAACCAACCAAAAAAGAAGAAAAAGAAGAATAAATAGATATCTGTCTAATTAGGACAAATCACCCCAATACATACTAATTTACAACAAACCCGACAGGGAGAGCACAATGGCAAAGGTAAAGAAGAGCGACGAGAGCACAATTGAGGTTAATGCCGAGAGAGTTGAACAACCAGAGGCAGTTGAATCTCCGGAGGGTAAGAGCTCCAAAGGCGTTGCACGGTTAGAGGAAGAGGGCGACATCGCCGCCGACTATTTGGAGGCTCTCCTAGATATAGCTGATCTTGATGGCGATATTGATATCGATGTCGAAAATGATCGCGCCTCACTAGCTATCGTTGGTGGAAAACTACGCCATCTGGTTGGCGCAGACGGCGAGGTTCTAGACGCGATTCAAGAGCTCACCCGATTAGCGGTGCAGACTTCAACGGGAGATCGATCCCGCTTAATGCTAGATATCGATAATTTCCGTGGAAACAAGCGCACTGAGCTCAAGAAATTGGCACATGAGATGGCGGATGAGGCAAAATCATCTGGAAAAGCAGTCAAATTAGCGCCTATGAACGCCTTTGAGCGTAAAATTATCCATGACACCATCCAGGAGCTAGGTCTCACCAGCGAGTCTGACGGAGAAGATCCCAACCGCTTTGTAACCATCTATAGCGCATAAGTGGATGTTTCACGTGAAACCCTCATCGAACGGTACTTTCCAGATACAGTTCGAATAAAGGCCTACGCTGATTTTCTCGCGGGGCCAGGGATTGAGCGTGGTTTAATCGGTCCCCGTGAGGCTGAACGGATCTGGGAGCGTCATATCTTCAACTGTTTACCCATCACACAACTGCTAAAAGAGGGCTCCATACTCTTTGATGTGGGATCCGGGGCCGGTCTACCAGGAATAGTCATTGCTCTTGCCCGGCCCGATCTGCATGTAACCCTCATTGAGCCGCTTGAACGGCGCGTTGAGTTTTTGAAGGAGGCCGTTGAAGGTCTCGATATTGAGGTTATTAGGGGACAGGCACAAGATGTCCGAAGCACCGCTCACTATGTCACTGCCCGAGCTGTCGCTCCATTAGAAAAACTTAAGAAAATTACCTGGCATTTACTGAAAACCGGCGGCTCACTCATGGCAATTAAGGGCCAATCCGCCGAGGAAGAGATGAAAACCGTCGCTAAATCCATTCTTCATGAGGTAGTTCTCGAAGGAATTGAGCTTGGACGTATCGTTGAAGTACGTAAAGGTGCTTAACTAAGCCCTGTGGATGATTCACGTGAAACAAAGCCAGTTGTCGGCGTTCGCCGCCTCAAAGAGGCGATGGATAAGCCCTCCGCGCTACGAATTATTACCGTCGCCAACCAAAAAGGCGGAGTAGGTAAGACCACAACAACGGTAAATCTGGCGGCAGCGCTCTCCATGGGAGGCCTGAGAGTTCTAGTTATTGATCTAGATCCTCAAGGAAACGCCTCCACAGCCCTTGGGGTAGAACACCTTGATAACACTGGGATCTATGAAGTTCTCATGGGCGAGGCAACTATGCAGACCTGCGCTCAGAAAGTTAGGGCCTTCCCATCCCTTGAATGCATCTCTTCGAATACATCTTTGGCCCAAGCTGAAATTGAATTAGTACCAATGGTTGCTAGAGAGACTCGACTCAAAGAGGCGATTGAAGATTTAATTGCAGTGCGCGCAGCTCAGGGAACGGCGTTGGATTATATTTTTATCGATTGCCCTCCAAGTTTAGGTTTATTAACAATAAATGCATTAACTGCGGCGAAAGAGTTGTTAATTCCAATTCAATGCGAGTACTACGCGTTAGAAGGTTTGTCACAACTTCTAAAAACTTTTGAACTTGTAAAGAAACGTCTAAATGCAGATTTAAAACTCTCTACATTTGTTTTAACTATGTTTGATGGACGAACACGTTTAGCAAATGATGTTGCAGATGAAATACGCAAACACTATCCAGCAGAACTCATTGACATTCCAATTCCTCGAGCAGTGCGCGTTTCTGAAGCACCAGGATTTCGACAGACCGTCATGACGTATGACGCATCGTCACCAGGTGCGATTGCATATATGGCAGTAGCCAGAGAGTTAGCTTCTCGCGCTAAAGCATTTGATTCTAATGTTGTTTCAATACATTACAAACGTGAAGGTGAGATCGCATAATGGCTCGTCGAGGTGGACTTGGAACAAATCTGGATGCACTAATTCCAACATCGTTAACCGTTGCAGGTCAAGAGGTTGCGACACAGGATGAAGTAGATATTAATTTAGTCTCTCCAAACCCTCGCCAACCCCGTAAATTCTTTGACGAAGAAGCACTCAACGAATTAATAGCTTCAATAAAAGAGATTGGCATATTGCAACCGCCAGTAGTTCGCCAAACAGCTAATGGCAGATTTGAATTAATTATGGGCGAGCGCCGTTTGCGCGCCGCTAAAGCAGCAGGGCTTACAAAAATTCCTGTGATCATCCGCCAAACATCAGATAATGAACTTCTCCGAGAAGCACTTATTGAAAATATTCATCGTAGTCAATTGAATGCAATTGAAGAAGCTGCCGCATATTCGCAACTCCTTAATGATTTTGAATGTACCCACGACGAACTTGCGCAAAAACTTGGTCGCTCGCGTCCATTAATTTCCAACACAATTCGCTTATTAAATCTTCCTATTTCAGTACAAAGCAAAGTCGCGGCGGGGTTAATCAGCGCGGGCCACGCACGCGCATTGCTGGGGCTGAGCGATATACATAGTATTGAAAACCTTGCTAAACGCATCATTAATGAAGGGTTAAGCGTGCGGGCAGTCGAAGAGATTATTTCTAAAGCCGCACCAAAAGAGCGAAAGAAGTTAAAGAACACTAAATCAAGTGTGGTTGAATTTAATGAAATCGCAGAGAGAATCGGCGATGCTTTAGATACAAGAGTTTCAATACAAGGTAGTGTTCAAAAAGGAGTTATTATGATTGAGTTTGCTGGAGCCGAAGATTTAAAAAGGATTGTGCAGGAAATTGAAAGTTAAGTCAGTTCACCACTACCGCGGCGTGACATCTCAGTCTTTATAACCCCTCCCAAAGCTTTCACGCCAACACGGATGCGTTCTGGAGTTGGATAACAGTACGAAAGCCGCAACGACCACGAACCAAAACCATCGGCGTAAAAAGCGGTACCCGGTACATATGCAACTTTTGCAACGATAGCTTTTGGCATCAATGCACTTGTGTCGATTTCCGGCGGCAATGTGACCCACACATAAAAACCACCACCAGGTTTCGTCCATTTTGCCGAGGCCGGAAAGTATTCATCTAAGGATTCAAGCATTGCATCACGTCGAGTTTTGTATAAATCACAAAAGGAAGCGATCTGATCTCGCCAAGGTTGCTCAGCTAAATAACTAGAAATAGTTAATTGAGCAAAATTCGAAGGACACAAAATTGAGGACTCGCTGGCAATTACTAATTTCTCTTTCAACGATGGCGGAACTAGCGCCCAACCTACTCGAAGGCCAGGTGCTATTGTTTTAGAAAAAGTTCCGAGATAAATCACATTCTCTGAATCCTCAGCCCGCATCGCGTTCGGTGAAGGTTTATCAAAACCAAGAAGACCATAAGGATTATCTTCAACAACAAAAATCCCAGCTTCACGACAGATATTTAAAATCTCCGTACGGCGTTCGGCAGGCAATAAAACCCCTGAAGGGTTTTGATAATTAGGTATCATGTATAGAAATTTAATTTTGCGTCCAGCCTCTCGGACGCTGACAATCGCCTCACGAAGACCTTGAGGCACTAAACCTGATTCGTCGGTTTCAACATGGACTACTGAGGCTTCGTATTGATGAAAGGTGCCTAAAGCACCAACGTATGAAGGTGCCTCAACCAAAACAACATCGCCTGGGTCGATGAAAATTCGCGAGATTAAATCAAGGGCCTGTTGGGAGCCGGTGGTAACTAAAACGTCATCAGGGTTTGCGCGGATTCCCTCTAACGCCATTACTTCGCAGATCTGCTCGCGTAGTTTTGGATGACCCTGCCCGCTTCCATACTGCAAAGCCTCAGCACCATTTGTGAGGACTAATTTTTGAACAACATCTGCCATCATCCCCATTGGAAAGGCCGAGAGATTGGGCATACCACCAGCCAAAGAGACAATTTCTGGGCGCGAGGCAACGGCAAAAAGCGAGCGGATTTCACTGGGCTTCATATGTGCGGCCCGGCTTGCAAAGCGCTCCTCTAAATTCTGAGGTGCACCGGTTGCGAAGCGATTGGTGATTTCGGACATGGTGCAAGTCTGCCACATGCCAAGCACGCGCCGAACACTATTTAACGGCGAATGCCCGCCTTACGTAAATCAGAGATGCGCAATGTTCCCGTTTTTGCATCATCCTCAGATGCCAGATACAACCGCTGAATTGCGATTACTAAAGCTTCGGCGATTACATCGCGAAAATCCGAGCGAGAAATTCGCTCAACATCAATCGGGCTGCTCGCATAACCAAGATCAATCTGAACTGAGGGTGCTCGTGTTAATCGCAATAAATCCCAAGCCATCGCATGAGTGCGGCAATTAACTAAATCTGTCCTTGCACAAATTTCGCGCTGAACCAATGAGGCAAATCGCTCTCCGACAATTGAATGAATGCCATGCGCATCACTTCCATAAAAATATGTGGCAACTCCATGTGCCACCTCATTAACGTAACTGTCTCGACTAAATGAGATCATGAGATCGGCATTACTTTGATTTGTGAAGGCAATGCGTTCAGTTTCAGTTGGATTATTTGAAATACCACGAGTTAAAAAAACCGAAGCACCAAGTGCAAGTAATCTACCTTCAGTTCTTAGAGCAACATCATAAATAAGGGAGTCATCTTCAGCGGGATTCAAAACAATAACTTTATTGGCAAGAGCAGGACCACGATTTCGTTGTGTTGCACTCTCACGCATCGCAGTTGGTGCACCCCCCGAAACAATTCGAGTTAGTCGCAGTAAAGCAATTATTGTTCCAGGGCCACATTTTCCATCGCCGACGATACCTACAGATTGCTGAAACTCTTTAACCGCAGCCTCAGTGCGCTGCCCATAGATTCCATCTACTCGCCCACAATCAAAACCCATCTCGGTCAATCGTGATTGCAGTGCAGCTACATCGTCACCCCGCATTAAAGGAGGTACTTGCAAATTTAGAGAACGATCACCAAGTTTCCATCGCGCCTCTTCAAATGCTCGTTCGGTGACAGCATCAACGACGCCGGTGACATTTAATCCTCGGCTCTGTTGAAAACTTCGAATCTGAGCTTCATTTAACTCTGACATGTGTTAAGACCTGTTTATGAAATAAAACTTTCAAGCTCTTTTAGCATGGCAGGTTTTGGTCGTGCGCCAACAATTGTCTTTACGACTTCACCATTAACAAAGACGTACATGGCTGGAATGGAAGTTATCCCATACTTAATCGCAATTGCTGACTCATCGTCTGTATTGAGTTTTACAATTTTCAATTTTGCGCCATGCTCATTTGAGATCTCTTCAAGAATTGGACCGACTGCCCTGCATGGGCCACACCACTCTGCCCAGAAATCAACCAAAACAGGGGTAGAGCTCTTCAATACCTCTGCATCAAAGTTCGCGGTCGTAACATTTGTCGTTGCCATTCTTAATCTCCAGATCTATATATGTAGTGAGTTAACTTTAGTGGTCAGCGAGAAACTTTTCAGCATCAAGTGCTGCTTGGCAGCCTGAGCCTGCGGCAGTAATCGCCTGGCGATATGTGTGATCTACAAGGTCACCACAGGCGAAAACCCCAGGAATATTAGTCCTTGTAGAGCGAGCATCTACTTCAACGTAACCCTCATTATTAAGAGTTACTTGATTGACGATTAGCTCGCTTCGTGGGATGTGGCCGATAGCAACAAACAATCCAGTGAAGGAACGTTCGGTTTCGGTTCCATCAATCGTATTACGCAGTTTTAATCCGGAAACCTTTGAATCACCGAGTACATCCACAACCTCAGTGTTCCAAAGAAATTCTATTTTTGGATTCGCTACAGCACGATCAACCATAATTTTGGATGCTCGTAGAGAATCTCTGCGATGAATCATTACAACCTTACTCGCAAATCTTGTTAAAAATGTTGCCTCTTCAACAGCGGAATCTCCTCCGCCGACTACAGCTATCTCTTGATCTCGAAAGAAAAAACCATCGCATGTTGCACACCAAGAGACACCATGACCTGACAAGCGTTTTTCATTTGTTAAACCAATTTCACGATAGGCAGAACCCATAGCAAGAATAACCGACCGCGCCTTAACAATATTCCCAGATCCATCCACCAATGTCTTTATTGCACCAGACAAATCCATCTTTACAATATCATCGGTAATTAATTGAGTACCAAAACGTTTAGCCTGTTTTCGCATATTATCCATTAAGTCAGGACCCATAATTCCATCTACAAAACCTGGAAAGTTTTCAACTTCAGTCGTGTTCATTAAAGCACCACCAGCGGTAACAGCGCCTTCATAAATAATTGGATTTAACTGGGCGCGTGAAGCATAAATCGCAGCCGTATATCCAGCCGGGCCAGAACCAACTATGACAACATCTCTCACTTCATCCACGGGCGCTCCTTTGGGTTACTAATCAAACTAATTTAACCATTACTAGATGAACGACGTATGACAGATTTTCGAAGATGGCCAATCATGGATATTTCCTCTACCCCGGCAGCTTTGCCGGCAATTAAATAACCAAAAAAGGCCATCGCCATGACGATAGCTAATTCACCAGCGCGGGCAATGGGGGTTAACTCAACCCCAACCCAAGCAATGTATTGGGTAAGTCCAAACAATGGAGCCATTACGGCAACGGAGGCTCCAATTAATCGTAAGTGTTGCCCAAAGAAATCTCTGATCTTGATGGGACCAGTATGTTTTTTCAAAAGCGAGAGAGTAATCAACAGACCTGCGATGTAACTAATAGAAAAAGCGACTCCAAGACCGATCGTGACCCATTGATTCTTGAGAATATTCAGGAAGAGATATGAGAGAGCCACAGAGATCACATTAATTATAAATATAGAAATCACTTGTGTACGGGTGTCCTCAAAGGCATTAAAGCCTCGAATTAGAATTAAATTGATAGAAAATGCCACGAGCCCAAAACTCAACGCTGACAAAACATAACCGATGTAACGCGAATCCTCTATCGGAACCCCAACAAAAATCACCTGTGTAATTAATGGACCAAAAAATAAAAAGGCAACGGCGCTAGGGATCGTGATAACTCCAACTAATTTAATAGCGCGTATCAACTGAAGGCGAACCTCTTCACGATCTTTAGCAAGGGCTAAACGAGACAGGTGCGGCAATATCGCCGTGATAATAGAGATGGTGACGATTGAATAAGGCAACAACATCACGTAATAAGCGTATGTATAAGGTGTATATCCAACTCCTCGCGCTACACCTTCTTGCGCGCTTCTAACTGCAGCACTTGTAGCAACATTTACTGTTACGAGATAACCAAGTTGTGAAATCAAAACATAGATCAGAGTCCATCCAGCCAGACCAAAGGATTTACCAAGTCCGGCTAATCCCCACTGCGGACGCAACTTGACACCTAAGCGTTTAATGACCGGCACTAAGACCAGTGCTTGAACTACAACACTAATAGTTGTACCCCAACCTAAAATTAGGATCTGATTTGAGGTAATTGTTGAAACTGCAATGTCGGAGGAGAAAAATAAGAAACTTCCAAATAAAATTATTCCAACAATATTATTTGCAATCGGTGCCCACATAAGTGGGCCAAAAGAGCCTCGAGCATTTGCTACCTGTCCAAGCATGGTGAAGAGACCAAGGAAAAAAATTTGCGGTAGACAATAACGGGTGAATGCAATCGCAATTTCTTTTTCACTTTCAAAGCCCGGAGTAAAAAATTCCGGGGCATACAAACGCACTAGAGCCGGCGCAAAATAAACTCCAACTACAACCAAGACCATTAAAATAAGTGAAATAGTAGTAATTAAGCGAGAAGCAAAACCGTCTCCACCATCTTCTTGATCAAATGAACGAACTAACTGAGGAATAAATATCGCCGTAAGTGCTCCACCGACAAGTAAGTTGTAAAGAATATTTGGCATGGTATTTGCCACGTTGTACGTGTCAGCCAACAATGCCGTGCCTAGTACAGCCACAATTAATATTCCTCTGATGAAACCTGTAATTCGAGAAATAATTGTTCCAAGCGCCATGATTCCAGAGGCTCGGAATAGCTCGTTAGATTTCATCCTGTCGCCCCCTCTTGATTCGGCGCATACTTTGAACAATTGCAGCTAATAAGAGAAGTATTGCCGCTCCAGTCGTGAACCAGGTTACCCGCGAATCAATCACCGTCGCATTAAGCGCTAAAACCGCTGAAGGCACCACACTCTTTCCTAGGGCATCTGTGATTTGGGCGAGAACAACGGTTTGGCCGGGTGCAATTACAAAGGCGTTAAGTTCTAGTTGGAGCTTTGAAAGCGCAGGCAGTACCACTTCCGTGAAGCTATCGACAATGATTCGGGCATTTCCTGCCACCATGCGTATATTCACCGTGACCTCAACTGGAAAATCATTGATCACCGTTACTGGAAGAGAGCTCGCCTCAGTCGTGAGCTGGTATTTACCCGGAACTACCCGAAGTTTTTGAACCTGCGCATTAACTGCAGAGCGCGCGTTAAGCGATAACGCAGTGCGGTCTTCAAAATTGAGCACTGGAGATAATAATCGCGCTAAACCCATACGCAATTGTTCGAGTTCGGGTGAGGTGACGACCTTTGATAAACGTGTTAAATCCTTACGTGCATCACCATAGCTTCTACTCAAATCACCGTTCAGTTTTGCCGTTCCTTTACTCCAGAGTTGGTTTGGCTCACTGCGGACAGCGCGTCCTAAACTCAATTCCAGAGCAGTTTTCCCATAGGCAAAGTAAGCCCGTAACTCACTCGGGGCTAGGCGTTTAGCAAGTGCTACATCTGGATTTCCATATGCTAAAGCAACGACATCATTATCAGTTGTGATAGTTTTTAATTGAGTTAGCCACGAGAGGGCAATTTCCTTACCACTTGGGGTAGCGCCTCCAACAATAATGTAATCACCCGTCATTGCTACGATCTCATCGATTAAAGCAGGATCAATCGCCCAGATTTTTGATTTCTCAAAAGGTGTAAATACCAACTGACCCAACGTCCCAGATGGAGTTAGTTCTTGAGCTAAGTCATCATTTAAGAATTCGCCAGTGAAATTTTGATGCACGGTACTCGTAATACGAACAACAGAATCTTCAGCGGATGCGAAAGGTAAAGTTATAAACAAAAAGAAAAGTGAAAGAAATACAGATATTAATCTCCTCATATTTTTAACTCGCCACTGCGGGCTATTAATTTCTTTTCATCAGGATAAGCGAGGCGTTCAATGATTTCTCCTAATGGAAACCATGAGACTTCATCAACTTCACTCTCTTGTGGCATTAACACACCACCAACTTCTGTAAATAAGAAGTGGTGAACTGTTTTATGAATTCTCTTACCACCAGCCATAAACCAAAAATCAATAACTCCTAAAGGTCTAGAAATTGATGAGGTTATTCCCGTTTCCTCTGCCACCTCACGGATCGCAGCCTGCTCAGGGGTTTCACCTTCTTCGATATGTCCCTTAGGCAGAGACCACAGCAGTCGAGTACCACTGGCATCTTTATGATCAATTCGACCTATGAGAAGTCCTTGCTCTCCAGTTGAATCGATTACTAATCCACCTGCACTGACTTCATCTACACGTTTGGCGTAATGGCGTTTAACGGCAGGCTTTACTGAAGTAGAGGCAGCAGAATTTTGAGGAGTTTGGGGGCCGCGGTTAGCGGAGCGCTTGCGCTTCCGCTTCTTCTTAATGCCTTCGCTGCCCGCACCAGGTGCCGGGTTCATGGAGCAAGAGTACTGCTCTAACCTTACTTATTGTGACTAGTGCATTGGGGGCCGCAGGCGAATTAGCGATCCGTTCTCTCGTGGAACGCGCGCCACTAGCAAGTTCTTTAGCTCAAGCCTTTAAAGATAAAGGCTTCACGTTGGCACTGGTCGGTGGCCCAGTACGAGATGCGATTCTAGGGCGGCTAGGAAATGATTTAGATTTTACAACAAATGCACTACCGCAACAATCAAAAAAGATTTTGCAAGGATGGGCAGAAAACGTTTGGGAAACAGGAATCGCTTTTGGAACTGTGGCTGGAAAACGAGCAGATACAACAGTTGAAGTCACGACATATCGCAGCGAAAACTACGACCTAGATTCTCGTAATCCCGATGTCGAATACGGTAAAGATATTCTTGGAGATTTATCTCGACGTGATTTCACTGTTAACTCAATGGCGTTAGAACTAACTGGCATTACCCCACAATTCCTTGATCCATTTAATGGTTTACAAGATTTAGCAAAAAAATTATTACGGACACCAGGCAAAGCAAGTGACTCATTCAACGATGACCCATTGCGCATGATGCGCGCAGCGCGATTTGCAAGCCAATTAGATTTCGACATCGACTCCGAAGTCATAACAGCGATGAAAAATCTGGCCCCTCGGATTTCAATAGTTTCTGCCGAGCGAGTACGTGATGAATTCATAAAGATTTTAATGTCTGAAAAACCGCGAATCGGAATTACAATTTTAGTAGATACAGGATTAGCTGATCTAGTGATACCTGAAATTCCGAAATTACGTTTGGAAATTGATGAGCACCACCACCACAAAGATGTGTACGAGCACTCCATTACGGTATTGGAGCAGGCCATCATGCAAGAGGATCGCCTTCAGGGACCTAACTTAGTAATTCGCTTAGCGGCACTCTTACATGACATTGGTAAACCTAAGACACGGAGTTTTATAAACGGAGGTGGCGTCTCATTTCACCACCATGAAGTTGTGGGTGCGCGATTAGCCAAAAAACGATTGCAAGAGCTTCGATTTGATCGCAACACTATCGAAGCCGTTGAAACATTAACCGCACTCCATTTACGTTTTCATGGCTACGGAGATGGAGAGTGGACCGATTCAGCGGTACGCAGATATATACGCGATGCCGGAGATCTATTAATACATCTGCACGTACTTACCCGTGCAGATTGCACGACTCGAAATAGAGCTAAAGCAATTCGACTATCAGACATATATGACTCACTTGAGGCGCGCATCGGTATTTTGATGGAGCAAGAAGAGTTGTCAAAGATTCGCCCGGATCTAGACGGTGCTCAAGTAATGGAGATTCTCAACCTAAAACCTTCGCGAGAAGTTGGTGCGGCAATGGATTTCTTAATGGAACTACGACTCGATCAAGGTTCAATTGGAGAAGAAAAAGCCACTGCCGAACTACTTAATTGGTGGAAAAACCGAGCTTCTAAGTAAACGCAAAGCCACGAGCAGATAGGCCGCACTTACACACAATGGGACGACGGCAGATATTCCGGACTGAGGCAGTAAAAGCGCAGCGATTAAACCACCAGAAACAATTGCGCCATTGACCACAACATCATAAACAGCGAAAACGCGTCCTCGGAAATAATCATCGATCTTTGATTGAACTAAGGCATCATTTGTAACCTTTAAATTTTGGCCGAAGAATGCAGTAAAAAAAGCGGTCAGAGCTAATGCAATTTGAGTCTGCCACGTAGCTAGGATTAAAGGAGCGGCTGCACTTGCAAACATTGCATACTTAATCCATAAATGCCGGCCGACCTTAGAAACGCCAAAAGGCGCAAGAAATGCTCCGCAAAAAAGCCCAACGCCAGCAATCGTAAGTGCTATACCGAAACCTGCTAAACCATCTTCGGGTTTATTTGGGTCGTGAAAAGTATTTCTCTCGAGTAAGAGTGCAGTTAATGTCAGTGCAGTTAAACCACCTCGATGAACTGCGGTCGCCAGAATTCCACGAGCTGCATCAGAGTGAGTAGCTAAAAACTGGAAACCCTCACGCATATCTCTTAAACCTTGGAAAAAACTCGATGCCTCTTTTTCATGCTTTAGAGGGCCGATTTCATATTTCTTTAATCGCCCAGTCAATATCGCTGCAATTAAATATCCACAACTTGCAATTAAAACGAGCAACGCATCGGCGTGATTGGCAAGAACTTTAGTATCAACCAAAGCTCGAAGACCAACACCAATCCCTCCACCAAGTACAACGAGAAGTGAACCACCCGTGACAGCAATGGCATTGGCCGTAATCAGCGACTTAGTATCAATTAGTAGAGGTAATCCAGCCGAAAGCGCGGCGAGTATCAATCGATTAATTCCAAAAGCAATTAGAACCGCAACGGTTAAAGCAGCACCAGTAGTGTCACTAAAGATAAAGAGAGCAACTACTAAGAGATTAATAGAGCGCAAAAGATTAGAAAACAGAAGTGCGCGCTGTCTTGAAATTCGATCTAGAAGAGTTCCAACAAAAGGTCCGACTATTGAATATGGCAATAGCACCACCGCAAAACCTAGCGCCGCATTCAGTGCATTTGCCTGTCTATTGGGGGAAAAGAGAATGAATGAGGCTAGAGCGCTTTGAAAAACTCCATCAGTGGTCTGTCCTGACCAACGAATGGCAAGCAAACGGGAGAACCTAGGATGTTTAATCAACTCCTTAAAACCCATAAGAAAGAGCGTAGTCGCAGAACTTGGTTTATTCTTAGCATCTATGAAATCGCAACGTTCGTACATCGATTATTCACTTGATAAGCGAGCCACTCTCCTGGCGCTCTTTCGAGGAGCTGTTGATGCATGCGATGCCGACCCTTATTTAGTAAGGGCAGCGAAATGGCATGGTGAAAAGGTTGCCCGTAACTGCCCGGTCTGCAAGAAAAACTCACTTGTGGAGCTTGGATACACCTTTGGCGAACAACTCGGCCAATACTCAGGACGCATTAAGTCACCAAAAGAACTTCGTGACATGGAGAGCGAGTATGGCGAATTTCGGGTCTATGTGGTTGAAGTGTGTAAAGAGTGTTTATGGAACCACCTGTGTGTCTCTTTTATCTTGGGAGATGGCAGAGAGCGTAAAGCGCCTCGAAAGGTACGCACGCTAGAGGACGAAGATTACGCAGCACGATAGCCTTAACTAATGCTACGCAAACTGATTATTAGAACCACGGTCTTTCTGGCCGGCTTTGGTTTTATTGCTGGCGCAGTTCTCTTCGCACTCGCCTATTTTACCGTCGAGATCCCAGACCCGAATGCCTATGTCAATAGTCAATCAACAATCATTCAGTATTCAAATGGCGTTGAAATAGGTCGAGTTGGCACGCAAAATCGGCAGATCATTCCATTGGCGAAAATTCCTCTGAATGTACGTCACGCGGTTCTAGCGGCAGAAGATCGCAACTTTTATTCAAATCGAGCTTTTAGTATTACAGGCATTGCACGAGCGCTTATAAATAATTTAAAAGGTGGCTCCTTACAAGGCGGATCAACAATCACGCAGCAATATGCAAAGACTGCATTCCTAACACCAAGCCGCACGATTCAACGCAAAATAAAAGAGCTTGTAATTTCAATTAAGTTAGAGAACCAGCTATCAAAAGATCAAATATTTGAGAGCTACTTAAATACAATCTATTTTGGCCGCGGTTCATACGGTGTCATGACTGCGGCTCAGCAGTATTTCAATCGAAATGTGGGTCAATTAACCGATGCCCAAGCGGCAGTGATTGCATCTATTTTGCGCTCGCCAGGTTTGTACGATCCAGCATTTAAAGAGGGCAACGAAGCACGACTAATCGCGCGATTCGAGTACGTAAAGAACGGGATGCTCGAAGAGGGTTGGGTGGATCAAAAATCATTTGACTCTATGAAATTGCCGGCAGTCGCACCCCGATCTACCTCAGGGCAGTTAAGTGGACCTAAAGGTCACATTATTGAGGCAGTGCAAAAGGAGTTAGCTAAACTTGGATTCACACAGGATCAACTCTTAGTTGGTGGGCTTGTAATCAAAACAACTCTCGAACAAAGAGCCCAGCAATCTGCAGTCGATGCAGTGAATAAGTTTTATCCAACAAAAGCCCCCGAAAATTTGCGTATAGGTCTTGTCGCCATCAGACCTGGTACCGGCGAAATTGTGGCCTTATATGGCGGTCGAGATTACTTAGCGCGCCAATTAAGTGATGCGACTCAATCAATTGCTTTGGCAGGATCGACTTTTAAACCCTTTGCAATTATTGCCGCACTTGAACAAGGGATTCCTCTAACTTCTATGTGGAATGGGGACTCACCACAAACATTTGATGATCTCGGAAAACCGTATGTAGTGTCGAATTATGGAAATGAGGGTTGGGGTCAAGTAAATCTGCTCTTTGCAACAAAACACTCAGTTAATACGATCTTTGTTCCACTTGGAATTAAAGTTGGTCCAAACGCCTTTATCGATGTCGCCCGACGTGCTGGAATTCCAGACTCTGTTGCAATGATGCCAACCCCATCTGTGGTGTTAGGCGTGGCAAGCCCACACGTTATTGATGTTGCTAATGCATATGCAACCTTTGCGGCCGAAGGCATAAAATCGAAACCATATTTAGTTGCCCAAATCAAAGGACCGAATAAAGGCGTTCTCTATGAGGCAAAACCTGAAACGCAAGAAGTATTTTCAAAAGAGGTCATGGCCGATTTAACATATGCCCTTAAAGCGGTAGTAACGAGTGGAACTGGTGGGGCAGCACGTGCTTTAGGGCGCCCTGCTGCCGGCAAAACCGGAACATCTCAGTCAAATGCATCAGCGTGGTTTAGTGCTTACACGCCTCAGCTGTCGGCATCGGTTGCACTGTTTAGAGATAGCGCATCAGAATCTCTCAACGGAATCGGCGGGCTCACCTCCGTTACTGGCGGAACTTTTCCGGCAAAAATCTGGACTGCATTTATGAAGGGTGCATTAAAAGGGCAACCAGTATTAAATTTTCCAGCCCCATCAAATATTGGTGGACTTGAACCGATTGTCATGACGACTGGTGAAACACCAACGCCAACACCGACACCATTAATCACACCGACTCAGACGCCGACTCAAACTCCAATACCCTAACAGTGTTGCGTTTTAGAGCAGTCCTTGTCTTAGCAGTTTTAGCCTCACTCATCTCTTTTGCAAAGTTCTCCCCTTGCGAGAGCACGTCGTGGGCAACACCAGATCAATATATCCACGCCTGTTACAGTGATTTACCTTCACTTTTTGGTGCTCGCGGTTTAGATAAAAATGATTGGCCCTATACAAGCGAATTGAATTCAGTTGAGTATCCAGTTTTAACGGGCATGGTCATGTTCCTAACGGCTAAATTTGTTGATTCGCCAATCGCTTACTTCAACCTGAACGTAATTTTCCTTGTGCTTTTATTTATTGGATTAGTTTTACTAATTAGGAAAATGAAACCCGAATTTAGTTATCTATTACCGTTGGCACCAGCGATGATCGCTTCCTTATTCATTAACTGGGATTTATGGGCGATTATTACAATGATGTTGGCGATTTATTGGTTTGATAGAAAATCATATTTATTTAGCGCTTTGGCTATCGGTATTTCTATATCTACTAAGTTTCTACCCATTTTTTTACTTTTGCCAATTGCATTTATTTTGTGGCGCCAAGATCGCATCAAGGATTTGTTGAAATATTTGATAACAACGGCAGTAGTCTGGCTAGCAATAAATCTCCCCTTCGCATTAACCACACCGACTGGCTGGTGGCGTTTTTATAAACTCAACTTGGAGCGCGCAGCAGATTGGGGTTCTTTATGGTTAGCTTTCAATCAACTCGGTTTAAACCTTACTAATTTAAATTATCTCTCATTACTTCTCTTGTTAATCGGGATAACGTCAATTGCAATCTTTCTCTTCGAAATTAAATCCACTCCAACCCTTGCATCCGTCGCCTTTATCGTGCTCGCCACTGTGATGGTCGCCAGCAAGGTTTATTCACCACAGTATGTTTTATGGTTGACCCCCCTTGCTGTAATTGCGTTAACGAGTACGAAAGATCTCCCGGCCTTTTGGATTTGGCAGGGTGGTGAAGTTATTTACCACATTGCCATCTGGCAACATCTAGCTAGTGTCACTGGTGCCACTTTTGGTCTACCTGCCGCGGGATATGCAGGACTTACTCTCCTTCGAATCGCTACGACCCTGTATCTGATCTGGATCCTTGCTAAACGCGCGTTAAAAGCGCGTAATCCACAGGGCTCCCTCTTCGATTTACTCTTTGAGGCCTCCAAGCCGTACCCTTAGCCCTCTTGAACCAGCATCTAATGTCGGTCCAAGAAGCACTAACCCTCCTGTCACGGAAATACCGTGGCCGTCTTAGTCCAGAGGAGGTCGGGTTAACGCATGCGTCACTACGAACTTATGGTCATTCTTGATCCAGAACTTGAAGAACGTACAGTCACACCAAGCCTAGAAACATACTTAAAGATTATTAAAGACTCCGGCGGAACCGTCAACAAGCTCGACTTGTGGGGCCGTCGCCGTATGTCATTTGAAATCATGAAAAAAGGCGAAGGTATTTACGCAGTTATTGATATGAACTGCGAACCAGCTGCAATCAAAGAGTTAGATCGTCAACTCAATTTGAATGAAGCGATTCTGCGCACCAAAGTTATACGCCCAGAAAAATAAGCACGGACTCCACCAGTAGATAATCGAGAAAGAGATTGGAATAAAAAATGGCAGCAGGAGATACAACAATCACAATGATTGGCAACTTAGTTGACGATCCGGAGCTACGTTTCACACCATCAGGTGCGGCCGTTGCAAAATTTCGCGTTGCGTCAACACCTCGCTATTTAGATAAGCAAACTAATGAGTGGAAAGATGGCGAGAGTCTTTTTCTACAGTGTCAGATCTGGCGTCAAGCAGCTGAAAATGTTGCTGAGTCACTGACAAAGGGAATGCGTGTCATCCTCTCTGGTCGATTGAAGCAACGTTCTTATGAAACTAAAGAGGGCGAAAAGCGCACAGTTTTTGAGGTTGAAGTAGATGAAGTCGGTCCATCATTGCGTAACGCAACCGCCAAGGTCACTAAGACCCAACGCGCTGCCGGAACAAGTGGCGGATTCTCAGCACCAGCTGCGAGCGATTCATTTACCGAAGATCCATGGGCTGCAGCATCATCAACGCCAGCAGCTGGCGGTGGTTGGGGAAGCTCAACAACCGACGAGCCACCGTTTTAAATCCACCTATCCATCCATTCCTAGTGCTAATTAAAAAAAACAATTAGCTAAATAAACTAGGGCATCTGAACAAGGAGCACCACAATGGGAGCAAGAAATAATAAGGCTCTACGCGAGCCGAAGAATAAGGGCGCAAAAGCCGCTGCCCTGAACAAAAAGTTTAAAAAGAAGCCGTGCAGCTTCTGTCAGCAGAAGGTTACTTATATCGATTACAAAGATATTGCGACTCTTCGTAAGTACATCTCAGATCGCGGCAAAATCCGCGCTCGCCGAGTTACAGGTGCATGCACACAGCACCAGCGCTCAATCGCAACTGCAGTTAAAAACAGCCGCGAAGTAGCTCTACTTCCTTACACATCTTCAGCGAAATAAGGGGGAATCACTTATGAAACTCATCCTTACTCGTGAAGTTGCAGGCCTTGGCGCTGCAGGCGATGTTGTAACTGTTAAAGATGGCTTTGCGCGCAACTTTTTAGTTCCAAATGGAAATGCAATTGCATGGTCACTTGGTGGAGAAAAGCAGATCCAAAGCATTCGCCGCGCGCGATCTGCTCGTGAGGTCCGCGATATCGACCACGCTAAAGAGATCAAAACAAAGCTTGAATCGGCAACAATTACTGCAAAGGTAAAAGTTGGCGCTAAAGGCGTTCTCTTTGGTTCAGTTACAGATAAAGACGTAGCTACAGCCATTAAGGCAGCAGTTGGTTTAGATGTCGATCGTCATGCAATCAAGCTCCCTGGCCACATCAAGAAGGTTGGCAATCACACTGTCAAAATCTCGCTTGGCCACAGCATTGTTGCGACTGCAACAGTTATCGTTGCCGCAGAATAATATATATTTACAACTGAACCCGGCCCTCCTATTGGAGCGCTGGGTTCGGTGTTTCTGTGCAAAGTGAGTCATATGCCACGCTTACTCCGCACACCCACATAGAGTTATACTTTTTACACTTGCAATCTATACAGAATCCTGTACAGTATTGGACATGTCCACCCTACTCCCACACGCCGAGACCTTCTCTGTGACCGAGGCCGCCGAACGTGGTTTGCCCTCTGTTATACGCAGCGCTAACGCTGGCACAGATTTTGTCATTGAGCGATACGGCAAGCCACAAGCTGTCATAGTTGGAATTGAGCGCATCACAAAACTTGAGGAACTTGAGCGCGATCTCCAGAGTGCAGCATTAGTCCTAAGTCGTGTTGCCACTGACAACGGCAACCGCACCGACATTGATGCGGTCATCAAGCATTTTGGATTTGATCCAGCGGAACTTCGCGCAGAAGCGGCTACTGAGTTCGTAACCTCTCAAAATTAAACCAACCAACCCTACTGAGACCCAGATACTTAAGCCGTGGCCTACATTCGGCTTACCGATCCTGCAATTGATGATCTGAACCAGTTATATCGTCTTGACCCTTCAGTCATGCGGAAGGTCATAACCAAAATGTTAATTTTGGAACTTAATACCGAGGCAGGCGAGCCTTTACTCGGTGATCTAATGGGATGGCGCAAACTTTCAGTGGGAGATCGAAACTGGCGCATTATTTGGAGAGCAAAGAAGGATGAATCTGGCGACGAGATGATTGAAATAGCTCAGGTCTGGGCCATTGGCGCTCGTAGCGACTCCGAAATCTATATTGAGATGAAGGAAAGAGTTGCATCCGCTCCGCCCTCACCTGAGACCACGGCATTGTTCGATGTTCTCGAACTATTCGGTGACAAAGCTGGCGACGTTGTTGCAACACCCGAGCCAATGGACTCACCCGCTCCCAAATGGTTACTACACAGACTCGAGCACAGTGTCGGTTTGCACCAGGATCAGATACGTGGGCTTTCTATTGAACAAGCAATGGAGAAATGGGAAGAGTACATACGTAAGCCGAAGCAGTAACAGCGCGAACAGGTTTTATACGGCGGCTTTTTTATTTTCTCGTTACTTGAACTAATGCATCTCGAAAATAATTACTCGTAAATTCACTTCGCGCGAGATCGTATTTAGCCATTCCCCACTCCCAGAAATCAAAGTCGAGCTCTGAGACGGAGCTTTGAATCGATGCCCACAAACTCCACCCATATTTTGCCACTAATGCCCACAGCCAAGCGCGTGCGACTTTATCGGGACGATATTGCCCGTAATAGGCTGTTACTAAATCTTCAAGGGCTTCTAAAGGTAAAAATGCTTCAGCCCAGACATTGCCAATCTCAAAACAGGCATCATTATTTCCTGAGTATTCGTAATCGATTAACCAAATTTTTTCACCATCATCAATGAAATTGCCCGGAAGCAAGTCATTGTTACATGGAACAAGACCGTCAAATAAAACTGTAAAGGCTTTTTTTATTTCATCAACCTGAGGTGCAAAGTTTAAGTATCCATCAGGCATTTTAAATCCCTGCGATTGCACAATACCTAAGTAGTTCTTTTGGGTGGTGAACATATTGAATTCATGATCAAAGGGATCAAGTGAATGCAAAGCACGTAAACTTTGAGCAATACGGCTCAGGTTTGATGCGACATCATCAGGGCCAAATGTCTTGCCTTTAATGTAGGAGATAAGCAAAAGCCCTTCACCCGGTAGATAATCCAAAACTTCGGCTCCAACTCTGCCTTTTCCGGCAATCGTTGAGTTAACGAACTCAGAGCCTCGATCAATTGATAAAAGTGAGGATGAGTTGCTAGAAATTCGGGCCACGTAGTTACCCTCTGGAGTATCTATACGGAAGTTCCTATTAGTTAATCCACCAGAGAGTTCGGAGATAGAGGTACGAGATTTCAACCGTTCTACTTTATTAAAGAGTTCAGCAAACTCACTTTCCAAAGCGCTGGCATCACTCACCTGTTCAGGATACATTTCAGGCGTGTCAATGTCAGCAGTGCCAAGCAGAGCAAAAATCGTCATTATCGGCGGCGGCGTTGGCGGAACCTCTGTTGCGTATCATTTAGCCGAACTTGGCGAGAAAGATGTAGTTCTCCTAGATCGAAATGAATTAACTAGCGGCTCTACTTTTCATAGCGCCGGTCTAGTGGGTCAACTGCGTGCCGATCCAACCCTGACGTTAATGAATATGCACTCCGTAGATTTATATCGAAAGCTCCAAGCCACCGACACTCCACCAAGCTGGCGCGAGTGCGGCAGCATTAAATTGGCATCTACACCCGAGCGCATGCAAGAGATTCGCCGCCAAATTGGCTGGGCCAAGACTTTTGGTCTGGATTTACAAGAGATCTCACCTCAAGAGGCCCAGAATTTATTTCCACTTATCGATTTAGATGGTGTTGTTGGTGCTTGTTACATGGCCTCTGATGGTCAAGTAGATCCTTCGCAGTTAGCGATGGCGCTAGCAGCAGGTGCACGCAAAAACGGAGTGCAGATATTTACCCATACGCGCGTGTTAGAAATTAAAACAATGAAGGGTCGAGTCAGTAGTGTCGTCACCGATAAAGGTGAGATTGAATGCGAGATAGTCGTTAACTGTGGCGGGATGTACGCACCACAGATTGGCCGAATGGTTGACGTACGAATCCCCATTGTTCCAATGAGTCATCAATATTTAATTACCGATAACTTTTTGGCCGACGATGCACCATTCTTGCCATCACTGCGTGACCCAGACAACCTTATCTACTTCCGTCAAGAGGTATCGGGCTTGCTAATGGGTGGGTATGAGAGAAACTCAAAGGCTTGGTCGGCTGATTACAATAATGTGGATGATATTCCAGCAAACTTCAACAATACCTTGCTGCCAGAAGACTGGGATCGTTTTTACGATATCGCCGAGGCTTCGCAAAAACGCGTACCGAAAATGGCCGAAGTGGGCATTAAAAACTTTATTAACGGTCCCGAAGGATTTACTCCCGACAATGAGTTCTGCTTAGGTGAAACTTCGGTCGGTGGATTTTTCGTTGCAGCTGGTTTCTGTGCCCATGGGATCGCTGGCGCTGGTGGAATTGGAAAAGTCGTTGCTGAATGGATCGTTGCCGGCGAACCAACCATGGATTTATGGCACATGGATATTAAACGCTTTGGTGCATCCTATGAATCACCTGATTTTACTTTGCAACGCATCACTGAAAACTATGAAGAGTATTACGACATTCATTACCCTGGTGAAGAACGAAAGAGCGCACGACCAAAATTCACATCCCCTGTCTATGACTGGCACAGCGTTAATGGCGCGGTTTTTGGTGAAAAAGCCTCGTGGGAGCGCGTTAATTACTACTCAACTAATAGCGGCGATGAAGCCCTACGCCCTATTGGGTGGCTCGGAAAAAACTGGTCACCTGCTGTCCAGGTAGAGCACCATGCAACACGAAACGCTGCAGGTTTATTTGATGAGTCGAGTTTTGCTAAAGCGCGCATTAGCGGAGCCAGAGCCGCTGAATTTCTAAATTTTGTATGTGCCAATAACGTAGTTAAAGGGGTTGGTAAAACGGTTTACACCCAAGCACTTAATTCAAAGGGCGGAATCGAATCTGATTACACCGTTACACAAACTGGAGACGACGAGTTCATGATTGTGACGGGCACGGCATTTGCAACTCATGATTTTGGATGGCTAGAAAAAATCCGTCGTGAATTTAATTTTGATGGAGTTGAGATTACAAATATCACTCGCGAATTAGCCTGCTTTGGAATCATGGGACCAAATTCCCGTGCGATTTTGCAATCGCTGACGGTTTCCGATTTGAACCACACAGCTTTTCCATTCATGACTTCTCAAGAAATTACTCTTGCTGGCATAAATGTTCGCGCAACGCGGATTACATATGTTGGCGAACTCGGCTGGGAAATTTACGCACCCGTTGCAGATGGACTAAATCTGTGGAAAGAGATAATCAATGCTGGAAAAGATTTGGGTTTAATCCCCTGCGGTTATCGCGCAATTGAATCTTTACGCTTAGAAAAAGGTTATCGGGCGTGGGCGGGTGAGATTAATACTGAAACTAATCCTTACGAAGCGGGCCTTGGCTTCGCAGTTTCACTCAAGAAGGAAAACTTTCACGGAAAAGCCGCAGCGGTAGCAGCTAAGGAAAATCAAAGAAGAAAACTGGTTGCAATTACTTTCGATGACATAACGTCGGTTCCCTTTGGTTCTGAACCGATTCGAATTGATAATAAAATAGTTGGACGTATTAAATCTGGTGGCCAGGGATACACAATCAAGAAAGCCATTGCCTATGCCTACCTCCCAGTTGAAAACTCTGAGCCAGGCACGGCCGTTGATGTTGAGCTCTTCGGTATGTGGTCTGCCGGAGTAATCGCCGCGGAGCCCCTTTTTGATCCAGACAATGCTCGAATTCGTGCGTAATCTCAGATTGTAAGATTTACAAATATTCTTTACTCCACAGGTCTGTGTGTATAGAAATCGCCTCTGACCTGCACCTTTGCAGAAAAGAGCGCTACATTGATGGCTTATCCACAGTCCATCCACCGATTCCTGCACAGAAATTTAGGCTTATCCACCCCCTTGTCCACACCTTATCCCCATGGCCTCGAAGAGATTCTCGCGTGCGATAGGGGCTCACATCTAGGTTGAGCACCGTAAGTCAGGACGTCAGTGGTTAATGGGAGGGTATACGTGTGAGCATCGCAGAACTTCCCAACAATCGGACATCGCGCGATCTGAGTATCTCATCCATTGGTACCGAATTCGAACGCACGCCACCTCAAGATTTAATCGCAGAGCAATCAGTTCTTGGCGGAATGTTGTTATCGAAAGATGCAATCGCCGATGTAATTGAAATTATTCGCGATCGTGATTTTTATCGTCCGGCGCATGAGTTAATTTATGATGCGATTATCGATTTGTATGGCCGCGGCGAGCCCGCAGATGCAGTTACGGTTTCAGCAGAGCTAACTAAGCGCGGAGATATCGCTCGTGCAGGTGGCGCGCCATATCTACATACACTCATCTCATCGGTACCCACGGCGGCCAATGCGGGTTACTACGCAAAGATTGTTCGCGAGCATGCAATCATGCGCCGATTAGTTGAAGCTGGCACAAAGATTGTGCAGCTCGGTTATACATCCGAAGGTGAAGT
>JACSDF010000034.1 GCA_015660815.1 Actinomycetota bacterium
ATACCCCGACAGTCAGAGAACGAGAATGGCAAATCCGGCATCGATCGCCGGACACGGGCGTGAGTGGCCAAATGCTCCGGCTTCCATAGATCATCGCTGTCGCAGAAGGCAATCCATGAGGCACTGGAAATGGAAACCAGCGCTGAGTTGGTTGTGGCTTTTAAGCGAGAAGAAGTGGTAGGGGCAATGCCTTTTCTTCGAAAGAGTAAGTCAGCGTCAATAGTTAACACATGCTCAATAGCAGCCACTGCCGGTCTTCCAAAGCGTGCCGTCTATTCTGCAAGTAAAGGGGCGGTCATGTCCTTGACGTTAGCAATGGCAGCGGATGCAGTTAAAGAAAAAATTCGAGTGAACTGTGTTAATCCAGGTACAGCCGATACCCCGTGGGTAGAACGTTTGCTTTCTCAGGCACAAGATCCTGCAGCAGAGCGTATGTACCTTGAGGCTAGGCAGCCACTCGGTCGATTAGTATCAGCAGAGGAAGTTGCAAGTGCAATTCTCTATCTAGCTAATCCAAAACAAGGTTCAACAACCGGAACGATTCTCGCAGTTGATGGTGGAATGCAAGGTCTCAGACTTCCAAAATAGAAGTTTAAATTAAGTGAAGGAGAAGTGATGGCAAAGAAGCAAAGCATCGTGCCAGCTCCTAAGCGCTCGCCCCGTCGATCAGTTTTATCTGATGAGATTTACGAGATGATTAAAGCAATGATCTTTGAGCATGAAATTGCGCCAGGCTCTCGAGTAAATATCGATGCATTAGCCGTCGAACTAGAGGTTTCTCAAACTCCAGTTAGAGAGGCGTTAGCACGTCTCGAATCCGATGGTTTGATTGCAAAGGAGCCACTCAAGGGATACACGGCTACGAATTTGCTATCAATGGAAGAGTTCAATGATTTATTTCAATTCAGATTATTAATCGAACCATGGGCGGCAGAGCAAGCGGCAAGAAAGATTGACTCCACTGGAAAAACTGCTCTGAAGGGTGAAATGCAGAGCGCAAAGGCTGCACTAAAATTTAAGGTCGATGATCAATTTCAGGCGTTGACTGAACATGATGCCCGTTTCCATACTTTGATCGCGCATATTTCCGGAAGCAACTCAGTGGCGTCAGCGTTTGAACGAACACATTGCCACTTACATTTATTTCGACTCTATATGGCAAATAAATTACATCTCATTGAAAGTGAGTCCAGAACGCAATTCGTGCAAGAGCTTTTTGAGCAGTACTACCATTCCGGCTCAGGTCAATTGGCAATAAAAGAGCATGATGAAATAGCTAAGGCAATTCTTGATCAAAACCCTAAGACGGCGCGAAGTACCATGCACGCCCATATCGAATCATCTTTAAAGCGCTTTGCACCTTCGGCTAAAGAAGTAAATAAATAAAACACTCACCCATAACCTTGACCTGAGGGCTCTTGAGGATTAAGTTTTCCTATAGGATTTCAGAGACGGGGAAATAATGCAGACTTCGGTTATAAAAGAGATTGAAATTCGTGCCTGTCGCGGAGGCGATCAGCTCAACTCGTTGGATGCAGTCGATGCAGTGCGTTTACCTGGTGGCGCCCGTCCGGACTTTACAGTTATCACAATTACAACTGAAGACGGAGTACAGGGCAGTTCTTTCGGCTTTGGTGCCTTAGATGCAAAGGCCGCTGCCGCCGCGATGTCACAAGTAAAACCATTTTTTATTGGCAGAAGCGCACATAGTTCAGCTAAGAATATGAAGGATTTCGAACTCTTCGATCGACGGTGGAACCATGTTCCAATTTATGCATATGCACCATTTGATAACGCATGTTGGGACATCGTTGGGAAAATGGCACACCAGCCTGTTTATAAACTACTTGGCGCGGCACGCGAAAAAGTGCCGCTCTATGTTTCATCCATGTTTTTACCCGGTCCCGATGATTATGCGAAACAGGCGCTAGAAGTTAAGGCAAAGGGTTACAAAGGTTACAAACTTCACCCTCCGGGTGGATTAGATTTAGATATCGCCTGTTATCGCGCGGTGCGTGAGGCCGTCGGCGATGAATTTACCTTGATGGCCGATCCAGTGATTATGGCTTCTTACGAAGATGCACTCAAGGCCGGTAGAGAGTTAGAGAGACTTAACTTTAAGTGGTTTGAAGAACCGCTATTAGATGTCAATCTGCATGGCCTGCGCAAGTTACGTGAAAAATTAGATATTCCTATCTGCGGAACTGAAGTCATTGCCGGAGCACATTACACAACTGCTCACTGCATTGCAGAAGGTATCGTCGACATTGTTCGAACCGATGTATCGTGGCGCGGTGGAATCACTGCGGTGATGAAAACTGCACACTTAGCAGAATCATTCGGAGTCCAATGCGAACTTCACACCACGATTTATCATGGCTTAGAACAAGTGCAACTTCATCCATCATTATCAATGGTCAACTGTGAGTTTTTTGAAACTCTTTATCCATTTGATGACTTTGAATTTGGAACGAAGAGCAAACTCAACATCGTCGATGGTTACGTCATGGCACCAACTGGTGAAGGTCTATGTATTGATTATGACTGGGATTTCATCGATAAGCACACCGTTGCAATCATGTAGTTACTGCACAAAGTTTTCTGATGGTCGTCCAGTGATAAGTGGATCCCAATCGCTGCGTGATGAAAATGGAGTTTCATAACTTGGTGCATTTACGTATCGCTCGACATTAAAAGTTAGCGTAGCTCCTGCTTGAGCGCTTAATTCAATCTGGAACCACTTAGAACCAATCTCATAAAATTCGGTTGTGCCTGAACTTAAAGCGACCTCAACGGATGTGAAGGAGTGCTCCCCAAAAGCCCCTGCTTGAATTACCAGAGTGCGTGAGTGGGTCAGACTTGTATTAGCAATTTGAATCCCAATACTTGTAGCCGTTAATTTATCTACAATCGCACCGACATCTTGTGGCAATCCAGGGCGTTTGAGTTCTCCATCAAAGAATCGAACTTTTCCATGTTGCAGACCTCCATGAGAAATATGCATCGGTGCGCCCATAAGCATTTGAGCCAAACCTTCGAAATAGACTGGGCTGAACTCTTGCCACGCGTGAATTTGATAACCATCTACACGTAGATCTAAACCAACGACTTCATCTGCGGTGGCGGGATCGTATGTGTCCCAACCGCGTGGATCACCGGTTTTTGAGCGCATTTTCCGCAGTTGAGTATCGATGAGCGCTATATTGGCGCGTAAAATCTCAACTGGATAATTAGGCAACTCCCCCTGAATAAATTGGAACCATGGCAGAGTATTTGCAATGTAGTGCTTTGTATCGCGTCCCGTCAGTGCATCGCGACCAGAGACTCCTGGGATTGCTATCGCATTCCAATCATTATCACGCGGCAGTTGGGCGATTCGATCAAGATCTTCTGCGGCCATTGAAGATGTCCAGATATAAATCATGTGACGCGGAGAAGGTATCCGATAATCTCCCCACCCTGAATCAAATCGCCTATTAGGAGTTTTGATTACTCCATCTTCTTCCATTCGAAGCGACCACATCAGATCAAATTGGGATCGCGCCAAATCTAAGTGCTGATAATCTCCGGTAAGTAAAACCGCATTCATAGCAGCATTTGTAAGCGGTTCCATAATGGTCATAAATCCATGTGGCCAACGCCAACCGTAGTATCCGCCCCACCACTTTCCATCGTTGTATTCACCGATTGCCCCTGAAAGTCCAATATTGTCAGGGATGATTCCGCCGTTTGTTTCAGTGCGCTCTCTCCAAGCGTCCAGATAAATGAGTACCCACTCCCTCAATCTGCTCTCATGCGAATACATAAATGCATGTGTCATGAGCGAAGTGGCATTTAAATTAAGCGGAACATCTCCACGATTCATCCGTTGATTCATTTTCTTAATTAAGTCGTCATAAACATCCGGATCCGACCAATTACAACGCATTGTCGAAAAATCGGTTTTCACTATGTCCTCATAAGGGGCTAAGTAATCATCGAGCACGGTCCGGTGTGTGTGCCAATCTTCATGCGTGACTACCTGCCGCGGTCCCCGACTTCCAGTCAGAGGCGAAAGAATCATCTTTTTCTCACTATCCCAATTTTTCGCTTCAGGATCTAAACCCGTATACATATCTGAAAATCTCTTTGCACGTTGCCGATCGATGAGTGAATCGGGTTTAGTTAGTCCAAAGAAATAGTGGTAGAGATAGCCTTCCCCGTGGTGCATCCAGTCGTAATATCCATCAAATTCACGGTAAATCTGCCCGTATTCGGTCCACTGAATGGTAATTGCATCCCACATTTTTCGTGCAAGCTCATAAACCTCTTCGCTCCCACCCATCGAATACAACAGCGCCAAATACATGAATGCTTCATATGGATCATCGGATCCATCCATGCTGCCCCACGTATTGCGCCAAATCAGTGAACCATCGGATCGTGTGTATCTAGCTACGAATTCTGGGGCGGCTGCATTGAGTTTGTCGATTATTTCTCGCTCAAGTAATGCCCATTCTGGAGGCGCAATGATGTGATTAATTTGAATTGTTTTCAATGACTCTGGCATGTTTGAAATCCTATAGGAAGTTCGCGAGCTTTTCACCGGCTTCAATCAAGTATCTCTGGGGATTTTCTATCGCCTCTTTAGTACTTCCAGCTAACTCAGACAATGCGATACATGCCAGGTTTGGGGTCGGAACTCCACCTTCTATTGATCCAACACAATATGCAATTTGTACACCCGCTGCATTTGCACGTTCGGTGATGTGACCAACCACCTTGCCTCGAAAACTTTGGCTATCCAATCTTCCCTCACCAGTGATTACAAGATCACTTGCGCGTATCGCATCATCGAGTCGGCATATCTGTGCAATCTTGGTAGCGCCGTTTTCAATAATTGCGCCCCACAATGCACTTAAACCAAAAGCCGTTCCACCTGCCGCTCCGCTGCCAGGTGAATCATCAAAATCAATGAGTTTAGAAAAACTTTGCAATCCCAATTCAAGTTGAACAATCTCACCTTGTGTCGCACCTTTTTGTGGAGCAAACACTGAGGCCGCTCCATGAATTCCTAGGAGTGGTGAATCTACATCTACTAATAAAGTAACCCCGCCTTTAGGCGGCAACATTGCGGCGTTATTTGAAATGCTCACAATTTTTGAAAGCTGCGCTCCTCCCAAAGAAATTGATTGGCCCGCTGAATCTAAGAATTCAAAACCGAGTGCCATCAGTGCACCAACACCGGCATCGGTACTTGCCGAACCACCGAGTGCGCAGTAAATGCGCTCAACGCGCGGATCTCGTGCAGCTATCGCTAAAACTTGGCCAAAGGCAAAAGTATGTGCGCCCATTGGATTCAGTTGCGGCAGGAGAGATAGACCTGATACTTGAGCTAGCTCAACAATGGCTGTTGTGCCATCAAGTAATAGCCAATAGGCATCGGGGGAAACTTCAAGGCAGTAGTTGCGCACTGCATCTGGTCTTGCAGATTCAACAGCAAGTAGGGTTCCTTCTCCCCCATCAGCAAAAGGGATTTGAACTACCTCATCATCGGGACGCACAGATTTCCAGCCCTTAGCAATAGCCTCTGCTACTTCAATACTCGTTGCACTGCCTTTAAAAGAGTCAGGGGCAATGAGAATTCGACTCATTAAAGCGCCAATAAATCCATAAACTCATCTACTGGTGTGGCAATGAGCTTCTCATAATCCATTGACAGGCTAAGGATTTTTTCTTGCTGTCGCTCATCAAAAATACGCGCAAGATTAACCTTGTACTTTTCAATTAAAAGTGGAATTCCTGCAGTGCGGCGACGGGCGTGACCGATTGGATACTCGACAACTTCTTCGCCGACAATGCTGCCATCATTGAACTCAATTGTGAGTGCATTAGCTATCGACCGCTTTTCTGGGTCGTGATAATCGGCCGTGAAAGCCGAGTCTTCAACACAGATAATCTTTTCACGAAGTGCATCGATGCGAGGATCAGCAGCGATGTTATCTTCATAATCACGCGCTGTAAGTCGACCAAAAATTAGTGGGACCGCAACCATGTATTGAATACAGTGATCGCGATCGGCTGGATTATTGAGTGGACCTTTCTTATCAATAATTCGAATACATGCCTCGTGAGTTCGGATTGTAACTTTCTTAATATTGGCCTGTGTTTTCCCCGCAGCAAGCATTGCTGAGTGCAAAGTCATTGCGGCCTCAACTGCGGTCTGTGAGTGGAACTCAGCAGGAAATGAGATTTTAAACAAGATATTTTCCATAACGTATGTGCCATATGAACGCTGAAACTTAAAGGCATTACCTTTAAATGAGACATCATAAAAGCCCCACGTTTTAGCGGTTAATGCCGATGGATAACCCATCTCACCGGTCTTTGCAATGAGTGCTAAGCGAACTGCACGCGATGTTGCATCCCCTGCAGCCCACGATTTGCGCGAACCTGCATTTGGAAAGTGACGATATGTTCGAAGAGACTGTCCATCTACCCAGGCAAGAGATACTGCGGCAAGTGTTTGCTCGCGAGTTAAATCCATCATCTGTGAAACCACTGCCGTTGATGCCACTTTAACTAAAAGAACGTGATCTAAACCAACTTTGTTAAAGGAGTTTTCCAATGCAATACAACCCTGAATCTCATGCGCCTTAATCATGGCAGTTAGTACATCTTTAATCGTGAACTTTTTATCTGTAGTTCGAGATAACCAGTCTGCGGTGGCAAGAATTGCCCCTAAATTATCGGATGGGTGCCCCCATTCGGCGGCAAGCCACGTGTCATTAAAATCCAACCAGCGGATCATGGCGCCGATATTGAAAGCGCCCTGAACTGGATCTAAAACGTAACTGGTGCCAGGGACTTTAACGCCATTTTCTAAGTTGAGACCCTCCACAACCGGACCCAGCAATTTTGTACAAGCCTCGTATTCAAGAGCTTCAAGCCCACATCCCAAGGTATCCATGAAGCAGTTCCATGCCGTCTCATAAGCAACCGGCGATTTGATCTCATAGTTTTGAACATAGTCAACAATGTCAATGATCTCTTGGTCATATGGTTGATTTGCAAATGTCGAATTTTCGAGTGAGATGTGGCTAGACATTAAGAATGCACCTATCGCTTTTCTATTGGTTGGAAATCTAAATCCTCAGGGCCAGTGTAGTTCGCGCTTGGACGGATAATCTTGTTATCAATTCGTTGTTCAATGACATGTGCGGCCCAACCAGTTGTTCGGGCAATAACAAACAGAGGCGTAAAGAATGCCGTTGGTATTTTCATCTGGTTGTACGCAACAGCTGAAAACCAATCAAGATTTGGAAACATGTTTTTTGCATCCCACATGACCGATTCAATTCGCTCTGCAATGTCATACAGAGCGGTATTTCCACTGTCTTTTGATAGCTCCAGCGAGATAGCCTTGATAATCTCATTTCGGGGATCAGATACGGTGTAGACGGGATGGCCAAAGCCAATCACAACTTCCTTTAACGCGACTCGATAACGAATATCCAACTCAGCATCATTGGCGCTTGCGTACCGTTCTTGAATTTCAAGGGCAACCTCATTTGCCCCACCATGTTTAGGTCCGCGCAGCGCACCGATTGCCCCTGTGATAGCTGAGTACAAATCTGAGCCAGTACCGGCGATCACCCGAGCGGTAAATGTTGAAGCATTGAACTCGTGTTCGGCATACAAAATCAAAGATGCATGCATAGATTTAATCCAAAGTTCACTTGCAGGTGTGCCGTGAAGCAGGTGCAAAAAGTGGCCACCAATTGAATCATCATCGGTTTCAACGGTGATTCGTTTACCGGAATTAGAAAAGTGATACCAGTACAACAACATTGAGTTTAAACAAGCGATTAGTTTGTCGGCGATTTCTTGAGCACCTTCTTTTGGGTGATCCAACGCTTCAGGGGTCACGCATCCAAGAGCTGAAACACCCGTGCGCATTACATCCATAGGGTGAGCAGTCGCTGGAATTTGCTCAAGAACTGCTTTGACCTGATCAGGCAGGCCTCGAAGGCTCTTGAGTCTAGTTTTATAGGCGTTTAATTGAGTTTGTGTCGGTAAATCGCCATAAATTAGAAGATATGCGACCTCTTCAAATTCACAGTTAGCTGCTAAATCTGCGATGTCATAGCCGCGGTAGTGAAGATCATTTCCACTTTTACCCACACTACAAAGGGCGGTATTGCCGGCGGGCACACCTGAGAGTGCAACGGATTTCTTAGCTTTAAATTCGACCAATTACTCTCTCCCTAAAGTTTTATCAAGTGCCTTTTCATACTCATAATAATTAATTCGTTCATAGAGCTCTTCACGCGTCTGCATTGTTTCAATGACATGTGACTGTGTTCCGTCGCGACGAATGCTTTCATAAACATTCTCTGCCGCCTTATTCATGGCTCTAAATGCCGAAAGTGGGTAGAGAATCATTGAAACGCCATGAGAACCTAGTTCGTCGCGCGTGAACAGAGGTGTCAAACCAAACTCCGTTATGTTAGCCAAAATGGGCTTCGAAACGGCAGCGCTAAATTTACTGTAGTCATCTAATGTGCGAATGGCTTCGGGAAAAATATAATCTGCACCGGCTTCGACATAAGCATTCGCTCGTTCAATTGCGGCATCAATACCTTCAATTGCAATTGCATCGGTGCGCGCCATAATTGAGAATTGATCATCAGTGCGTGCATCAACTGCGGCTTTAATGCGATCGACCATTTCGTTCTTACTGACAACTTCTTTGTTCGGACGGTGACCACAACGCTTAGCTCCGACTTGATCTTCAATATGCATTGCAGCAGCGCCAGCTTTAATTAAATCCTTGACAGTGCGCGCGATATTAAAAGCCGATGCACCAAAACCAGTATCGGCATCGACTAAAAG
>JACSDF010000012.1 GCA_015660815.1 Actinomycetota bacterium
GAAATTGCTGCAACTCAGACGGCAGTTCCCGAAGGCTTCCATGTTCATCCGAAATTATTACCGCAGTTAGCAAAGCGCGTTGAGTCTCTCAATGACTCTTCAATTGATTGGTCGACCGGTGAAATGCTTGCATTTGGCTCTCTTCTGAAAGAAGATCGCCCAATTCGCCTCGCAGGCCAAGATGCACGTCGCGGAACTTTTAGCAATCGTCACGCAGTTATTATCGATAAAGAGAATGGCAACGAGTGGACGCCGCTGCGCGCACTCAATAGTGATGAGAACCATTTCTTTGTGATCGATTCACTTCTTAGTGAATATGCTGCGATGGGCTTTGAGTATGGCTACAGCTTGGAGCGCGAGGAAGCATTGGTTCTCTGGGAGGGTCAATTTGGTGATTTTGCTAATGGTGCCCAAACAATTATCGATGAGTTTATTTCTTCAGCCTTACAAAAATGGGGAGAGCGATCATCGCTAGTTCTCTTACTCCCACATGGATATGAAGGCCAAGGTCCTGACCACTCGTCGGCACGCATTGAGCGATATCTGCAACTATGTGCCGAACAAAATATGACCGTGGCCCAACCTTCTACACCGGCTTCTTATTTTCACTTATTACGCTGGCACGTCAAGAACCCAGCTCGCCGACCATTAATTATCTTTACACCGAAATCAATGTTGCGACTTCGTGCAGCGGCGTCATCTCTATCTGATTTCACCAGCGGACATTTCAGACCAGTCATTTCGGATGAGTCCGTAAATAATGCATCTCGACTTATTTTTTGTTCAGGAAAGATTTATCATGACTTAGTTGCTGAGCGAGCAAAAACGGGTGAAACATCGACTGCGATCGTTCGTTTGGAACTTCTATATCCACTGCCAATCGATGAAATGCTCAGTGAGGCGAATAAACATCCCAATGCAAACTTGCTATGGGTGCAAGATGAGCCGGCTAACCAAGGCCCTTGGTCATACATTGCACTTCGAACATCTGAGCAACACGGGGGCCGCGGCTTTGGTTCAAGAATCTTGCGCCGTGTATCGCGCCGCGCAACTGCATCTCCAGCAACTGGAAATCAGCACTTGCACGAGGATGAGCAAAAAGCCTTAATGCTCGAAGCTTTCACGCGTTAATCGATTTCCCTTTTCTATACCGAAATAAAACTCGCCCCACCACTTCATGGGGAGAAATCCAACCCCACGTGCGCGAATCGGTGCTTTCATTATTATCGCCTTCGACCCAATAATTACCAGCATGAGCTTTTTGAATTCGCTTGATAAGAAAGATTCCGGGACGTTCTTCACGTTCAATCACCGCGATGCTTCCTAGAGGCGCTCGAAGTGGTGGCTCAGGCAGCCACAGCACAAGTAAGTAGTCACCATTGTTAAAAGTAGGTGCCATTGAACTACCTTCAACCCTGACCGTGCCAAATTTGCTCACGAGATGTAGTCTGGCACTTGTAAGGTTTACTCGCGATAATTCTTAAGGGAGAGATTCAATGTTTGCACCAAAGATAACCGTTTACGCACACTGTGATCTTCCATGCGGTGTCTACGATCCAGCCCAAGCAAAAATTGAGGCCTTGTCCGTAAAAGCATGTATGGAAAAGTACGCAGCAAATACAGATGCCGACTTCCGTTCACGTTCTGTAGCAATCAAGGAAGAGCGTTCACATCAAGTGAAGGAGCACCTATGGGTCTTGTGGACTGATTACTTCAAGGCTCCCCACTTTGAGGCCTACCCACAGTTACATTCGCTATTTAATGAGGCCACCAAACTTGCCGGTGCAGCAGGAACAAAGGGAACACAAGATGTTGCAGTGGCAGATAATTTAATCGCAAAGATTGATGAAATTGCCGAGATTTTCTGGGCTACCAAGAAGGCGTAGAAATCTAACTTAACTATCTAACTTAACTTATTTAACTTAACTAATAAGTGATTGAGCGGCGGTGCGCGCGAGGAAAGATACTCGCTCGACCGTCGCTCTTTTTATAATTGCCGCCGCTACTTGTCGTTCACCTTCATACAGCTCGCACTCAAAAGTTAATTCTCGATGTGCAACTTCAATACAGCGAGACGTGGCACGAAGTTCGGCACCAATTTCTGCTGGACTCAATGAGATGAGTTCAATGCTTATTGCAACCGTTGTTTCTCCTGGCTCTAAATACTCATCCAAGGAAATCACGACTGCGTGCTCCATTAGATTAATAAGATGTGACTGGGAAACGACAGGTAAATCTCCAACTCCCAGCGCAACACAGGTGTCACCTGGGCGTACGGCCATTACGGAAAAGCCCACAGCTCCAAGAATTTCCTCGGCCGGTTTCATGGTTTAAATATCGCGTTCTTCCGGATAGCCAGTTTGATAGCGAATCTCTTCCGTGTGCTCGATGGTAATTTCCCGGTGTTCGATAGTTCCAAACTCGTCGATTTCTATTGAAATCTCGGTCATCGTGAACTCGGTCAAAACTTCGGTAGTAAAGGCACCGGCCGTCTGAGTGTGAATTTGGTTAAAAATCGCATCATGAAGATCATCGGGGGCGGTCTCACAGCAGGTTCTGCGCAACACATCTTGAATTAAACTATGCATTTTCTTTTCGTGTGCCAATTCGGCGGTGCAGTTGGGACACTCAGAGAGATGAATTTCAATTGTGTGCACCATTGGTACGTCGGTATTTCCTTCAAGTAAGAGAACAAATGAGTTGAGAATTTGATTACATGGAACTACTTCGAATTGACTCATGGAGTTTCCTCCCGACTCGACTCTTGTCTTTCTTTCGTTTCTGACGCTTCAGAGGGCTTGGCACTCTTAACGGAATAACCAAGTTCCTTTGCATACTCAGTTAACCGTTCGCGTAGCTGTTTTCTTCCCCGGTGTAACCTTGACATGACCGTTCCGGCGGGCACGCCTACAATTTCTGCGATCTCTTTATAAGAAAAGCCTTCAACGTCGGCTAAATACACTGCAATTCGAAACTCTTCAGGGATTTCAAGGAGCGCACGTTTAATATCACTATCGGGAAGATTTTCGAGCGCTTCGACTTCAGCGGACTTTCCTAAGTTGCTGGAGTGCGATGCCGCATCAGCTAACTGCCAATCCTCAATCTCGCCACCAGATATTTGTGGGCGTCGTTGATCTTTACGATACGTATTGATGAAAGTTGTGGTTAAAACACGATACAGCCAAGCCTTTAAGTTTGTACCAGGTTCGAATTGGTGGAATGAAGCAAAGGCCTTGAGGTACGTATCCTGAACTAAATCTTTCGCATCATGCGGATTTTTTGTGTAGCGAAGAGCTGCGGCATATAACTGGTTAGTAAAGACAAGGGCATCACGCTCAAAGCGGATGGCACGATCCGCCGAGCTCTCTTTTACTAAATCAGTTGATGTCATCGCAGCAAAAGGCTATCGTTAAAAGAGGGTTTCTGGCTCTCCTAAATCAATGCCCGTCGTCAGTTCTTGCGAGTTTCTTGCAACAGAATTAACTGCGCTAGATACTGGGCGGGCCATAACAATTGCGGCGGGGGATTCGACGTGCATTAACGCCCTGAGATTTTCTATTGAATTATTTCTTGGGTCCAGCCATTGATCCCAGCGATCACGAGGCATGAAGACGGGCATTCGACTGTGAATTTCAGCCAATTCACCGTGGGCCTCTTGCGTGATAATTGAGGCGCTTTGAATTATGTCGCCGCTGGGTGCCCTCCAACTACTCCAAATCCCGGCCACAGGTAACTGATTCCCATTTCGAGCAGAGATAAAGAAGGGCTGCTTTGGTGCAAATTTCCCCATGGCAGTTGCCCATTCGTAGTATCCCTCGGCGGGGATTAGACATCGCGTAGATTTAAATGCCGCGCGAAAAGTTGGCTTCTCATGAATCGATTCGCTGCGTGCATTTATAGCTCGCGACTGTGAGCTCTTTGCCTCATTGAGTTCACTGAGCCACGGTGCAATTAACCCCCACGAAACCGTTGCTAGTGAATTCTTTGTGAAATCACTTGAATCTGCACGAACTATATAAATTGGATTTGTCGGCGCAATATTCCAATTCGCTGGCAGGGATTGTTGTGGTGAGCTCCCCGTAACTTCAAACTGCTCCATAAGTTCGCGCATATCAGCAGATTGCGCATATCGGCCACACATATGGAAAGGATAGACTTAATCAATGAATCTTAACGACGCCCACTGGCCAGCGATTTTTCGCGGAACAAAACCAGTCGAAATCTCTGTCGTTATTCCCGGATCTAAATCCGTTACGAATCGCGCCTTAATCTTGGCGGCACAAGCCAAAAGCCCTTCAACGTTGCGACGCCCTTTAGTTTCTCGGGACAGCGAGCTCATGGTGCAGGGCTTACAAGCCATGGGGATTGGAATTGTCGAACAAGGTGGATTGGTGGATGGATTATCTGAGTATCAATTGACCCTTACTCCTGCGGCCATGACTGGTCCAGCCAGAATCGATGTTGGAAATGCCGGAACAGTAATGCGTTTTTTACCACCACTTGCAGCGCTAGCAACCGGTGAAATCTTATTTGACGGCGATTCTCGCTCTCATGAGCGACCTCTAGCTCCACTCATTAAAGCTCTTGAACACATCGGTGTCTCAATTGAACACGAGAACCGATATAGCATGCCGCTTACGATTCACGGCACTGGCACAGTCCGAGGTGGAGAAGTCACAATTGATGCCAGTGAATCCAGTCAGTTTCTATCTGGTTTGTTGCTAGTCGCACCAAGTTTTACCGATGGAATTACAGTGACACATAAGGGCGACAAACTTCCTTCGATGCCGCATATCGAAATGAGCGTTGCAATGTTACGTGATTTTGGTGCAACGGTGGTTGTAGATGAGGATGCGAATAGTTGGAGAGTTTTGCCAAGTGCACTCCATGGTTGTGAGTTAGTAGTAGAGCCCGATCTTTCAAATGCCGCGCCATTTCTATCAATTGCGATGCTCTGTGGCGGAAGCATCACAATTGCAGATTGGCCAGAAAAGACGACACAACCCGGAGATCAACTACGTCCCATTCTTACTCGAATGGGCGCGAAGATTTCGATGAATGAGGCAGGTTTAACTCTGACAGGCACAGGAGTTATTCATGGAATCGATATTGATTTGCATGATGTTGGCGAATTAACTCCATCAATCGCCGCTCTCGCACTCTTCGCTGATTCTCCCTCGCATCTTCGCGGAATAGGCCATTTACGTTTACATGAAACCGATCGTTTGAGTGCATTAACACGTGAGATAAATGCTTTAGGTGGAAATGTTGAGGAACATAAAAACTCTCTTCACATAACCCCTGCGCCATTGCATGGCGGTGTTTTTCATACCTATGAAGATCATCGATTAGCAACGGCGGGTGCTGTAATTGGATTGGTTGTCCAAGGGATAGAAGTTGAGAATATTGCTACTACTCGTAAAACTCTCCCAGATTTTCCTGGCCTCTGGAGATCACTTCTTGATTGAGATTGTGAAAAGTAAGCGATGACTCCACGCGAATATGATGAGTCCGATGCTCGCATTAGAGCAGCGCGCAGCAGCCGTCCGCGCAGTAAAGATCGCCCACAGCACAATGATGCGATATCAGCCTTAGTAACCACCGTTGATCGAGGTCGACAGACGTGCATCACCGACAGTGGTGTAGTTATTACCGCAATGCGCGCCAGAGAACTTGGTCCCAAGTCCGTGGTAGTCGGAGATGTTGTTTCCATTGTTGGTGATGTAAGTGGTAAACAAGGAAGTCTGGCCCGCATTGTTGGCATTCAAGAAAGGCGTAACTCACTTAGTCGCACCGTTGATGATTCAGCTCAAGTAGAGCGAACAATTGTTGCAAATATTGATCAACTTGTAATTGTGGTCGCGGCTACTAATCCCGAACCACGTCGAGGATTAATCGATCGTTTCTTGGTTTCAGCTTTTACTGAGGGAATTGCACCAAAGTTAGTTGTTACTAAGACAGACCTTGGCGCTGTTCCAGAGTTTTTATCAGAGTATTCAAAGTTGGGTGTTGAGATTCTGCATATGGCCATAAAAAGTGCGTCAAGTGAAAGTGATTTAAAAGCTTTGCACGCAATGCTCGAAGGAAAGATCTCTGTTTTAGTTGGCCATTCAGGAGTTGGAAAGTCAACCCTTATAAATGCACTAGTACCTGAAGCCAATCGTTTAACTGGAGATGTAAATGCGGCCACTGGTCGTGGTCGACATACCTCATCGAGTGCCATCGCACTTCCACTTGCAGATAGCGATGGATGGATAATCGACACCCCTGGTATCCGAGCTTTTGGACTATCGCATATCGATACACATCGAATCGTGGATGCTTTTACCGATTTATCTGAAGTTGCTGCAAATTGTCTTTCAAACTGCTCGCATTCCGAGAGTTCATGCTCACTCGATGCGTGGGCCGCACCTAATGGTGTTGTGGATGCCGAGAGAACTGCACGTTTAGCCAGCCTGCGCTCATTACTGGCAGTTCAAGAGCAACCGATTGAGAGCAATGAGGATTAGGATTCAAGCATTATGGTTATGAATTCAGAGCAATACGCCGAAGATTTAGCTTTGGCCCATCTGCTCGCAAATATTGCAGACTCAATTGCACTTGAGAGATATCAAGCGTTGGATTTAGTAATCACAACAAAACCAGATAACAGTCCAGTTACCGATGCCGATCGCGCGGTCGAAACGGCGATACGGCAAGCACTTGCTACACATCGCCCTGATGATGGACTTTTAGGTGAAGAGTTCGGCAGCGACATTACTGGTGCACAGCGATACTGGATTATTGATCCGATTGATGGAACTAAAAACTTTATGCGGGGCGTGCCAACATGGGCCTGCTTAATTGCATTAGTTGAAGTTGCAGATGATGGAACTCAGGAAGTCGTGGTTGGAATCGCAAGTGCGCCGGCCTTATCCAGACGATGGTTTGCATCGGCCCACAGTGGGGCATTCGTTACTTTTAATGGGGCGACCAAAAAGATTTCAGTTTCTCGTGTGGCATCTCTTGTCGATGCATCAATTGCATACTCGGACTTCATTGGCTTTGGTGATCGGCTCGAGCCATTCCAAAATATGCTCGCACAGGCCTGGCGCACTCGAGGTATGGGCGATTTCTGGTCGCATGTGCTGGTCGCTGAAGGTGCAGTTGACGTGGCAATCGAACCCACCTTGGCCATCTGGGATATGGCGGCTTTGGACATAATTGTTCGCGAGGCTGGCGGGACATTTACGAATCTGAGCGGAAAATCAGGTCCATTCGGGGGCAGTGGAGTGTCAACTAACGGGATCTTACATAATGCAGTCATCAATGGAATAAATCCGGCTAATTAAACGCTGTACCTAATGAAACGATTTCAGAGGGTCTGGCGGAGAGAAGTGAAGCGATGAGTACAGTGTTAGAGCCAACAACATTATCAATTGAAGGAATGACCTGTTCATCATGCGTTAATACCGTGGAAAAGGCCCTTAATGCCGTTGATGGCGTGAGTGCAACGGTTAATTTCGCCACCGAGACGGCTCACATTTTAGCTCCAGCCGATATGGACACGAAAGAGCTCATTAAAACCGTAGAAAAAGCCGGGTATAAAGCAGCACTTCTACAAGATGGCCAAGCCGTAACTTTGCATAATAAAAAGTCGGCGCGGGCTCTATTTTTTGCATTTATTTTTGCAGTTCCTGCAGTTGCAATTTCAATGGTTATGAGTTGGCACCATTACATCGATATGCGGATTCTTGAAGCTCTGGATTACTTCGGTCTTCCACATCCTTTGTATTCTGCAACTGCATGGTTTGTGATTGCTCTAAGCGCTCCAGTGGTTTTAATTGTTGCTTGGCCGATTCACCGTGCCGCACTTCGCAACTTAAAACATCCGACGATGGATAATTTGATGTCACTCGGTTCACTTTCAGCCTTTGCGTGGTCAATTTATGCAAACTCAACTGGTGAAGGTGATGTCTATACCGAAGTTGCTGCAGGAGTTCTCTTCTTCGTAATTCTCGGCCGTTACTTAGAAACTAGCGCGAAGTCACGCGCAGGTGCAGCGCTCTCCTCACTTCTTGCCCTTGGTAGTAAAGAGGTGACGATAATTCGTGAAGGATTACCTGTAATTATTCCAATTGATCAACTCGAAATCGGTGATGAGTTCGAAGCACTTCCAGGGGCTCGCATTGCAACCGATGGAATTGTCATTAAAGGTGAAAGTGCAGTCGATAACTCAATGCTCACAGGTGAATCGAAACCCGTAGATGTTCGTCCTGGCTCTTTAGTCGTCGGGGCCTCTGTAAATCACAATGGACGCTTAATCATTCGAGCAACCAGAATTGGTAGCGATACTGAGTTAGCGCGCATTACTGCAATGGTTATTAGCGCGCAGGGTACAAAAGCTCCTATTCAACGCTTAGCCGATCGCATAAGTGCAGTGTTCGTACCAATCGTGACTTTGATGTCAATCGGGACATTTCTTGGTTGGTATTACACCGATCACACACTCACTCAATCCATTTCCATCGCAATCACTGTTTTAGTAATCGCCTGTCCATGTGCACTTGGCTTAGCTACTCCTGTAGCACTTCTTGTTGCATCTGGCCGCGGTGCACAACGCGGAATAGTTTTACGCGAACCACGCGTCTTAGAGGTTGCTCGTACAGTCGACACTGTCGTATTTGACAAGACCGGAACTCTGACGCAAGGGGTAATGAATCTTCAAGAGGCTACGGTCTCTACCGCCGCAGGTGGCGTACTTGGAACTTCATTTTCACCGCTTATGAACGAGCGCTCGATTCTCTCATCGGCCTTAGCAATTGAAACTCAGAACTCTCACCCAGTGGCGATAGCAATTGTGCGGTACGCACTTGGAAAAGGCGCGCACTCATACGATGTTAGTGAGTTTGCCGTAACCCCAGGATCAGGTGCTGCCGGTCGAGTACAAATCGGGAATCAATCTCCAGTCGTGCTCATTGGTTCACCCACTGCAGTTGCACATAGCAGCACGGATTTTCACCCCGAAATAAAATCAGCTATCGCACGCGGACAAGAGGCTGGACTTACCGTTTCAGTTCTTGCTTGGGATGGTGTTGCTCTAGCGGTATTTGCTGTGGGCGATCAATTGAAACCCGATGCCGCGCAGACGGTTAGCGAACTCCGAGCTATGGGAATAACACCGTGGCTCGTTACTGGAGATAGCGCGCAAGTCGCCGCTTCGGTTGCAACAATTGTAGGAATTGATAGCGCCCACGTTGTTTCTTCGGCACTTCCTGAAACAAAGCTTGAAATAGTTGAACGCTTTAAATCAGAGGGCCGCTGTGTTTTAATGATCGGTGATGGCATCAATGATGCCGCAGCCTTAACTGCCGCTGATTTATCAATGGCGATGGGAACTGGCACAGATACTGCGATCTCATCGGCCGATATAACTCTTATGAACTCCGGCCTGGGCAGTGTTATTGATGCACTTAAATTGGCTAAGAAGACGTTAAGGATCATCCATCTGAATATGGGCTGGGCTTTGATCTATAACGTGATTGGCCTACCAATAGCCGCGCTTGGTTTGCTGCAACCTATTTATGCCGCTGCCGCAATGGCCCTATCATCTCTATTTGTAGTAACCAACTCATTGCGAATCAGGTAGTTATTTAAGTACTACGTTCTTGGTGTCTTGTGCAACGAGTGATCCATCTTCGGCTGAATACTCCATCGCAAAAAATTCATACGTGCCCGGTTTGAGATTTTCAATTACAACGCTCCAGGGTTTCCATGCCGGTGCTGCCTCTTGAGCCGTCGTAGATCCTTCTTGAATCAAAACTCCATCTTTCATTACCTTCCAAACAACGTTAGCTTCAAAAGTCGACGCCATTCCACTAAGTGTGAATCCCTTTGCGTCAACTACTTGATTCTCTGAAGGTGATGTAATCCAAATTGGTGAAAGAACTTCATAAGTTAGGCCTCGCGTAAACGCTTTAGTTGCATCCATGTGACCGGCAAGGGATTCTATTTTCTTTCCATCGACGGTGAGCAAAATTTTCTTAACTGTGGTGTCGGCGGCAGTAGCCGTCCAGACTAACTGAGCTATTGCTAAGGATTCTGCTTCGCTTCCCAGATTGAGTTTAGGAAAGGTCAGATCAACTATTGCTGAATCGCCAGTTACTATTACGGAATTTATTGTCGTACCTAGTGGCCAGAGTGAGACATAATCAGAATCAATGGGTTTTTGTGAAACAAGTCGTCGCAAGGCCGCAGTAATAGCGTCTGGGGCTGGATTAACCTGGACAAACTCACGGTAAAGACGGAAGCCTCTGGAAGTATCGGCAACCCAGTACTGAGCCATTGCCTTCGTACTTACCGTTGAAGATGCTGAAGGAGTTGGAGTGCTATCCGTTGGTGGCTTTGAAGATTGACTGCACCCACTAAGGCCAAGTGAGATTATGACTGCAGCAAATGCAACTAACGTTAAAACTCTTCGATTCTTCATACCTTGATACTTCTTTGGATTCTCTGATATGTCAATTCTGGTATGTCAATTCTGAAATATCTAGATTCTGTTAAGAAATGAGTGTTAGAGCCCTAGAGATTCCTTAAGTTTTGATTTTTGAAAACCATGTATCTTTATTTCAGAGCCAGAACTAAGGCGAATTACTGTAAATGGAACCGAAAGAATCCCTTCATTGATTTCTATAAATTTCGCCATCGCCTCGTCACTCTCATCAGTTAAGACTTTCGAATAAGAAATATCTTCACTATCAAGCCATTTCATCAAAACTCGGCATGAGCTACAAGTAGTGGTGCTATAAACAGTGACGTTTTCAACAACTTCTTCCCTAATCATTTTACCCTCCGAGTGTGAAAGTATTGGTTGTAATGCCAGAAATAAATGTGAAAGGTTAAAGAAATTTATCCTCAATCACGGTACTACTAAACGGTATGTTTATTAGCATCCAAGTTTGAATATCTTTATCAAAGCCGGTCGCGACAAAAATTCCAACTAAAATTAACAAAATTGCCAGCATTCGCCGAAACCAACCGTTAGGCGTGACGGCCCACTTTAGTTTTTTGGTAAGACGTCGGCCGGCTAGTGAAATTACCAATAATGCCAGCGAGAGCCCTGCAGCATATAGCGTCATATAAACCAGACCCAAAGCAATATTGACGGGTAGGATGGTCGCTAAAATCAGTGCATATATTGGACTACACGCTGAAAAGACTGGTCCGAGTGCAGCACCAGTAAGAATGTATCCAAGCACGCCGGATTTTTTAGAGGCACGGTGAAGAAGTTTATTTGAGTTATTCTCAAGACCAATTGTTGCGCTTATTCTTGCCCAGAGAAGAGGGAATAGAAGACTGATTCCGAGAATTATGACAATAAAACCAGATGCTGATTTCCATACTTGTGGATCAACACCAATGAGGACGGTGCTGGCTTTGAGAATTAGAGTGAAGAGTAGAACTGAAATGCCGAGACTTATCGAAATAATGTAGGGTTTTTTGCGATCTAGCTTTTGATCTGCATCTGAAATCATTGAGCTACCTACAATGACTGGAAGCAAAATCAAAACGCATGGCGCAAAAACTGTCAGGACCCCAGCAAGAAACGAAGTTAAAAGTAGAAGCATTTCAGTCCCAAATAATCTCTAGGCCTTGTTGGAAATTAGCTCGTCGTATGTATTAGAGCCGTTCCATTTTTTAAGTAGCTTTCCGGACTTGTCCACTTGAACGAAAGTGTGTTGGTAAGTTACGCCATACTTCCTTTTGAGATCTGTTGAATCGTCATAATCGACTTTAAGAAGTGTGAGTCCATCTGGGGGAGTTGAGCCGTTAAAGTTTTTATTGGCCGCGACGCAGGTTGGACACCATGTGGCATTAAAAAATAGAATCACGGTTCCATGTTCGGCATTGGAAAGCTTTGAGGCGTCATAATCAGAGTATGAGCCTTTGATCATTCCCATCTTGTCCGCCTCTTTCTTCATAGCCTCTTTCTTCATCTCTTCTTTTTTCATTGCCTCAGCCTTCTTCTTAGCTTCAGCTTTCTTCATTGCAGCCTTCTTCATGGCCTCTTTAGTTGCTTGACTGCTCTTAGGGGTTGGGTCTGCGGAATATGCGCTCGTGCCTCCGGCCAAAACCAGTATCGCCACAGACAACGCTGTAAATGATTTCTTGTTCATTTTTATCAACCTTTTCTCTCTCCTTCGGGTGTTCTCACTGTAAAAGAACCGTGCGAAAATGTCAAGTTGACTTTACATTACTTATTTATTATCCATCATCCGCTGAATAAACACCTTGGTTGAGATCATTGCTAAGAGTGCTAACGGCACCGCTGGGTCAATTGTGTGCTGAAGGCTTTGAATGATTAGGGCAATTATTAGTACAACCGCTCCAACGACATAGGCGGCACGGCTCGCAGAGGCTTGATTTACCGCCTCGCGCTCATCGCCTGGATTTTCACGCCACAGAAGTACTAAAAAGGTAGCGATAAACCCAAGGAGTATCGTCAGGATGAGCATTTGAGCAGAATTGGGCATCACAAAACTCTTGGGAGCAATAGCTAGAGCACAAACAACGGTCAAACTCAGGATGAGAATAAAATCTAAGGCGGCTCTATATTTTTTCATGGTTTTCAATCTTAAAAAGATCATCCACCCTTCTCCCTAGAACTGCCGAAATTTTGAGAGCCAACAAGACACTTGGCACATAGTTACCTTTTTCAATCGAAATAATTGTCTGTCGCGTCGCATCAGCCTGAACTGCGAGCTCCTCCTGGGTGAGATTAAGGGAGGTTCGCGCCTCGCGCACCGTATTTTCAACGGTGTTGTGTTTATCTCGAATGAACATTCTATGGAATCTGCCTTAAGTATAGTTGACTTAACATATCGTAGCACACGGCTTAACCATTATTCCGGTGAGAATGAAGCTCCCAGTGGCGCTGGAGCAAAAATACACGCCAAAGGGGGTTAAAAGCGAAAATCTCGCAAGTGGAGACGCGGAGAAATTTTACAAAACACAAATTTCGTAGCAAACCACTGCGAGATTTTCGATCTCTTCGAGCTAGTAGCGGGGGCAGGATTTGAACCTACGACCTCTGGGTTATGAGCCCAGCGAGCTACCGAGCTGCTCCACCCCGCGTCGGTATCGGCAATCTTAGGCGTTGAATTGATAAAGACCAAATCCATGAATGGAAACCCACGGATCTGGTCCTTATCTAGCACTTTCTTGTGGAGATATTTAAATTATTACAATTTATTTCTTAACTTGTGCAGCAATCGCTGAAGCTATTGCAGACTTCAATCGATCTTGTGCTCGGCCATATGCAGCAAAGTCACCATTTGCAAGAGCCGCTTGTCCATCTGCTAACGCTTGCTTAGCGCTAGCTAATGCACTTGCCAGAGAGTCATTATTTGTTCCACTTGTGGTCGGTGTTCCACTTGAAGAAGTTGTACCGGAGTTACCACCGAATACTTGATCAAGTGCTCCCTTTAATGTGTCGTCATATCCGATTTGATCTCCGAACGAGACAAGTACTTTTTGCAGCAATGGATATGCCGCTGTATTTGCTGTTGCTCGAACGTAGACCGGTTGTACGTAAAGTAATCCTCCACCCACTGGAAGCGTGAGCAGGTTACCGAGAACAACATCAGATCCGCCTCGACGAAGTAGCGAGAGAGAGTTTGCAACTTCAGGCTTAGCTTCAAAGTTAGAAGCTACCTGTGAAGGACCTGCGATGTTTGTGCTTCGAGGAAGTTGCAGAACTGTAATCTTGCCATAGTCAGGACCTGCATCAGAGTTCACTGCAGCAAATGCAGATAAGTTCTCACGTCCACCACGTGGAACAAATGGTGTAGTAAGTGCAAACTCAGGTTTTGTATCTCCTGGCATCTGCAGAGTTAAGTAATAAGGAGGCTGCGCACCTGCGTTAGCTCCGAAAGTCGAAGGGTCACGAGGTACACGCCAGAAATCCTGGCCACCATAAAATGCGGCAGCGGTTTTCACGTGATACTCAGAGAGAATTTCGCGTTGGACACGGAAAATATCCTCTGGATAGCGAATGTGTGAAAGTAGCTCCTTTGAAATCTTTGATTTCGCTTGAACTGTGCCTGGAAAAGCTTTGCTCCACGTCGCTAATACCGGATCTTTTTCATCCCACTGATACAAGGAGACGGTGCCGTCATATGCATCCACAGTTGCTTTCACTGAGTTGCGAATGTAGTTAACCCCGGTATTTCTTTGGGCAGTCACAGAGGATGACGTTGCAGTGAGAACATCATTTGTCGCAGCTGACAGTGAAATCTTCTTTGAATAAGGATATCCAGCACTTGTTGTGTAGCCATCAATAATCCATAGAACTTTGCCACCAATTATCGCAGGATATGGATCTCCATCAAGTGTTAGCCATGGTGCAACTTTTGCAACTCTCTCACGAGGGTTACGCTCGAATAGAATTTTTGAATCCTTATTAATAAGCGATGAGAGTAAGAGTTTTTGCTCTTGGTACTTGAACGCGAAGACCAATTTGTTGAGTAACGAACCAACTGGAACGCCACCAGTACCTGTGTATGTGTAGTTCTTTTGTCCGTTAGCCGATGTGTCATCTGGATAATCAAACTCAACAGGTGAGTCGGTCTTTACGCCACCAATAATTGAATAATCCGGAACGTTTTCACCAAAATAAATTCGTGGCTGAAAATCGCCTAGACCCTTAGTTGGTGGCAAATCGCCTACGGCAAAAGAAGGCTTACCATCGGCATCACGAGCATTTGCATAAGCGGCAACAAATCCAAATCCGTGAGTATAGACAAGGTGATCATTAATCCAGTTTCGAGATGGATTGCCAGCGATATTTAACTCACGAACGGCGACAACGACGTCGCGTTTTACACCATCAATTGTGTAACGATCAAAATCCAGAGATTCCGGGAAGGCGTAGTAAGGCTTGATCTGTTGGAGTTGACGGAAAGTTGCAGAAAGGACATTTGGATCCATTAAGCGAATATTTGCAATCGTTGCTGCATCATCTGCAAGCTGTCCTGCCGAAGCCGTAAGAGTTGCCTGATAATCATTGACTTGTACATCATCTAGTCCGTACGCGGTACGAGTCGCTTCAATATTGCGCTGAATAAATGGGGCTTCTTTAGATGACTCACTTGGCTTTACTTGGAACTGCTGAATTGCACCTGGGTAGATTCCTGCGATTAATACCGAAGAGACAACCAGAAGAGCAGTACCAGCTGCAGGTAGAACCCATGAGCGGCGCACAATATTTGCAAAAAATAGCAGAGCACAAACAACTGCGATTGCCGCCAATATAGCTTTGGCAGGTAAAACTGCATTTACATCGGTATAGGTAAGCCCTGTAATTAATTTGCTCTCTTTAAGTGCTAACGCGTAGCGATCGAACCAGTAAGCCACTGCCTTTAATAAAACAACTCCTCCGAGTAATACTGAGAGTTGAACGCGCGCAGCAACTGTTGTGCGATCCTCTTGTACTTGTAAACGAATTCCACCATACAAGTAATGAACAATCGCTGAGGCAATAATTGCAAGGATTAATGTTGAAATGCCCCAGCCAATTAAAGTTTGCCAAAAAGGTAAGCGGAATGCGAAGAATGAAATATCCATATTGAACTGCGCATCAGTTACACCAAACGGAGTTGAATTCTTAAAAAGTAGCCAAGTTGACCAGACCATCGAACCGGATGTGCCGGCAAAGTAAAAGAGTGCAAGGCCTAATCCAATAACCACCCAGCGCTTAATTGGTTCAATCTGCGCGCGATAACGTTCGAGATTATCTGCCTCAACGGTCATCGGTACATACAGCGGGCGCTTTTTGTATGCAATCACAACATTTAAAAGTATGAGCGTTGCTGTAACTAATCCAGCCACTACAAAGAGCACAACCTTCGTCACTAAGACGGTTGACCACACTGTTGTGAAGTTTACTGATTTAAACCAGAGCCAATCTGCATAGAAACCGCTCATGGATACAAGGGCCAAACTAATAACCACAACTATTGCGATAGTTATTTGGAGTGGGCCAAGTCGACGTTTGAAATTGAACTGGGGGGCTGCATTACTCATCATGGGATAACGCTAGCGCACCAAGGGCGTAGTAACTTTCCAGGATTTTGGTCAATTTTTCTTAAAAAGTATGGCGGGTGAGCCGATTAGAGAGGCAAGAACGAGGAAGGCGAGGTTGGCTTACCCCTTGGCGGTTATTGCCTTCATGGCATCATCAAGGGTGGCGACAATTACTACTTTCACCCCTTTAGGGACGTTAGTAATCTCATCGCGATTTCCAATGGGGGCCAAAAATAACGTAGCTCCAGCTTTATAGGCGGCCTGGATTTTTTCATTAATTCCACCTATAGGACCAACCTTTCCATCGATAGTAATTGTGCCAGATCCTGAAATATGGCGACTATCCAATATGTCGATGGGAGTAAGTAACTCAATCACGCCAAGTGCAAAAATCATTCCTCCGCTGGGTCCACCAGTGCGCTTTACATCAAAATTAATATTCTCTTCTATGAGTTGATCAGATGGGACACCGAACTCTGGATGTCTCGATAGAAAATTTAACCCAGCACCTATCGCTTTACTCTGTGAGCTAACCATGTCGGCATCAGCGGCCTTTTTTTCAGATTCAGTAGTTGCACCGGGTGGGTAGATCGCTGCACGGGGGTAAACAGCCTCATCACTTCGAAACCATGCATACAGAACTTCTGGACCGATAATCCAGTTAGTGGGGTTAGTGACCCGAACCGACATTAAATCCAACCGCCCCGTGGCTTCATAAGATTGCTGATTCTTTATTGTGATTATTTTTTCAAAGATATTTTGAGCGCTGCCCGGCATCACAATCACAAAGGGAAGTGGGGCGACTAGGGCTAAGGCAAAGAAGGTTCCAAGAATTGCAGTAGCAAATCGGGGAAGCGGTGAGAAGCGCACTGGAAAGTTTTTAAGTTCGAGGCTTAGGGGCGGGTTCTACGGCCTCGGGCTGTGGAGGATTAGCAGCTGCCTCAACATCTCGAGCCTGAGATTGGCGCAGTGACTCTTGAAAACGTTGAAACTGTCCAACCGATCTCTGTGTTCCCTTTTGATACTTGCTTTGAAACTTGGAGACCCAAAGAACGTATGCAAGAGCGCCTGCAAGTCCAATTGCAGGAACTATCCACCAAATTAAGGCTGTAGCTGCGCTCGACATGGGGTGAGCCTACCCTGCCTTCGCAGCGCTCGCCCTCCTTGCCTTGAGCACAGACCTGCTCCATGCCTACGATCGATGGCTTGGTTGGAGATTGAGACCTTTGAACTTTCTGTGAAGCACCTGAAATATCTTTACAGAATTAGCGGGAAGAAAAGGGAGCCCCTCTGGGTTATATGGCTGAGAGGATTACCACATGAGCCCATTTGGTTTTACACCTGACAGTTCCGATGATGCCGAAAATAATAAGGGCGACGGTTCTGTGGATTTTGCTGCGATGATGGCGCAGATACAAAGTCAGATCCAAGAACAGTTTTCTAAGCTTGGAATGAGTGGTTCAGGTTTCGCCCCATCTAATGAAGTACTCCCCAAAAATATTGTTAGAGATACTGCAAAAAAGTTTGTAACGGCAAAGGGCTCAGCACCAGTTGGAGCCAATGATGTAGCTAAAGTTTCAGAGGCGTTTTCAATCGCTGAGTTGTGGCTCAATGAAGCGACATTTTTTCCGCAAACAATAGTTTCTTCTAACTCAACTCTGGCTCGAACAGATTGGGTCGATTCAACTCTTTCTGGTTGGCAGAGTTCGGTAGAACCACTCGCCCTTGGTTTAACATCTGCGATCTCCGAACTACTTAAAGATTCCGCACATCAAGACGGCTCAGGTTTACCTGAAGAAGAGATAGCAATTCCAGTCGGAATGATTGCGACGCTACTTCGCTCATTCATCGGCTCGCTTATGGCAACACAACTCGGTCAATCAATTGGCGGATTAGCGGGTACATCCACCGGAATTCATGATGTCGGTTTGCCGTTGGTAGAACCTGTTTACCCTGCTCTCGTTTCTCAAAATATAGATGAATGGGCTCGGGAGTTAGATATTCCGATTGATGAGGTCCGAATATTTCATGCACTGCGAGAAAGTGCAGGCGCGCGTCTATTTTCACATAATCCATGGCTAATTTCATATATTCGAAGCGCCATCACGGATTATGCGAAGGGAATACACATCGACATTGAGGCTATCCAACGCCAGGCGCAGGAGGCCTTCGATGCATCAAGTAATGGTGGAAGTGAGTTCGACCCAACTAATCCCGAGACCTTTCAGATGGCACTCAATGAAGGAATCTTCACTCCTGAAGAGACTCCAGCGCAACGTGATGCTCTAACAAAGTTGGAGACAGTATTAGCGCTCGTTGATGGATGGAACGAGGCGGTCGTTGCAGCTGCTGCTGGTGATCGCTTGCCAAATCTTTCGGCCTTGCAAGAAACGTTGCGCCGACGGCGTGCAACATCAGCGCCCACACAACAACTCTTCTCGAATCTCTTTGGACTTCAAGTTTCACCGCGCCTGGCGCGCGAAGCTACTGCATTTTGGCGCTCTGTTACTGCATTGCGTGATCTGGAATCGCGGGACCAAATTTGGAGCGGAATCTTGCCAAGTGCGGCTGATCTACTAACTCCAGAAAACTATCTATCGAGTATTGAGATTCCCGACGACCTGTCTTCGCTTTAGTTTTTGACGCCACGAGCGTTATGGAAATTGTGGTTGCTTTTTCGAAATTGTGCTTGAGTTTTTAATATTGCGCTTGCGTTATCGAAATTTTACTTCCGTCTTTAATATTGTGCTTGCGTTATCAAAGATGCACGTGCACATTGAATTAGTAGAACTCTGCCTGTGAATTAAAAATGTATTGCAATTCTCATTGCACCCAAGACCTTGCGACACAGCGAAAGAATCAGTTGCTTCCGTTTACTCAATTAATTGTTGATTAAATTGTCTGTACACCCAATTATTTTTTCACTATTTTTCTAACCTTATTGTTCGCATACTCCTTATTGTTCGCAGACTCCAGATTGTTCGCTTGTTACGGAATATTCGCTTGCTCCGGTGATTAAGTATCAGGTTCGGCTACATCGAAAAATAAAAAGCGAACTCCCCGGGCGCTCGTTCCATATCAGCCTTCCCCTTGCTGATATTGAACAGTTATCCGAGGAGTTCGTAGTTGTAACGTAAACAAAATCGGCTTGAGAATCAACTGAACAATGCGTTGACAAAGAGGTTTTTAGTCGTGTAGGGGTATTTTCTCGGCAGGCGCTTGTCTAAGAAATTAAAATCTCTCAACACGTAGTTGAGCTTTCTCATGTTTTGGCTAGTCAGGGATACCTTCAGTCAATGAGCTTTGATAGTTTTCTTGATGATCTAGAGCACGAATCTGGTGCGGATTTAGATCACGATGCCACCTTGCCTGGAATTAGTGAGGGCGAGATTGTGGTGATTCGCTCAAAGCGAAGGAAAAAGAACATTTCTGCATATCGGGCAGGTGGCCGAATTGTGGTCTCTATTCCCGCCCGCATGAGTCGGGCCGATGAAAGGGCGATGGTCCCCGAAATGGTGGCCAAAATCCGTGCCCAAGAGGCGGCAACCACTATGAGCGAGAGCGCCCTTGCAGATCGAATCGACCAACTTTTGCGGGAGTTCGCCCCCGAAATCACGATTCGCCCCTCAGATGTGAGCTGGCGAGCGATGCGCGAGCGCTGGGGCTCTTGTACCAGCGTAGACAGGAGCATTCGTATCTCTGACCGCCTAAAAGGCGCTCCGGCCCATGCCCTCGACTATGTTCTCTTTCATGAGGCGATCCACTTAGAGATTAGTGACCACGGCGCTGGATTTAAGGAGATTTTGGAAAGGTTTCCCTATTCTGACGTGGCGAGTGCATATTTAGATGGCTATGAGGCGGCCGAAACAGCGCTCGCCCTACCGGAAGAGCTCAAGAAACTTCTAAAAAAATAAGCCCAGATAGGCGTAATTTCGAGCGCTCAGGGGTATCGTCATGCTTAACAACGCCTGCCCCGTACGGGGAGCACCCTCTGGGTTGCAAGCGTGGAGTGGAGGAAGAGAATGGCAGAGACATATAAAGGAACTGCTTACTGCGTGAAGTGCAAAGAAAAGCATGACTTCGAAGGAACCATTAGCGTGAGCGACTCAGGTCGCCGCACAGCTAAAGGTGTCTGCCCAGTCTGCGGCACCAAGATCAGCACTTTCCTTAAAAAAGCCTAGTAATTAAATTTCGCTCACCTCGAGCCGCACATGCGGTGTGCTGAGCGTCTAGCAGTAGAGAAGGCCCCGACTCCGATGTGAGTTGGGGTTTTTTCTTGTCGCATTCACAATGAAGCGCTGAGCGATAAAAAATAAACTCCGCGTAGCCAAAGTGCGATGTATCCCACAGTAAATGCTGGAAAAAGTTTGAATGACCGTCATTCGGCGCACCCTTGCCACTATGACAACTACAGAGACTGAATCTCAAACCCCTGAAAAGATTTCAGCACATCACAATTCATATCCCCGTCTAAAAAATGGTGTTTATATTAGTCGGGTATCAACACCAGAAGAAGAGTCGATGCATGTAGCAACGTCACACCATGCGATCGAAATCTTTCATAGTGGGGCCAGGGCAATTATTTCTCAACTCAACGGACTTCAAACACCTGAAGAGATCAGCACCGTTCTTTCAGCGCCCATTGAGGTTATTGATCGAGTCCTCACCGAACTTAAAGATGCAAACTTCATCGACACAGTTCGAAATAAAATAACTTTACACAATCGTTTTCAGTCGGCAATTGCATCACGCTCGGCGAATACTCAAGATCAAAGTTTGGATGCGGCATTCAGCCAGCTGCAAAAGAGATTAGCCCCTGAACTCAGTCAAGCTACATGGATTGTTGGAGTAAATGACGGCGGCGTGGAGTTGTTATCCAATCGCCAAAACTTTGGAATTGAAATATTTGGAAGTTCGCGAACCGCGACGCTCATATGTTCAATTTTGTTGGCAAGCGGTGTTACAAATACTCGAATGGCTCTTACGTCAACTCAACAACATCCAACAATTGGTGATAGCGATTTAGGCACTGGAGCGTTACGTACTAGTGATATCGGTCTGAATTTTCGAGGCCGCCTCGAAGAGTTATCCCGTGAGTGGTCACTATTTCCAGTTGCATCTCACCGCGGCTCTATCCATAAACCGGTTTCCGAGTTAATCCCTGAACGCAACCTTCGAATTATTGTCGGTAATTACGAACCTGAGTTGATTGCTCATTTAACGCATGACACCCAGGATCACCTCTTTGTTGGAAAAATTGCAGGCGGAGTTGCAACATGCGGTCCGCTCGTTAAGCCAGGCATGACTCCCTGCATTCATTGTTTGATGCTTGGAGCGCAAGAGAGAAACGGCAGATTTCAAAGAGAGTTAATGGCAACGCAGGGAACAAGTGATGAACTACCCATTGCAATTGCCCACCAGTTAGCTGCAATTGCCGCACACACAGCACTGCGTTTCATCGATACAGGGGCATCATCTTTGATAGGTGCGCAAATTCACGTTAACTACCTTGAGCCGTTAACTCCGAAGTTGAGCAGTTTTTCACGACATCCTCAATGTGAATGCGTGTGGAGACCAGCACAATCAGAGTTTGCCAGTGAAGCAATGGCCCTTGACTTAGCAGATATACACAACACCGACCTTATTTAAAATTCACATAGACCAGAAGTAGAAGACTTGCACACAATTTCACCAATAATCTAGGAGGAACCATGAACAGTTTACTTACAAAACTTGTGACTGCAGAAATATCTCTGCGAGATGGATTAACTCGTGCACATAAAAACTTCTATGCCCGTCTGCGCGATGAGCGCGGGGATGTCCCGGGATGGGTGCTCGTCGTGTTAATGACCACTGGCTTAGTAACAGCAATCTGGACAATTGCAGCACCCAGATTAACCGCGATATTAAAAAATTCGCTTGATGCAATGAATGGAATTCGCTAAAGCGGTTTATATGCGCAATTTTTTTACGGATTTAAGAAATTTCATGCGACGAATGACTTCAGGTGGTAATGCTCTTTTTCGTCGTGAGGATGGAAATGTTGAAAGTTCCCTTGTTCTAATCCCATTACTAATTCTCTTTCTGATCTGTATGGAGCTGATAATCGCCACAAACCTGCGTAATGGTGATTTTGCCATCGCCCAGGGCGATGCATCTCGGCGTGCGATTTCTGGCGAGATTTATTCAACAGATGAAGTCATTGAACTTAACTCTCCTGATCCTTTTGCACACATCAGAGTACTAATTTCGCACAGGCGAACAGGATTGCCGCAATTGGTTCCTGGACTTATCGCCTTAATGGGAGGCGCACCAACAACCGACGTAAAGGGCGCTGCGATAATGGAGCCAAGCAATTGAAAAGGAATCGGGGGCTCGCTAACCCGGTTCACGCTATTTCGGAACACGCATCTCCGAAACACGCATCTCCAGAACTCGCTAACCCAGAACAAACTCTTGCCTTCACAACTCACCTTCGACGACTCTTTAGAAGATTCGTTAAAGATGAAAAGGGAAGTGCAATCGTTGAGTTCGTAGTTCTTGCAATCCCCCTTTTTGTTCCAATTTTCATTTATTTAGCGAGTTTCGCCTCGTTGAGCGGTAACGAGGCGATAGTTCGAACTTTGGCGCGAGAGGCGCTGCGTGCTTATGTGGCTAGCGAAAACGATCACGCTGGACGAGAAGTTTCGGCACAAGCACTTGCCGTCATTGCAGATCACTTAGGGTTAACAGATGGTGAGATTCGCACGCTCTCTGCCCGATACGAGTGTTCAGAGAATCCATGTCTGTCTGCAAATGGGCGCATTAGATTAACGATTTCATATATTGATTCACGGTCACATCGAACCATTAAGGCGTCTGCCCAGGAACACATAAGCCCATGGATGTAAAAGATCCAACGAATGCAAGAGATGTGGGGGATGTATGCCATGTTGGCGATTCAAGCGATGTAAAAAATGGATGCACGAGAAGTATGAGAAAGCTCTTAATAAATGAGAGAGGTTCGTTGAGCGTTGTGATTATTGGTCTATTTTTCATCACTATTGCATGCTTAGTCGTGATGAGCAATGTTGCGACCGTACTTGTTGCTAAACGTTCTCTCGCGCAAGCTACTGAAGCTGCAGCCCAACGCGGAGTTCATTCATTAGATAAGTCCGCTTATTACACTGGCAAGGGAACGATGTTTACTGCTCCTCTCGCGATAATTACAGGACGTGAACACTCTCCGATTCCAATCGACTGTAATCGGGCCTTTCTTGATGTAGTTCTTGAACTACGCAATTGGAGTAATGATGATAGCTCCATGAAACGTCATGAGCTTCAGGGGATAGTTTTAACCAACATGGAATGTGATGGATCCTCGCTCGAGATTTCTACATCCGCAGAAGTGGAATTTCCTTTCAGGATTCCGTTTCTCAACATGGATTCGGCGTTTCTAACCTCGACTGTTGGAACTACTAATCAAGTTCGAGAGGGCTTCTACCTCTTCGGAGTTCGCCTGCATTGATCTGTTAGTCTGAACCAATCTGCTCTCCTGCATTGATCTGTTCGCCTGAACCAATCTGTTCTCCTGCAATGATGTGTTCGCCTGCACTAAATAGATTCCACATGTACTCGAACTTGCATTGAGTTAGCACTCTAATTCAACTGTTTTCATGTTGTGAGGACTACTCCGCTATTCTTCGTTTATGGCCGCGCGCGAATATGGAATTGAAATCGACGTTATTGACGCGACCCTAGTTTCGATAGAGAAGGTTTTAGATCTTCCTAAACTGCGACAGCAGGCAGTTATTTTGGAAGAAGAGGCTGGCGTTCCTAATCTTTGGGATGACCCAGAGAATGCTCAAAAAATTACGAGCCGTTTGTCACGAGTGCAAGCAGAGATAAACAAGTTAACCGGACTTCGCAGACGAGTTGAAGATTTACCTATTCTCTTTGAACTGGCCGCGAGCGAGCCCGACGGAAGCGGAACTGAAGACGCTGAGCGCGAATTGGATTCAGTGAAAAAATCAATTGGCGAGTTGGAGATTCAGACCCTGCTCAATGGTGAATATGACGATAGAGATGCATTAATAACGATTCGATCAGAGGCCGGTGGAGTAGAGGCCGCTGATTGGGCAGAAATGATTATGCGAATGTATTTGCGTTATTGCGAGCGCCACAACTTTCCGGTAGATGTTTTGGAAACATCATATGCAGAGGAGGCCGGAATTAAGTCAACAACTTTTCGCGTCACCGCCCCCTATGCCTATGGAACCTTGTCAGTAGAGCAAGGGACTCACCGATTAGTTCGAATTTCTCCATTTGATAGTCAAAGTCGACGCCACACATCCTTTGCAGGCGTTGAAGTTGTTCCAGTAGTTGAACAGAGTGATCATGTTGAAATTGATGAAAAGGAAGTCCGCACCGATGTGTATCGCTCCTCTGGTCCGGGCGGGCAAGGCGTTAATACCACCGACTCAGCAGTTCGATTAACGCATATTCCAACTGGAATTGTTGTCTCATGTCAGAACGAGCGTTCGCAGATTCAAAATAAGGCAACGGCAATGGCAGTTTTGCAATCTAAGTTATTGGAGCGCCGCCGGCAAGAGGAGCAGGCGAAAATGAATGCATTAAAAGGAGATAACTCCGGCTCATGGGGAAATCAGATGCGTTCATATGTTCTAGCGCCTTATCAAATGGTAAAAGATTTGCGTACAGATCATGAGACAGGAAATACGTCGGCGGTTTTAAATGGTGAGATAGATGATTTCATTGAAGCGGGTATTCGCTGGCGCCGCTCAAACTAAAACGCTGGATTGGGTTATTACGGCCAACATCAGGTAAATCACAGAATTTTTTAGGCTCGTTTTGGCGTTAGATGCGCGGATTCTGAGGCTTTTTCCATAAACTATGGGCAGGCTGAAATCGGATTCCCCGATATCCGACTCGCATATGCAATGGGAGATTTTAATGATTCGCTTTGAAAACGTCACGAAGATCTATCCGGGCCAAGAGCGAGCGGCATTGGACTCGGTCAATCTTGAGATCGCAAAGGGTGAGTTTGTATTTCTAGTCGGATTATCGGGTTCAGGAAAGTCAACCTTTCTTCGTTTAATTCTGCGTGAAGATCGACCTACCTCAGGAACAATCCATGTGGCGGGTAAGGATCTTAAAACTCTGGCCAACCATAAAGTTCCAGATCTGCGCCGCCAGGTTGGGACCGTCTTTCAAGATTTTCGCCTTCTACCAAATAAATCAATTACTGAAAATGTTGCCTTTACACTGCATGTTTTGGGATATTCACAAAAGGAGATTAACCGCGAAGTTCCTGAGGTTTTGGAGCTCGTTGGCCTTGAAGATAAGGGTGATCGCTTGCCCTCAGAGATTTCAGGCGGAGAGCAACAACGCGTTGCAATTGCCCGTGCATATGTAAGTCGTCCACCAATTTTGATTGCTGATGAGCCAACTGGAAACTTAGATCCTGCAACAAGTGTTGGAATTATGAAGTTGCTTGATCGAATTAATCGCGAAGGAACCACTGTCTTAATGGCTACTCATGATTCGGGCATCGTTGACCAGATGCGAAAGCGAGTCATCGAGCTAGACCTAGGCCATGTAATTCGTGATCAGGTACGTGGCGTTTATGGTTACACCGGATAAGAAGTTACTTGTGATTACATCAACTAGGAGTAAGGGTAAAACATGCGCGCACGGTTTCTAATAAGCGAAGTAGGTATTGGGCTGCGTCGAAATATGACGATGACCTTTGCTGTAATCGTCACGACCGCTATCTCCCTTTCGCTCCTTGGAATTGGTCTTCTTGCAAACGCTCAAGTTGGGGCAATGAAGGATTATTGGTACGACAAAATTGAAGTCTCGGTTTTCTTGTGTAGTTCACTCTCAGAATCACCATCGTGTTCTGGCGGTATCGTCACATCAGGGCAGCGCCTTGAAATTCAACAAGAAATTCAAGAGATGCCTTCGGTGGAGAGCGTTTTCTATGAGTCGCAGACACAAGCATTCGCCCGCTTCCAAGAGCGTTTTAAGGATTCTGCAATCGCACAAAATGTGACAGTCGATCAGCTACCAGAATCATTTCGTATTAAATTGAAGGATCCTACTCAATTTGCTGTGATCGTCAGCGCCTTCACCGGCCGACCAGGAGTAGATGTTGTACAAGATCAAAGAAGTATTTTGGAGAAATTCTTTAAACTCTTAGAAGTATTGCGCAACGGCGCTCTACTCGTTGGTTTGGCATCAGTACTTACTGCGGCATTGTTAATTAGCAATACTCTTCGAATCGCCGCGTTTAACCGTCGCCGTGAAACTGGAGTAATGAAACTGGTCGGCGCATCTTCATGGTCGATTCAGCTTCCATTTCTTCTTGAGGGCATTATCTCCGCAATTATCGGCTGGGGATTGGCGACAGGGTTATTGGCGGGTTTGAAGAGCGTTGTTGATACAAAGGTCGCACCCCTTCTTACATTTACTAAGTTCTTCGGATGGAATGAAGTCTGGGTGGCATCCGGGTATCTCTTAGGAACCGGATTGCTTGTCTCGACCGTTGCATCCGTGATTACTCTGCGCCGCTACCTGAAGGTCTAAACATCACGTTCTTAATGAGAGAATAAGCGGCGTGGTTCACATTGGACCAGGCGCTTTCACTTCGAGATTGACGTGAGAGTTTACAAAATGCTACTTATAGCCCAGACGGAAAGTTTTTCTGACTTGCTGTAAGTATCTCTAACTCAAATGAGGGCGGTGATGCGGTTATGGTGAAAGAGGTCGGCCGCAAGGTCATCGCTCAAAACAAAAAAGCGCGACATGATTATTCAATCGAGGATGTCTTTGAGTGCGGATTAGTGCTCATGGGCACAGAGGTTAAATCCCTGCGCCTGGGGCGAGCTTCCCTTATAGATGGCTTCGCCATGGTCAATGACGGAGAGTTATGGCTCAGTGGGGTCCATATTCCTGAGTACACCGAAGGCACCTGGACTAACCACACCCCAAGACGCGATCGAAAACTATTGGTCCATAAATCCGAAATGACAAAGTTAATTGCAAAACTTAAAGATTCGGGAACAACACTGGTTCCGCTCTCCCTATATTTTAAAGATGGGAAAGCTAAGGTTGAAATCGCTGTTGCCAGAGGTAAAAAGTCCCACGACAAACGTGAGGCGATAAAGGCGCGCGAGGCCGATCGAGAAGTTGCGCGCGTTGTGTCTCGGGGAAATTCTGGAAAGAGCGGTAAAGCCTCTAAGCGCTACGAGGATTGATTCAAGGTATTTCAAGAGAAGTAGTGCGTAGCTAAGAGTAATTTTCAAGATTATGAATCCTTGCGATGATGACCTACAATTTCTACACCGCCGCTTCGATACCTCAATTTTTGGGGTGATGTCGCGACGGCAAGCAGTAGTTGACAATTAAATAGGGGATAAGAAATACGTTTCTTTTTCTCCAAGCTCTATGTGTGAAAGCACAATAAATCTTGGGGGTGAACGGTCTCGACTTTGGATGTTGAGGCAGGGGAAGCGGGCCGAGGAAGCCGGAATGATCTCGTAAACCAATAATCCGTGCAAAAAATAACTGCTGACAATAATCAGCAAGCTTTCACACTCGCTGCATAAGCTAGTTTGAAGCCGTTAGCCCAGATGCCGCTCTCGGTCTGGAATCTAGCGTCGATAGAGGGCTTTTCATCGCATAGGTGTTACGAACTATGTGAGAGAACAGTTTCGTAACTGAGTTCGTCGAAGAGTTGTGTGGCCAAACTTCGGGACTGAGAAAGCGCTAATCACACTACGCCCGTAGAAGCCCTGTTTTTGCACCGAAGGACCCGGGTTCGATTCCCGGCACCTCCACATATCTCTACGCCCCGCTCTAAACAAGCGGGGTTTAGCGCTTTTTTAACCCTCTCAAAAGAAAGTGTGGTCAAGCCTGCCGCGGCTATTTCAGACTGTACTTTCTGACCGAGAATTTTCAGTGATTTCGAGAAAGAAACTCATTGAAAGAGTTGCAACCACAGTGGCAAGAACGCCGCCCACATACATGGGCAGACGCAAATCAATGTTAGCCAAAACGCCACCAAGGAGTGAACCGAAGGGCATCAATCCCCACACCAATGTTCTGCGGGTTCCATGAATGCGACCATAGAGTTCATTTGGAATCACACTTTGATACGTAGACATCAGCAAAATATTCCACTGAGAAATTGCAAATCCGGCAAAGGTCGCAAGGGCTACAAAAACATAGATATTTGGCGAGAAACCTTGAAGAAGCAATGAGACTGAACTCGAAACTATTCCAAATGTCATTAATTTACTTCGACCAAACTTACTGGATAGTCGTGGCGCGGCAAATGCTCCCACAATCGCTCCAATACCTTGGATTGCCAAAATAACTCCAAACAATCTTTCCGGCAACTCCAACTCTTTGATGATGAAGAGAACTATCGTTGCAGTTCCCATGGAATAACAGAGACCGATGGTTGCTGTCGTTAGTACTAACCGACGCAATACCTTTTGATTAAACAAGTATGAAATACCAAACTTCATATCTGCGATGAAATGGCTTGGTTCCTTTTCTGCAACTTCTACTCGAACATCTTGTAGATACTTAATTGGAATAGAGAGTGCTAACAGTGCAGATATAGCAAAACCCACGCTGTTAAAGAAGAATGGCAGGTAGATTGCTAAGGCATAGATGAAGCCACTTATTGGGGCTCCAATAAAGCCTTGGATAACAGTCTCTGAAATTTGGAGCCTTGAATTACCCTTCTCATAATCTTTCTCCTCCAAAATTTGAGGAATTAGAGATTGAGCGGTTGTATCAGTGGCAACCTCACAGACTCCAATAATGAAAGCCGTTGCTAGTAGCCAGAAGATAGTTACAAGATCCATTGCAATTAGCAGAGCTAAAATACCAACGACTCCGCTTCGGATCGCATTTGCCCCAGCCAAGATATATCGACGATCCACACGATCCACCATCGCTCCAATAGGGATGGCAAACAGGAGCCAAGGCAACATAACAATTGCACCAATTGAGGAGATCAAGACGGGGCTATCTGTTAAGGAAATTGCAAGCAGAGGTACTGCCGCGAGCATGACACCATCGGAAAGATTTGAAACGATGCTGGATGCCCACATTCGATTAAAAGCAGGGTTCATGGTTCGGACCTTACTTAGGAAGCCTGGTTTTGCCAATCATTTCGCAGGTTAGTTTTGAACCTACTCCACTGAATCGCAGGATAGTTTTGAACCTACTCCACTGAATCGCGGGATAGTTTTGAACTCACTCCGCGCCCGGAGGTGCTTCATTTTGGAGAGAACTACGCCTGTTTTGATCGATAAACCTCGATTTGCATATAGTTGAAACTTCAACTAGAGTGGTTGAATATTCAACTACTCTCCATGAGTAATTGGATTAACCCACGTTCAATTTCAACTAATGCCTTTTAAAGGGAGCAGATTTAATGACAAATGCAACTATTTCATCGTTAACCGGAACATACACAATCGATGCCAGTCATAGCCAGATTGGCTTTACAGCCCGCCACTTAATGGTGACTAAGGTCCGCGGCGCATTCAACGAGTTTTCAGGCGGTGGACTTATCGATTTCGAAACTCCCACCAACTCAAAGGTCGAGCTAAAGATTCAGTCTGCAAGCATCGATACTCGAAACGCCGACCGTGATGGCCACCTAAAAAGCAACGATTTCTTCGACATGGAAAACTTCCCAGAAATCACATTTATTTCAACATCAGCGGTAAAGAACGGTGATGCCTATGCAGTAACTGGCAATCTCACAATCAAGGGTGTCACAAAGCCTGTAACAGTTGAGTTTGATTTCACTGGAACAGCGGTTGATCCATGGGGCAACACTCGTATTGGTTTCGAAGGCAAGACAACAATTGATCGCACCGAGTGGGGCGTTAATTGGAACACGGCACTTGAGGCTGGCGGAGTTCTTGTGAGCGAGAAGATCAATCTTGAGTTTGAACTTTCAGCTATCCGTAGCGCAGACGTCGCTTAATTCAAGAGGCGCAGTTGGGAAGTAATTTCTCACTGATTTTAAAACCCTGAAACTCATACATAGTAAAAGTTGGGCTGCTAGTCACAGATTCTGAAATTAGAGAATCGACTGACTGGCAGTCCAATTTTCATTGAAATCTCAATTCCTCAACGCTACAAACTAACTTTCAGATAATTTAGTGTTGTCCGCCGGGACCGTGACCATCTTTGCCCGTAGAGCCTCCTTTGCGAGGCCACTTTAATATTGGTCCGTAGTGTGATTTTGAACCTCCAGCGGGATCATCACCATCTAAACCTTTGCCGGCGCTGGTTTTGAATCCAATTTTTGCCAAGAGTGGAGCAAGGATTTTAACGTCAGGAAAATATTCGCGGCGTAATGCTATATAACTTGTGATTAATCCAAATAAGCCAATGAGATTTACGCCGATTGGAAGATCTGGGTTGGAGAAAAACATCAAACCGACCCACAGCGACATAGCAACAAAAAAGCCATGAAGAATTTTCCTAATTACATTTAAGATGAGAGATTTTGCCTGAACCGCACTAAGAGCAATTGCAATTGGGCCAGCGAGAAAGGCAATAATCAATAAGATTGCAACAACTATCGCCAAGCTCTCCATTTTTCTCCCCTATGTCCCTGATTCGTTAGAATTTAACTGTACTTGAGGTTCAAACCTCAGGCCACTCCTCGCGGATTGCGGAAAAGACGGCCATATCGATCTGTGAGCCATCGTATCGCCGTGATTTGTTACGAAGAATGCCTTCGAAACTATACCCGGCCGAAAGAAGAAGCTTCCTGGAGGCTAGATTCTCAACATCAACTAAGGCTTCTATTCGCTCAAAACCCATCGATTCAAAACCAAAATTCGTCAACATTCGCGCAGCACTCGTTCCAATGCCTTTTCCTCGAACATCAGATCTAATCCAATAGCCGAGCTCTGCTACTAAATCGGGAAGATCCATACTGTGGAAAGAGATGACGCCGGCGAATTTTCTGTCTACTCCATTGCCGAAATCAATTGCAAAAGGGAGCTCTGTTTTTTCAGTCAATGATTTAGGAGTTTTTTCCCGAATGAAGAACTCTGCATGAGCCATGGTGTAATCACGTGGCACTCGCGTGAATTTGGGAATTACTGGATCCTGGCAACTCTCAAATATATCTGGAATGTCACTCTCATTGAGTGGTCGCAGAGTAATCAATCCATGAGAAAGTGTTGGTACGTCAGTGGGCCACCAGATCATTGGGAAAGTATGGCAGTTAGATCGTGGTTACCCTTAAACAGTTTCATTGATGGGGCGGGCAGGAACAAAGTATTTCTTTCCAACGGGGGAAGTCCACTCGCATGAGCCATCTGAATTGCTAACTAGTGCCCAGCGACCATGTGTTTTTAATCGATGATGCCGACGACACAAAAGTCCTAAGTTTTCGGGCTTAGTTTCACCACCTGTCTCCCAACTGTGTGCATGATCAATATCGCTCTTCGAGGCTGGTTGTCGACATCCAGGGAAACGACACGTGCGATCACGTGCAAGTAGAAAATCTACGAGCGCTTGCGGTGGTTCATATTTTTCGCGTCCGTAATCTAAAAGGTTTCCAGTCTGCGGATCGGTAATAAATCTCTTCCATGTTGCATCCGATGCTAATTCGCGTGCAACCGATGCTGGAATTGCACCGTAACCCGAGAGTTGACCTGGATTTTCTGCCAAACCAAGGAGCGTTGGAAGATCTATCGTTACATTTACTGTTACTGGGCGACGGTGGGGACGAACATCGTCGACATTGCTAGCCAATGCTTGCGAAAGAATGGCCGTAAGTGCATCGGCACGTTTGTTGTCGGCAGAAAGTAGTGACCATGAGCTCGTAGCCTCTGTTGAATTTTCATTCTTAGCCTCATCAATCTCATTCATTTTCATTATGTAGCTCTCAATAGATTTCATCACCATTTGTGCGTCCTGTGCTGGAAGGATAGCCACAACCGTTGCCATGCCATCGGCATCGTTATAGCAACTAACGCGACGTGACTCACGGGCTCGATCAACTACCTCTTCGAACTCTGCGGGTGCAAGTTGGGCGATAGTGGTGCGTACTTTATTGGCCACCTGACCTGGAGTATGAAACTCAGCGTGAGCTAATGCCTTTTCCTCTATCTGGTAGATCGCAAACTCACTTATTCCATCTCTAATAGCTGCCGCGGTTTCCTTAGCAATGACGGTCGCATGCGAGGCGGAGATTTCCCCCATCGCCAGTGCTGAACATGTATTAGGAAGATGATTGATCAAAGTTCGTGCCACATCAATTCGCATCTGTGCGGTATTTCCGGACAATCGCAAAGCTGCAGCAACTTCTTCACGTTCGGCCTCATCAATTCCATCCCATGTATTTTCAGGAGTTGAAGAATCGTTGCCAGCCACTGCGACAATCGCCCTTTGCATTACCGCCTGCAGCCATGCACTTTGACGCTCAAGTGCACTTAAATAATCGATACGTCCACTCTGATTCAACTCATTGGGATCAATGGCTACCAAATCGGTAAGTGTTTGAATACCTGGATATGCAGCAAGTAAGGCAACTACGCGGGCATTGAGATCAGTCTCGGTTCCCAGAGCTATCGCCGAATCATTACGTACCGAATCATTACGTACGGAATCACTCCGCACTGAATCATTTCGTGCAGAAACGTTGGTAAGCGATCCGTAACTCACTTTCCGTATCGCTGCACTTGTCATAGGTAGGACTCTCTATTGAGCCCCTGACATTATTGAAAAGTTATTAACAGGCATCTTCAACGGGAAGTCATTTTCCTTGCTTAAGATTCTAAAAAAAGTTGCGTGAGGAGATCGGCGGGATTGAAGCCGAAACACCTGCGTGAGGAGATCCTGGGTTTGAAGCTTTTGGTATCGACGAAGCAGGTCTAAGGCTTCAATAATCCACTTCAAAAGTTTTTAGTTAGCCCTCTTGCATCTCACTTGGAGCCCCATGAACATTGAGAACATCGGATGCATCACTCACTTCGGTTTGTGGGGTAGAAACTGAACTCTGTTTTGAGCCCTCACCGCTTCGATTCAAAGGTCTCTTTGCATCATCTTTATAAGTGGCTGGAACCGTGCCAAGCAAACCCTTTTGAAAATCCTCGAAGGCTTGAAGAACTTCGCGCTTGGTGTTCATTACAAATGGCCCCATCCATGCGACGGGTTCATTGATAGGTGCCCCACCTAAAATAAATAACTCCAACGCAGGAGAGCGAGATTCTTGTTGATCAGCAGCGCGCACAACAATCGTGTCACCATCACCAAAGACCGTAGATTGACCAGTGCGAACAGGGCGGTGTTCATCACCGACATACCCAAAACCTGCAGCAACATAGACAAGAGCGTTGTAATCCTTGCGCCACGGCACCGGCCGCAACTGTTGCATGGATTAAAGTAATTGGAGTCTGTGTGGTTCCAGGACCAGAGTGTCCATCGACTTCTCCTGCGATAACGCGAATCAACGCACCACCATCGGCCGAAGATAAAAGTGCTACATCTTTAGCACGAACATCTTGATAAGCAGGTGGAGACCATTTCTTTGCAGCAGGCAAGTTGACCCACAATTGAAAGCCGTGAAATAAACCGCCACTCATCACTAAACTCTCAGGCGGAGTTTCAATATGCAAAATCCCGGCACCGGCGGTCATCCATTGTGTATCGCCATTTGAAATTCTTCCCCCACCACCATTGTTATCTTGGTGGTCAAAGATTCCATCAATTATGTATGTAACGGTTTCAAAGCCGCGATGTGGATGCCATGGAGTTCCCTTAGGTTCACCCGGTGCGTATTCAACTTCACCCATCTGATCCATCATGATGAAAGGATCGAGTTCGGTCATATCTATTCCTGCAAATGTTCGTCGAACTGGGAAGCCTTCACCCTCATACCCCTGCGGTGCAGTAGTGACACTTTTGACTGATCGGGCACGGGCTCCAGGAACTTCACTCACGCGTGGCAAAACAGTTATATCGGCAACGGTTACAGCTGGCATATTTTCTCTCCTTGGTCTCGCCCAATAGTAGTTGAACTTTCAACTACATGCAACCCGAACCAGGCTCAAACAGCCTCCTGCATCGATTTTTGCAGTTAAGAGTTCGTAGAAATCCTATCTTTGTCTGAAGTAGCCAAGCGCGCAACAGATTGCCTCACTATCAAGGCCCTGGGATTTCGAAGAAGGAGTTAACAAGAAAATCGAGAGTTCGGTTGCTTCGCAAACAATATCCACTTTTCGCCTTACAAGGCATACCCTATGAAAATGCTAAAAATCCAAGACATCACTATTGACTGCCAAAATCCGACGGCGCTCGCGCACTTCTGGGCACAAGCACTTGACTGGAAGATCGGTGAAGATGGCACGGAAAAATGGGCCTATATTGAAAAGAATCTGACACCAACTAACTCGGATGGCTACCCAAGCATTCTCTTTTATAAAACCCCTGACAAGAAAAGCGTTAAAAATCGGATGCACCTGGATCTTCGCCCGGAAAATCAAATGGAGGAAGTTGAACGCCTTGAAAAAATCGGGGCAACTCGAATTGAAATTGGGCAATCAAGTGACCCCAGTACAACATGGATTGTCATGGCAGATCCCGAGGGAAATGAATTTTGCGTACTTAAAGGGCTTGGTTAAAGAGCCTTAAGCGCGGAGACAACTTTAGTTAGTGATGCCTTTGCATCACCGAACAAGAGCATGGTCTTTGGATCATACAAAAGTTCATTTTCGATTCCAGCAAAACCCGGACGCATTGAACGCTTTAAGAAGATGACGTTAGCGGCATTTGCTACCTGCAGGATTGGCATTCCATAGATTGGACATCCTGGAGTATTTTCAGCGGCAGGATTAACAACGTCATTTGCACCGATAACAATTGCTACATCGGTCTGGCTAAAGGTTGGATTAATTTCATCCATCTCCTCTAACTGATCGTATGGAACATTTGCTTCGGCTAGTAAGACGTTCATATGTCCAGGCATGCGACCAGCAACTGGGTGAATTCCATATGCAACATCTATACCTTTGGAGATCATCAAATCCGCTAATTCGCGCACTGTGTGTTGTGCCTGGGCAACGGCTAAACCAAAGCCTGGAACAATCACAACGCGACGTGCGTAGTTAAGTAAAATTGCAACGTCATCAGGAGATCCTGAACGTACTGGACGCTCTTCAGCTGAATCAGATGCAGCTTGTGGCTTAGCAGTGAAAGCGCCGAAGAGAGTTCCAAATAATGAACGTCCCATTGCCTCGGCCATCAAGCGCGTCAAGATAGTTCCAGAGGCACCTACAAGCGTTCCAGCAATAATTAAGAGAACTGAATCAAGTACATAACCACTTGCTGCAACAGTCAAACCAGTAAATGCATTTAACAGCGAAATGACTATCGGTACATCTGCGCCTCCAACTGGAAGCACAAAGAGCACACCAAAGAGAAGTGATAAGCCGGCAAGTACAAGCAGAGGTGTAGTTCCAAGGGCTGAAACAACCCAACCACCAACTCCAATTACGCTAACTAAAGTGGCGGCGATTATGAATCGGCCAGCAGGGAAAATCACTGGTCGAGTAGTCATAAGCTCTTGCAACTTCATGAAGGTAATAATCGAGCCGCTGAAAGAGACACAACCGACGATTACGGTAAAGACAGTGAAGATAACTTCAGCCGTTGTCGCTTCATCGCCTAAACGAAGATATTCAACAATTGCGACAAGTGCGGCCGCTCCGCCACCAACACCATTAAATAGCGCAACGAGCTGCGGCATCTGTGTCATCTGCACTTTTCGAGCTGCCGGCACGCCGATAGCTAAACCAACAAATATCGCTCCGAGAATCCAGCCCAGATTATTTAAAGGAAGCGTCGATTCAGGTGATGCATAGAAGAAAACAACGAGGGTTGCCAACGTTGCACCGAATGCACCGATTAAGTTTCCTCGACGCGCAGTCCTTGGATGTGAGAGGCCTTTAAGGGCCAAGATGAATGCAACACCCGCGGCTAGGCCGATGAGGTCATACAACCCGCGGCTCACTTTTTCTTTCCTTTGAACATTTCAAGCATTCGGTCGGTAACGACAAAACCACCCACCATATTGATGGTAGCCAATACGATCGCGGCAACTGCAAGACCGAGTTCAAGATTGGTTGAGGCGTGATCGGCCACGATAATCGCACCGACCAGAATCACACCGTGGATCGCATTTGCACCCGACATCAGCGGTGTATGAAGTGTGGATGAGACTTTGGATACGACTTCAAAGCCAACGAAGACGGCTAAAACGAAGATAGAAACGATTGCTATCGGCTCCATTTACTTACCTCCTGCTTTTCTACGAGACCCACCATGCGTAACGGCCGCCCCATTGATAATTTCATCTTCGAAGTTGAGTGCGAATGCGACTTTTTCATCATCCTTAGCTGGAGTAGTAAAGAGAGTCAGAAGATTTACAACGTTGCGCGAATATAAGAAAGATGCGTGGAATGAAAGTTGACTTGGAACATCTTTTCCACCCCAGATACGAACTCCACCTGACGTTGTAATTATTTCGCCAGGTTTAGAGCCCTCAACATTTCCGCCAGTTTCAGCGGCTAAGTCAATGATGATTGTTCCGGGCGCCATTGAATCGACCATGGCCTGCGTCATCAACCGCGGTGCTTGGCGACCAGGTACAGCGGCGGTAGTAATTACTACATGTGATTTAGCAATAAATGGAGTGAGAAGTGCTTGCTGTTGTGCCGCACGATCTTCAGTCATCTCTCGTGCATAACCACCAGCGCCCTCTAAAGCTTCGAGTTCAAGTTCGATAAATGTTGCACCCATCGAACGAACCTCGTCGGCAGATGCTGGGCGAACATCGTAGGCCGAAACTACGGCTCCTAACCGACGCGCAGTAGCAATCGCTTGCAAACCTGCAACACCTGCACCAAGAACTAACACTTGCGCTGGAGTAACTGTTCCAGCAGCTGTCATAAGCATTGGGAAAAATCGAGGTGATAATTCGGCGCCTACTAACGCTGCGCGATAACCGGCGCACAAAGCCTGCGACGAGAGTGCATCCATTGACTGAGCACGCGAAATTCGGGGAACAAGCTCAAGTGAAAATGCCGTAACCCCTGCCGCGGCTGCCGCGTTGATTGAATCAACTGCTGTAACAGGTGACATAAAACTTATAGTTATGGCACCTTTTTTCAACGTTGCAATCTGAGTTGGTGTTAAAGGTTGCACAGAGAGAACGGCATCAGCAGTGCTGAGAACCTCACCGTTCGAGATCGTCGCACCAGCTTTGACATAGTCTGCATCTGTTGCTTGCGAAAGTACTCCGGCACCAGATTCGATTACTACATCGAAACCAAGTCGAGTTAATTTATTGATAATGTCGGGAACAAGCGCCACGCGCTTTTCACCCTCACGAATTTCTTTAGCTACGGCTATGCGCATGCGGGAAATACTACTGGCTAGAGCCTTTCAGGTCATCTCTGACAAGGTGATACAGCAATGATTGAATGGTAGTTCTGCGGTGAAATGCCTCGCGCCAAATGAGTGATTTTGTTCCGTCAATCACAGAGGCTTCGACCTCTTCGCCACGGTGTGCAGGTAAACAGTGCATGAACACAGAATCTTTTTGTGTGAGTGACATTAAGTTTTCTGTAACTGCAAATGGTGAGAGTGCTAGCACTTTCTCATCGCGTTCACTCTCGGAATCACCCATGGACATCCATACATCGGTATACAAAACGCTTGCATCTTTTGCCGCTGCTTCTGGATCATGTAGAACTTCAATTTTTCCACCACTTTGCATTGCAATCTTTTGTGCGATTGCAACAACATCGGGATCAGGTGACCAGAGACCAGTTGGAGTAGCTGCGACTACATGTGCACCCATTATTGCGCCCATGATTAGCCAAGCATTCGACATATTATTTCCATCACCTAAGTAAACAAATTTGCGTCCGGTAATATCTTTTCCAAAGTGTTCGCGAATGGTTAACCAATCGGCAAGAAGTTGTGTTGGGTGATCATCATCTGTCAACGCATTAATAACTGGAATCGATGCATTAGCGCCCAGTTCATTTACATCTGCCTGAGCGAAAGTTCGAATTATTAAAGCGCTGCAATAACTGCTAATGATCTTGGCGGTATCGGCAATGCTTTCGCCGCGACCAAGTTGCAACTCATCACCACGTATGAATATCGGAGTTCCTCCAAGATGGGCCACGGCCGTTTCTGAGGAGAGTCGGGTCCGAGTAGAGGGCTTAGTCATGTAAATCGCAACGCTCTTATTAGCTAAGGCAGTGGAAGAGCGCATGGGATTAGTTGCAAAATCAGCGGCCGTTTCCAGCAAGAGCTCAATATCTGGTCGACTCAGATCCTGGGTGCGCAGCAAGTCCTTCATTTGCGAATTCTACCCGTAGTTTCTCAGGCGGCGAAGGTATTCTTTTCCACCTTATGGGAATCTTCAGAAAAGGCACAATCGAGAGCGAGTCAGATACCGATCTCTTAACCAGACCTGTCCTTGAAGAAGATGATGGCGGACACGATCGCTTTGCCCATTACGTAAAGAAGGAGAAGATAGTTGAGTCAGCGGTAACAGGTAAATCGGTTCGCGCACTCTGTGGGAAGAAATGGACGCCATCCCGAGATCCTGAAAAGTATCCGATCTGCCCAACGTGTAAAGAAATCTATGCAGGCCTGAAGCAAGCACCAGAAGATAAATAGCGATGCGCAGTAAGTTTCGCATTGCCACCGTGTTGTTGCTGTGCACGATTCTCTCCTTTTCACACTCTTCTAATGCAGTGGAAAACCAACCACGCACAATTGTCACGGGATGGATTCCATATTACTCAGTCAAAACTGTTCTGCCTTTTATTAAGAAACTTCCAACCACTAATTCTCCAATTGTTGGTGCACCAATTACCTGCGAACCAAGTGAGTACTCCGCAGAAAATATCGCTGCATTAAATGCCTCCTACTTATATACAAACAAAGATTTAATGAAAGAGGTAATGCCCTTTTGGTTCTCGTTAAAATCACCGACACTCATTCGTAATGACTACTTAACTGGCAATCCATCGTGGCCGATGGCTGACACGTTATGTTTAATGCGAAAAACTGGTTTGAAGATTATTCCTACCATGACAGATGGAACAGACAAATTAGTTTTATCTGGATATTTAGCTAATCCTCAAACGCGAACAACGATAGTTAATACAATTGTAGATTTAGTCAATAAAAATGGGTTTGATGGAATCGATTTAGATTTTGAGGGTTTTGCCTTTGTAGATCCCAACACAACGTGGGCAAAAACCGCGCCGCATTGGGTGAACTTCATTAAAGAGTTAAGTCTTCAACTCCACGTATCAGAAAAACTCCTTTCTGTTTCTACACCTTATGTATTTAATCCAACTGAAAAACAAAAGGGATACACGGTTTATGCTTGGGCAGAAATCGCCTCGAGCATTGATCGTTTAAGAATCATGACATATGACTATTCAGTTGCCAGACCTGGGCCTATTGGCCCTATAGCGTGGACTGAAAAAACTTTAAAGTATGCAATAAGTATCATGCCGGCATCAAAGGTTTTTATTGGATTACCTGGATATGGTCGTGATTGGATTACTTCGATTGTTGGAACATGTCCTACCAATGCGCCGGCTGGCCTAAAAGTTGGTTCAAGAGCGGCAACTTTCAAAATGAGCTACGCCAACACTAAAGCGGCAATCGATAAAGCAACCCCTGTCTTCGATGTAAAAAATAGTGAAGCAACATATTCATATGTTCAGACATTTAATGGATTAACTTCCAAAGGGGCAGCAACTACTTGCTCAGTATCACGCACTGTCTGGTATCAAAATGATCGCAGTTATACCGAACGAATGAACTTAGTCGCCAAGTATCAACTTGGGGGTGCTGCTTTGTGGACCCTTGGCATGGAGGATTCAACTGCTACTACGGCAATGCGAAATGTCGCACTTGCTATTGCCCCAGACGCTGTCATGAGTTCTTTAACTATAGAAAACATTGAGTCGAAAACTGTGAATTACGGCGACATATTTACTCTCAAAGGGGTCTTAACTTTGAAAGACATGACTCCGATAGCTGGGCTTGCAGTAAGTCTTGAAATGAAGCGTGAAGCTGAAACCGCGTGGACATCGATTGCAACGCTGACTACCTCAGAAGATGGTTCAATTTCCACTCCCATAACCATCGGAGGAAGTGCAGAGTTCCGCTTGACTACGACTGGTACGTGGGAACGTGCAGAATCAACTAGCAACGTAGAGCCTGTCACTGTGCGCCCAAAACTAATTCTTGAGCGCCCCGCAACAGTTCAACATGGCAAACCAATCCGGATTACAGGAAAGATATTGCCTGGTACATCTGGATCTGCCGTGGAGCTTCAACGAATGGTTGCTGGTTCGTGGCAAAATATCAGAGTGAGCACAGTGACTGATACAAATGGAGATTTCAGTTTAGAAACCAGTGAAGCAACAAGAGGTATTCTGGTTTTGAGAGTCCAGATTATTAGTGGTGGACAAGAAATTAATTCACCAGAGTTTTCAATTGTGGTGCGATAAGGATGGTAAAACTTGATGAAGCTACAGACACAAAGACTCAGGAGGATTTAAAGGAGGCAATAAATGCCGCCTTCATTATTGATAAACCCTGGGTCACAATCGTTTGGGATGATCCAGTAAATCTCATGTCGTATGTCACCTATGTCTTAATGGAGCTTTTCAGTTTCACGCGAGAAAAAGCCCATGAATTAATGATGCAGGTGCATACTCAAGGCAAAGCGGTCGTCTCCACTGGCAGTCGCGAAGAAATGGAGCGCGATGTGTCGAGATTGCATGAGTATGGCCTGTGGGCCACGCTTCAACGCGCAGACCATGAGCTATGAACAAGAAATCGGATAGCGAGAATCCTGGATTTACTCGCCACGGCAAGAATGACTACGTAGCGAATTTTTCACCATCAGAAAGTGAAGTCCTAATAAATCTTGTCCAACAGATAATTGAACTTTTGGGTGAGCGCACGGATAATCACAGCGAAGATCCCTTAGCTGCGATGGTTGGAATTACCAGCCATGACTCACCACCAGATGACGAAGTTCTACTTCGATTATTACCAAATGCATATTCCGAACAAGTTGATGCCGCTGAATTTCGTAGGTACACCGAATCAACTTTGCGCGCTAAGAAATCCGCGCATGCAATCTCGATGCATGCGGATTTAATGGACTCACCAGATGGCTGCATTGACATAGATCATCAAGGTGCAAATGCTTGGCTTGGTGCGATGAATGATATTCGTTTGGCTTTGGGTGTGAGATTGAAAGTTCAGAGTAACTCTTATGAAGAGCTAGAGATTTTGGCACCCGATGATCCAATGCGTGGGGTTTACGCGGTCTATAGCTGGTTGGGGTGGCTTCAAGAGAGTTTAATTCAAGCGTTGATGGACGATGCTCTCTAACCCAGTAATACGCGCGGTAGGATTTACGATATGAGCAACGCGCCAATTGGAATCTTTGATTCTGGAGTAGGCGGACTTACAGTTGCAAGGTCGATCTTAGATCAGCTCCCAAATGAATCCACACTATATATAGGTGATACGGCGCGCGGACCATATGGGCCCAGACCACTGGCCGAAGTTCGTGAGTTTGCACTTGAAAGTTTAGATTTTCTAGTCGCACAAGGCGTTAAAGCTATCGTCATCGCCTGTAATACTGCGAGCGCTGCGATGTTACGTGATGCACGCGAACGCTACTCAATTCCAGTTATAGAGGTTATCCAACCCGCTGCTCGTCGAGCGGTTTCTGCAACTCGAAGTGGGAAAATTGGAGTTATTGGAACTCGCGCAACTATCGACTCAGCGGCATATTTAGATGCTTTTGCCGCAGCGCCGCATTTGGATATTACGTCAATCTCTTGCCCGTTGTTTGTCGAATATGTAGAGCGGGGCGAAACATCAGGAGATGCAATCACTGAAATTGCTCGAAATTATTTAGCGCCTTTCATCGATGCAGAAATCGATACGCTGGTCTTAGGGTGCACGCACTACCCACTTTTAACTGGCGTAATTTCATACGTCATGGGTGATGGCGTGACACTTGTTTCAAGCGCAGAAGAAACGGCTAAGGATTTATATCGAACTTTGGTAGAAAAAAGCCTTTTACGCATCCAACAAGATGAGCCACCTACCCATAGATTCTTGGCAACTGGCGATGCGAAAGCTTTTGAGAGTTTAGCCCGTCGTTTTCTAGGTCCAGAAGTAACAAAAGTAGAACATCAAGAGTTTTAGCGTTTTTCAACTACGTCCAATTTAACTAAGCAATAGGAGCACTAGATGGCAAGAAATGATGGACGAGAAGTTAGCTCATTGCGTGAGATTAAATTTACGCGGGGTTGGCTAGATCATGCCGAAGGTTCGGTTCTCGTTGAGTTCGGCAAGACTCGGGTTTTGTGTGTTGCATCTTTTTCCCCTGGAGTGCCACGTTGGTTAAAAGACAGTGGAACCGGATGGGTGACTTCAGAGTATGCAATGTTGCCACGCGCAACACATACGCGATCTGATCGCGAAAGCGTAAAAGGCAAACTCGGGGGTCGAACTCAGGAGATTTCTCGCTTAGTGGGTCGCTCATTGCGCGCAATTGTTAATATGAAAGAGCTTGGCGAAAACACAATAGTGATTGATTGTGATGTACTTCAAGCCGACGGAGGAACACGCACTGCTGCCATAACGGGTGCATACGTTGCACTAGCCGATGCAATCACTTGGGCTAAAACCCAGGGACACATAAAAGCAACGGCTAACCCATTGAGCGATTCAGTCGCAGCGGTGAGCGTTGGAATAATCGATGGCGTTCCGATGCTAGATCTTTGCTATGAAGAAGATGTCCGAGCTGGTACTGACATGAACGTTGTTGTCGCCGGCGATGGTCGCTTTATCGAAGTTCAAGGTACTGCCGAGGGGGAGCCCTTTGATCGAGAGCTACTCAATCAACTATTAGATCTTGCGGTCAATGGATGCAAAGAGTTAAGCGAACTTCAAAAAGCCGTGCTCGCTCAGTAGTTGGCCTTCGACTTAACAATGAAGAGAGTTTGAACTTGTGTCTAAAATACTTGTCATAGCTACCCGCAATGCTGGAAAGATTGTTGAGTTTCGTCGGATTCTTGATGCAATTTCAGAGGGCGCAATTGAGTTGGTAGGGATTGACCAATTTCCAGAGTTAGTCGATGTTGAAGAGACTGGCGCAACTTTTGAAGAGAATGCTCTGTTAAAGGCTAGATACAGCGCAGCAATGACTGGCCTGCCAGCTATTTCCGATGACTCAGGTCTTTGTATTGATGCGCTGGGGGGTTCGCCAGGAATCTTTTCCGCACGATGGGCCGGTACGCATGGAAACGACAAGGCGAATTGTGAAAAAGTTTTAGATGAATTAAAAGAGGTTAAAGATGAAAACCGAGGAGCTCACTTTATTTGTGTTGCCGCCCTTGTCATGCCCGATGGTCGAGAAAAGGTAGCAGAAGGGCGTTTTGAGGGAACAATCCTGCATCGCGCCATTGGAGATCAAGGATTTGGCTACGACCCAATTTTTCTACCCCGTGGCATGTCAATCTCGTCGGCACAGTTAAGCGCCGAAGAAAAAGATGCGGTTAGCCATCGAGGAAAATCACTGCGTGCAATTGCGCCACATGTCATAGAAATGCTTGGCGGGCTGGGGTAGCCTTGGCTTATAGGCGCGCGTTATTTGCGTGCGCATCGCTATCCAAGGAGTTATCGTGGCCGTAAAAAAGAAGAGCGCAGCGAAGAAAACTGCTAAGAAGGCACCCGCTAAACGCGTAGTTAAGAAAACTGCAAAGAAGAGCGTTGCCAAGAAATCAGTTGCTAAGAAGAAGATTGCTAAAAAAGCTCCTGCAAAGCGAGTAGCGAAAAAGGCCGTTGCCAAAAAGTCCGTAGCTAAAAAAGCTCCTGCAAAGCGTGTAGCGAAGAAGGCCGTTGCGAAAAAGGCTCCTGCTAAACGTGCAGCGAAAAAGAGCGCGGCAACTCCAGTAACTCAACTTGTAAGCGTTTCAACTACACCTTTGCCACCAAAGCCAGCTCCTGCCGAGATTAAACCAGTTGCGCCAAAGTCAGAAGCGCAAAAGCCAGTTGCAACTCCTAAGCAGAGCACATCGGGTCGAGTAGTTTTCTTCGTTGTTGCAGGAATCGCTATTCTCGCTGCAATCGTATGGTCGCAGTCAGGAACCGATAGAGATGAAGCTGCAACACCTACCCCTTCAATGTCTCAGTCTGCAGAGCCAACTGAGTCGGCAACTGCAGAGCCAACTGAGTCGGCAACTGCAGAGCCAACTGAGTCGGCAGTAGCAGTTGTTGCAGTTGAGGCACCAACGAAGTTTGTTGCACTCAATAGCACCGATGGATTAAAACTTCGATGGGTTGCTCCATCGGCAGTTGATGGTTTAACTGGATACAACGTCGAGGTTCGAGCAAACGGTGCTGGTGACTGGATGACAATTGCAACCGTTCCAGTAGATCAACTAACGCAAAATGTCATAAAGACTTCTGATTCTGGATGGACACAGTTCCGTGTCTCATCTGTGTACTCGGATGGACAAATTGCATCTTCTGCCGTCTTTGGAATTCCAGGGGAGTTTAGTTAAGATTTTAATTAAATAAACCCCGACGTTTTGAACGTTGGGGTTTATTTTTTCACTTCTTTTTTAGAGCTGCGCCGCTATTGCATCGACATATGCGCGAACGCCAGATGGAACAAGATGCACGCCATCGGGTGCAAAATATTCAGGATGTCCTTGAGAAATCGCATGCCAGTCAATCAAGATCGCGCCGTATTTTTCGGCGTACTGGGCTATTAGAAGATTATTCTCATCACGCCAACTTCGTGGAACTGCCGTATTAACAACGATGATTTTAGGCTGATCTTTAACCTCATCAAATAATTCCGCAACTTGGGTTTGAGTTAATTTATTGTTATTTCCTAAGTTGAAAACAACAGTCGAACCTAACATTCGCAGTTTATCCTGGGCCATTACTTCAGTGAGTTCAGCGACCTGTCGTCCAACTCGTGCATTTATAAGTGATATATGAGCTCGAGTTTCAAGTTCAAAGCGAATTCCGAGTATCACAGAATCGCCAGTAACCCACAAGCCAGTGGCGTTGCTTGCATCGGTTTCCTGATTCGGTAGCTCAGGTGTAACTGTGAGATCTGTCTTAACTTGGGCCATTACTCGATCTGTACTCTGAATTGCATTCACGGTTACTACAGATATTAAAGTTACAAGCGATACTAATGAGAGTGCGACAAGTGATTTCTGTCGAAGTTGTACTCTCTTCGTTCGGTATTTCATTCCTTTAAACCAGTACTCAACTAAACCACTTCTAATTGGAAGTTCGACAAAGCGTAAAGAAATATCGGCCAGAGCGAAGACAATTAAAATGCGCAGTGCAGTCAGCGCCCAAGCTGAACCTTCAATATCAACGGCCGGCCTTGTGACTTGGAATACGACCCAATGCCATAAGTAAATTGAATACGAGCGTTCACCTATCCAGACTGCAATCCTGCTACTCAAAATTGGTGCAAATCGTGAAGCTGGGTGAACGATTGAAGTGATAATTGCGCAACCAAATAACCCTGCAAGGGGAAATGCTAATTTATAGAGCGTTGGGTCGGTTTCATCTATAAAGAGAAAAGTTGCAATTATTCCGATGAAACCTAGAACTCCAATACCATCTATGAAATCTTGTGCACGTCTATCTACATCTGCTTTCAAATTTTGCGGAATCCAACTCACAGCTAGGGCGGCACCAAGAAATAGACCAATACTGTGAGTGTCCGTGCCGAAATACACATGACTTATTTGTCTAGCGTTGGCGGCATCAACTTGAAATGAAACAACTAGTAAAGTAATACCAGAGACGGCAGCGATTATCAGCGCCGCTCCAGGAATCTTGTTCTTGCCTAAATAACGCAGAACAAGCAGCAAAATCAAGGGCCAAACGAGATAGAACTGGGCTTCGACGCCCAGTGACCAGGTATGTTGTAAAAGCGGTGGTCGCGCAATTGAATCGAAGTAATCAGTGTGACGAAAAACTAACCACCAATTCATTGCCCCTATAAAGGCAAATGGAGAATCACTCGCGAAGCGGCGCGCAGTTTCAGGTGCCCAAATGCCAATAAATATCGCGGTCGTAATCATCATGAAAGCCAGCGGCGGAAGTAGTCGACGCATGCGCGCCCTGTAAAAAGCGCGCAAATCTAGGCCTCCACTGCGCGCAATTGAATCGAGAAGCAATCGCGTTATGACATAGCCTGAGATTACGAAGAATAAATCTACGCCTAAGAAGCCACCTGGAATCCACGTAAAACCTAAGTGATACAACATAACCGCGATAACAGCTATGGCGCGCAGACCATCAATGGCAGGGATGTATCGGATACCGCGAAGTGTTGCCATGGCTAACTACTTACGTGCGGCAGATTTCTTAGCAACTGATTTCTTAGCAGTTTTCTTTGGAGCCGAGATTGCAGTTTTCGTTCGTTCACTAGAAACTTTTATTGGACCAGAATTTATAATCGTGTTATCAGGATTGAGATTTTCCATCACACTTTTATGGAGATCTGCTAGACGCTCAAACGCCGTTTCAAGTCTGGCACGGGATTGATGTATCGCTCCCTGGGCTGCATCAAGAGAGGCTGTTTGAACTTTGTACAAGCGCTCTGCTTCAGCCATTACTCCTATCAGCCATTGGCGGTAATTGGAGACTTCATGTGTTGCATCACTAATTATTCGCTCACCCTCACGACGTGCCGCTGAGGCAAGTGCTGCAACCTCTCGCTTCTTCGCTTCAACTAATGCAGTGGCCTCGACTTCAGCTTCGGCAACCATGTGCCCAGCCTCTTCTTCGGCCGTCGTAATGTATTTTCGACCTCGAGATTCAGCACTGCTTAAAATTGAACGGGCTTTTGAATCTGCTGCCTCAATCTCCTCTTTTGTAATGCGAGTTGTTTCAGCAACAAGCCGAGAGGCTGTTGACTGAGCCTTACTTTCACGTGCTTGAGCCGATTTGATCATGGCCATAGCCGTTTCAGTGGCAAGAATTTCAAACTCCTCTTTGCTCAAGGAGTTAATATCGCGGCGTGATCGAAGATCGGCTAATTGCGATTCAAGTTCACGGATTCGATCCACTGAAGAAGGCTGATTCGGCTCTTCCCCTTTGAATCCAACCCAGTTTAGAAATGAACTTTTCTCAGCCACCTTGTACCCCGCAGTTCGTCTGAATAGAGCATTAGGTTAGAGCAAGGCCTTACTTACTGTAAATCGCTACTGATATGGCTATGTACTGTGAAATCCAAGCGGCGAGTACAAATATATGGAAGAGCTCATGGAAACCAAAGTACTTTGCTTCACGTCCAGGGCGTTTAAGGGCGTAAAAAATCGCCCCCACCGAATAAAAAAGACCTCCGATAACGATGGGGAGCAATACCCAAAGGCCACCGGCACGATAGAGCTGTGGCATATATACAACTGCGGCCCACCCTAGAAGAAGGTAGCTAGCAACGTATAGCCAGCGGGGAGCGCCAAGCCAAAAAATACGCATTCCGACTCCGAGCGCTGCTCCTATCCAAACAACCGATAGAAGAATGGTGCGATCTCGTCCTTCAAGAAGTGTGACTGCAAAAGGCGTACACGAGCCAGCTATAAGTAAGTTGATATTGGCGTGATCAAATCTGCGCCAAATCTTTTTCTTTGAAGGCGACCAAGGTACTCGATGATAAATAGCTGAAACACTAAAAAGTAAAATTGCAGTGATTGAATAAATTGCGACGGCAAACTTAAAGGACTCTTTACTTAATATAAATAAGACTAAAGATGCGATTATTACAACTGGAGTTGCGCCGAGATGAAACCAACCTCGAAGTTTTGGTGGAGCAACTGGTAGTTGAGTCATGGACTAAGCCTAC
>JACSDF010000035.1 GCA_015660815.1 Actinomycetota bacterium
TGCGCTGCACAAGGCAGGGGTTACTTTTGTCTTAGATCGCGCCGGTATAACTGGCGATGATGGGCCATCACACCATGGAATCTGGGATTTAGCGTTGACGGGAATTGTGCCCACCATGCACGTTGCCGCTCCGCGAGATGGAGCGCGGTTACGGGAACTACTTCGTGAAGCGATAGATATCAATGATGCTCCATCCATGGTGCGCTTTCCCAAAGGCGCGGTTCAGATAGATATTCCAGCCTTTGAGCGACGAGATGGCATAGATGTTTTATATCGTGGTGAGAGCGCCGATGTCCTCATGATTAGCGTTGGAGCTATGGCGGCGCTAGCGGTGGAGGCCGCCTCCCAAGCATATCGAGAGGGCGTAGGAGTTACCGTCATTGATCCCCGATGGGTCAAACCATTACCGCAATCTTTGGTTGCGATGGCCCAACGTTACACAAGCGTTGTTGTACTTGAAGATGGAATTCGACATGGCGGAATAGCCAGTTCGATATCTGAACTTTTCCGTGATTCTGGAGTCCATGTTCCACTTCACTCCATTGGAGTTCCACTTGAGTTCTTAGAGCATTCAAAGCGCAGTGAAATTTTAGGGGATATTGGAATAACCGCTCAAAACATTGCACGAAGTGTTGTTGAGTGGAGCAGCAGTTTTAAGGAAGAGATGCAACCCCGCGTGGATGAAAACGCGAACCGCACACAGAATCACTAATACCTTCGCGATCTAAGTACGGCAAAATTCCACCTAAATGCATGGGCCATCCTGCACCCATGAGCATGCATAAATCGATTTCAGCTGCCGTGGCAACAACGCCTTCATCGAGCATCATTCGAGCTTCAACTGCAAGTGCGGTCAATGCGCGCATACGAACTTGTTCAGCCGTTGATGGTGAACCACCCTTTGGTATTAAAGCAAGCGCGGCTGGATTTGTGGAGATTGAACCATCTTCGCTCTTGATATAAAAGTTTCGTACCCCCTGAGCGACCATCGCCTGCATGGTTGGAGAGATTCGATATCGATCACCTAAATTCTCATGCAAAGTTTCGGAGACGTGTAATGCCACACCAGGGCCAACAAGATCTAAGAGTTGGAAAGGTGACATTGGAAAACCTGTAGAACTCATCGCACTATCGGCAATTTCTGGAGGCGTTCCCTCGTCAACGGCATCGGTAATTTCGCCCATAAAGCGGGTTAATAACCGGTTGACGACAAATCCTGGAGCATCTTTACAGATGATCATTGTCTTTTTGAGCTCTTTACCAACGGCAACTGCCGTGGCTGTTGTTGCATCATCAGTACTGCTTGTGCGGGCAATTTCAAGCAAAGGCATCACCGCAACAGGATTGAAAAAATGGAAACCTACTACTCGCTCGGGATTCTTCAGACCCTGACTCATCTTTTCAACTGAGAGCGATGATGTGTTAGTTGCTAGAACGCATTCGGGCGAAACAATCTCTTCCAACTTTTTAAAGAGCTCTTGTTTTAGCGCGAGCTCTTCAAAAATCGCTTCGATAACAAAGTCGCACCCTGCAAATATATTTTGGTCGGCAGAGCCAGTGATTAGTGGAGCTAGGCGAGCCGCCGACTCAGGGCTCATGCGCTTCTTTTCCACCGCTTTAGCTAACTCATTGTGGACCCACGCAACACCTTTGTCAGCGCGCGCTTGATCAATATCGCTCATAACAATTGGGCATTTAAGATTGCGCAGAAGTAGAAGCGCTAACTGAGAAGCCATAAGCCCAGCACCAACAACACCGACTTTACTAACTTTACGGGCCATCACAGGCTTAGGTGCACCTTCGACTTTTTTGCGCTTTTTCTGAATAAGGTTAAAGGCATAGAGAGATGCACGAAGTGGATCACTCATCGTTAAATCAGCGAGTACTTGGTCTTCTGCATCAAATCCCTCGCTACGAGTATTTCCTCGTGCAGCTGCGATTAGTTCTAGCGCCTTCATGGGTGCGGCAATTTCAGCGCCCCCGTATTTCTTCAGGGCTGCATTTCGTCCTGTCTCAAGGGCGGATTCCCATGCAGGATCATTACTGTAATCCTTGCGCTCGATAATGGATTTTCCGCTTAAAATTGATACGGCAAATTCAATGGAGCGTTCAATAAAATCAGCTGGATCGAAAACCGCATCTACAACACCTAGTTTTAAGGCATCTTTGGCTTTCATCATGGTGTTGTTATTTAGTGAGTTAAGAATAATTACTTGCACGGCGCGCTCTGGCCCGATGAGCTTTGGCAAAATTGTTGCACCGCCCCATCCTGGAACTAAACCAAGGAAGACTTCAGGCAGTGCGGTAAATGCGGTGCTTGCGAGCGTGCGATACGTGCAGTGAAGTCCAACTTCTAGACCTCCGCCTAAAGCTAATCCATTAATAAATGCAAATGTAGGGATTGAACTCTCATCGAGCATTCGAAAAACATCATGGCCTAACTTGCCTATGGCAAGAGATTGATCACGGTTTTGAATAAAAGATAGGGCAGATAAGTCAGCGCCAGCGGCGAAAATAAATGGCTTTCCAGTAATCGCTATCGCTTCGGGTGAACGTGAAATAGCATCGGCGATTGCATCTTTAAGAGATATTAAAGAGGCGGGACCAAAAGTATTTGGACGATTGTGGTCATGCCCATTATCAAGCGTAATCAGAGCCATCTTCCCGGCACCACCGAATGCAGTTAAATCAACATCACGTACGAATGCATGTGTAACAACTTCTTCAGGAGCGCCCTCTGGCAGTTTAATTTCGGTAGACATTTACTTTACATCTCCTTTGAAGTGAGGGTTTTCCCAAATAACTGTGCCGCCCATTCCGAGACCGATGCACATTGTGGTAATTCCATATCGGACCTCTGGATGGTCTTCAAAACTTCGAGCTAAGTTGAGCATCAAACGCACGCCTGAGGATGCAAGGGGATGTCCTACTGCAATTGCGCCACCAAATGGGTTAACTCGAACGTCATCATCTGCGATTCCGAAGTATTCCAAAAAGGCTAAGACTTGCACGGCAAAGGCCTCGTTTATCTCAATGAGTCCAATATCTTCAATAGTTAACCCAGCTTGCTTAAGAGCTTTGATAGTTGCAGGTACTGGCCCATAACCCATAACTTCAGGTTCAACACCAGCGAAAGCAAATGTAACTAGTCGTGCTTTAATCGTTAAGCCGAGTTCAATTGCTTTATCTTCACTTGCAAGTAACGCGGCAGTTGCACCATCGTTTAATCCCGATGAGTTTCCGGCAGTGACTCTGCCGGCAGGACGGAATGGGGTTTTAAGTCCTGATAGACCTTCTAAGGTAGTTGTTGGACGTGGAGGTTCATCTACTGTTGCAATTGCCCATCCAAGTTCGGCGTTACGCGCGGCAGTAGGAATTAAATCGCGTTGTAAAAAACCAGCCGCATATGCGTTAGCGGTTTTTAATTGAGAATTCAGCGCATATGTATCTGCACGAAGTTTTGTAATGGTAGGGAAGCGATCATGTAATCGTTCGGCAGTTGCACCCATTGCTAAGGCATCTTGCTCAACGATTCGTTCAGCTAAAAAGCGTGGATTTGGATCTAAACCGTCACCTATTGGATGGTTTCCCATATGTTCGACACCACCGGCAATTGCGATTTCATTTGCACCTATTGCAATTGCACCGGCAATTGTTGTCACTGCAGTAAGTGCACCGGCACACCAACGATCGATGGAGTACCCCGGAACGGTATTAGGTAGACCTGATAACAAAGCTGCGCTTCGTCCAATGTTCATTCCTTGATCACCACTTTGTGTTGCGGCGGCGATTGCAACATCGTCGATCGAAGAACGATCGACGAGTGGATTGCGATCTAATAATCCACGGATTGCGCGGACCATAAGATCATCTGCGCGAGTACCGGCATATAAACTGCCGGCTTTTCCAAATGGGGTGCGAACGGCATCGACTAAGACAACTGAACGTGACATAAGAAATCCCTTACTAATGGTTAGGGGATATGTTACCCATCAGTAAGGGTTTTGTGAGCCACATTGATAATGCTTTTACTGCCGCCGCTCAATCCTCAATCACTCTCAGGGGTGGTTTCATCCACTGGTTCAACTATTTCAAGCGCCTCATGCTCTAGTAGGGCATCGGCCACGTATGGGGCGATCAGATCGATCTGCCAGGGGCGAGCGCCTAGTTCAGCTAGAGCCAGACGAACGGCTGGTTCATCCCGGATTGTGGTGGATTGAGCAGGAGGAGACCAGCAAATTCTGCGCACGATCTCAGGGGAGATCAGATTTTCCATTGGAATCGAGTTGGCCCTGGCCAACCCTTCAATGAGCGCGCGTGCATGCGAGAGCGGTGCAAATTTTTCAGGAAACTTATCTCGCCAGAGTTTTATGGGCGGCAGAGTATCTGCATTACTTCGCATCGCAGGCCATTTATCTTCGGGCAGGGCTACTGCGCGAGAAATAGCATCGAGCCATGTGGGGGAGTTCTCTAGCCACCGTGCGCGAAGACCAAGTGGACGCAGCGCTTTCTCTAACTCTTTTTTTGTTTTCGGTGCGGTCAAGGCAAGTTCAATAATCGCTGAATCATTGAGAAGTTTTCCACTGGCAATATCTTGGTCTGAAGCGATTGCATCGCGCGCTATCCACAGTTCGCGGATGATAGTTAAATGATCGCGGCGCTTAATTTTATGCATTCCAGAAGTACGTCGCCATGGATCCACACGTGGCGGAGGTGGTGGTGCTTTGAGAATCGCGGCGAACTCTTGCTCTGCCCACTCCAACTTTCCGGCCGATTGCAAAATCTCATGCATCGCATCACGAAGTTCAACGAGTAGTTCAACATCTAACGCTGCATATGTCAGCCACTCTTGTGGCAGAGGCCGAGTAGACCAATCTGCTGCGCTGTGTTCTTTAGCCAGCACCACTCCTATTAATGATTCTAAAAGCGGACCAAGTCCAACGCGAGGAAGCCCAGCAATTCTCCCGGCTAACTCGGTATCAAATAGATGAGTTGGGTTGATTCCAAGTTCGCGAAGACACGGTAAATCTTGCGTACTTGCATGCAAAATCACCTCGTCACTATTGAGGAGTTCGTTAAGTTGTGCGAGCAAAGGATGGGCTGGACCAAAGGGAATTGGATCAATTAAATGAAGACCACCACCTTTTCGTTTAATTTGAATTAAATATGCTCTAGCGCTGTATCTAAAACCTGAAGCGCGTTCAGCATCAACTGCAAATGCTCCATAACCACCCGCAAGTTGCGTAATTGCATCGCTCAGAAGTGGCTCCGTGTTAATTACTTGCGGGGTTCCTTGCGAAGGCACAAGTAGGGGAACAGGTTCTTGGGGCTCTTCCATGTGCGGTTCTTGCATGTATTGTACTAACGAGCTCGAGCAGGCAATATTGTCGAAACTCCGGGCGCAATCTCTTCTAAGCCAGCGACCTCTGCGATGAGTGTGCACCAACCCGAGATGTGATCTAAAATCTCAGATGGATCTGAAATTATTGGAGTCCATGATGCTCGAATCTCAATCTCGGATTCGTCATGACGTGGGGATAGTTTTCCGAAAGAGGCACTCGATATTTGCGTGACGGTTCCACTTGGTGCCGCGATTGTGCACTCTGCCGATTCAAGTGCTGATAAAAACCAACCCCATCCAAATTCGGGCAAAAGCGGATCTTGAGCCATAGCCGAATCCACATCGGCACGTACAAATGTCACGCACCGAAATTCACCCTCCCAACTCTCTTGCCCACCTGGTTCATGGAGTAAAACAAAACGGCCAGAAGCGAGTTCATCCTCTTCACTGCCGAGCTTTCCATTGCTTACATCTACTGAAAATGCGAAAGCAAAGGTCGCAAGTTTCTGCGGTGCTGGGACCTCCTCCAGAACAATTTCGGCACGGGGCGTAAAGGTGCGAAGTTGAACTAATAATCGCTCGAAGCCATTGGCATCCATGCTCCTAGAGTATGTATTAGGCGTGAAATTCGCGGGAGGCGGGGCGGTACCCTTCCCTCTATGACCCCGTTTTTAGCGCTCCTATCTAGCTTTTTGTGGGGTACGGCAGATTTTGAAGGTGGGCGTTTAAGTAAGAAACATGCACCGATCGCCGTTCTAGGTGCCTCACAGGTTCTAGGTCTTTTTTTCGGAATCTTTCTTGTTTTAATCTCTGGTGATGGGAACGCCACAGCTTTTGGCACAGATGGTTATGTGCTTCCAGGAATCTGTGCAGGTTTTCTCGGCTACTTTGGACTTATCTGTTTATATGCGGGGTTAGCCTCAGGGAGCATGGGAGTTGTCTCGCCTATTAGCGCGCTGAGTGCGGTTATTCCATTGAGTTACGCCTTATTCAATGGTGAGTCACTATCGTTTTTAACTTCGTGTGGAGTTGTGTTGGCATTGGCCGGTGCCTTTTGTGCCAGCGGTCCTGAACTCACGAGTGGTTTGTCGTTGCGCCCTCTCCTGTTAGCGCTTGGTGCCGCAGCTGGTTTTGGAACTGCGTTGACATTTATTTCCATTGGATCCCAGTCAAGTGCATTAATGACAATGGTAACAATGCGCGCTGCCACGTTTTTTGTGACGATGGGGATTGCACTTCGTGCTCGAAGTTTTGGTGGATTCACGAAAAGAGAATATCCAAGTTTAATTTTTATTGGTGTAGCTGATTTTCTAGCGAACTTACTATTAGGTATCGCCTGTAATAGAGGTTCTGTATCGGTGGCAATGGTTTTAGGTTCTATGTATCCAATAGCCACCGCTGTTCTGGCCTTTAAATTCCTACATGAGCGCTTACATCGCATTCAATATGTTGGAATAGTTTTAGCAGTTAGCGGAGTGGCCGTAATTTCAGCGTTCTAGTTGTAAGCATGAAAAAACAGAGTTTCATCTATTTCGCTTTTCTCACATTGTGCAAAATTACTTAGGCTTTCTTTCCAAAGTATTTTGTTTTCTCCATCTTGTTCGGGAGTAACGGTTAGAAAAAACTCATCAATCAATTTCTCGGCGAGAAGTTCCTTTATAATCCCCACTCCGGCCTCAATTAGAATTCGCTCTCCAAATTCGATCTGTGCACGGCTGATGGCTTGAGCTGGAGTTAAGTTCCATACATGCACATCAGGATTTTCAGGCAGTGGATTGATAGTCGATCGCGAAATGACAATGAGGGGTACTGGCGAATAACTATATGGTTCGGTTCGCGCCGTATTTCCTCCGATTAGAATGGCATCGAAGCCTCGCCGGCGTTCGAGAAAAACCGTGCGATCTGCCATTGAGGTAACTCCGCGAGAAGAGCCGAATTTTGTGGTTGAGCCATCTACGCCTACTACAAGTGAGGCCGAAGTACTCATGGCGGTAGCATCTCAGTATTGGCGCAATTTCACAGGCCATTAACGGTTCATGAGTTGAGCCCACCACGCAAAGAGAGTTAGCCTGTGATGTATGTATGCACCCAAAGGCGCCATAGCCGCGCTTTCGGCTCTGACACGCGTGGTTGCACCGGATTCTTTAGGTAGCAAAACATTGGTCGGAGCGCACAGATAGTGAAAGACATACTCTTTGTAACTAATGATTTTGGTCCCCGAGCAGGAGGAATCGAAAGTTTCATTATCGGTTTAGTACAGCACGCAAATCTGTCGCCAATTACGGTGTACACATCTTCGCAAGGTGATACGAGAGAGTATGACGAATCTTGGCAGTCAGATTATGGTGTGAAAGTCATACGTGACTCTGAAAAAATACTTTTACCAACGCCTCGAGTGAGTCGTTCGATTACTCGAGTAATCAAGGAGTTAGAAACCGAGGTTGTGGTCTTTGGTGCCGCTGCACCTCTTGCAATTATGTCGGCGGCCTGTCGAAGAGCCGGTGCCAAGAAAATTCTCGCCTTAACCCATGGTCACGAGGTGTGGTGGTCTAAGGTTTTTCCATTTACTCTAATAATGCGTCGCATTGGTTCGACAACGGATGCCCTCACTTATCTCGGAGAGTTTACACGCCGCGCGATTTCGCGCTCCTTAACTTCACGTGCGGCATCGGCGATGGTGAAAATCGCGCCAGGAATTGATACTGAGCATTTCTCGCCAGTAGATTCAACGGAGCTTAAAACCTCAATGGGGCTTAGTGGGAAGAGAGTTATTGTTAGCGTTGGACGTTTGGTCCATCGCAAAGGTCAGGACAAACTCATCGAATCGATGCCGAGCATTATTCAAGAAATACCAAACGCTCACCTGTTACTAGTTGGTGAAGGACCCTATCGAAAGCACCTTATGGAGCTCGTGCGAAAACATCATTTAGAGGATTTCGTTACTTTTATTGGGCGAATCCAATTTGCGCAATTACCCAGCTACATTTGTTGTGGAGAGATTTTTGCGATGCCCTCGCGTTCACGATTTGCAGGTCTTGAAGTTGAAGGTTTAGGTATTGTCTATCTTGAAGCAAGTGCATGTGGTTTACCAGTAATTGCTGGCGCTTCTGGTGGCGCACCCGATGCCGTAATTGATGGAGTTACAGGTGTAGTTGTCGATGGTTTAGATACTGAAGCGATTGCAAAGGAGGCCGTTAAACTACTCAACAATCCCACACTCGCACGTGAAATGGGAGTGGCCGGTCGAGAGTGGGTAGAGGAAAAATGGCGTTGGCAGATTTGGGCCGACGAATTCGCCAAACTACTCAGATATTAAATTGTGCTCACGCGCTTTACC
>JACSDF010000036.1 GCA_015660815.1 Actinomycetota bacterium
AATGGAATGGTTTGGGAAGCGCGATCTACTAAATCTGGTCTTCGTTATTCAGATATGTACGGCATGGATGGGATGATGCCGTATGCAGGTCGAGTTTAATTCTCTAAATTTCGACGCCGATATATTTAGTTTGTAGAAACTCATGGATTCCATCAAAGCCGCCTTCGCGGCCCAAGCCAGATTGTTTAACTCCACCAAATGGGGCTGCAGGATCTGAAATCACACCTTTGTTTATAGCGACCATCCCGGACTCCATCGCTTCGGCGGTCCGCAATGCGCGGGTGAGATCTTTAGAAAATACGTAACTAATGAGCCCGAAGTCGGTGTCATTAGCCCATGCAATACCTTCTGCATCGGTGTCAAAAATTACAATTGGCGCAACTGGTCCAAAAATCTCATGGTTAAGAATTGGATTATCTCTTTCAACAGTTAAAACGGTTGCAGGATAAAAAGCTCCGTCACCATCGGGTTTAGTTCCACCAATACCTACTTTTGCGCCAGCAGCAATCGATTCATCAACAATCTCAGCGATTTTATTACGCTCTTTCATTGAAACACTTGCACCAAGCGTTGTAGTTGCATCAATACCCCGGCCCATCACGAACGCAGACATGGATTTAGTAAACTCGGCAATAAATCTCTCTGCAATTGGGCGCTGAACATAAATTCGATTTGCTGACGTGCAAGCTGCCCCTCCGTTACGCATTTTAGCTAGGAGTAATTGCGGAATTGTTACTGCTAGATCGGCATCATCATGAATAATCACTTGCGCATTTCCACCTAGCTCCATTGAACAACGAATGACTTTATCTGCCGCCTCCTTCAAAAGTACTCGGCCAACTTCAGTAGAACCCGTAAATGAAAGATTCTTAACACGTGGATCGTGCAACATCTTTGAAATTGCAGGACCTGTCTTTTCTGGAAGTACCAAGTTCAAGACACCTTTTGGTAGACCTGCACGCTCCATAATGTCGACGATGTACATGGCAGTAAGTGGTGTTTCGGTCGCAGGTTTTAAAATCATCGTGCAGCCCGCCGCTACAGCCGGACCAATTTTGCGAGTAGCCATGCCCGCTGGGAAGTTCCAAGGTGTAATGAGAATTGAGAGACCAATAGGTTGGTGCGTTACTAATATCCTCTTGTCCCCTGATGGGGATTTGCGGAAATCGCCAGGAGTACGAACAGTTTCCTCGGCAAACCAGCGGAAAAATTCAGCGGCATAAGCAGCTTCACCACGAGCATCAGGCATTGCTTTACCGTTTTCGCGAGAAATTAGAGTGGCAATCACTTCAATCTCACCGCTCATAATTTCAAATGCTTTACGAAGTATTTCTGAGCGATATCGAGGCGCGGTATTGGCCCACGTCACCGCCGCCGCATCGGCAGCCGCTACTGCCGCTTCACATTGGGCATCGCCAGCGAGTGAAACTTCGGCAATAACTGATCCATCACTGGGGTCATGGACGGCGACCTTGCCGACTCCATCCACCCATTGGCCATCGATATATAACTGTGTATGCATAGGGCGAGCATACGCTCAGCCTGCAAGAAGTTGAACTCTGCGCGCTCTACGATAGGGTCATTGCAATTGCGTTGCGTTTTTCGCGACTAATTAAGGAGTGAGAGTGCCAAAAGCGTGGACCGACGATGCCACTTCACCAGTTGTCCTGCAGGATCATGCACATCTGAAAGATACATTTGCCTACAAAATTAAACGAAAGCTCCTAGGAAATGCGCTAAATAGGCACACACTTGTTCATCAGCGATTAAAAAAGCGTTTTGCACTCGGAATTCTAGCCTCAGACTGTATTTCATCCTCAGCTTATGGCTCAGAGCAGATTCTTATCGCCTTGTTGCCAGCATTTGGCTTAGCGGCATTTGCAATTTTGATGCCGATGACGGCCGTAGTTCTTGTTATCTTAACAATAATTACGCTTTCTTATCGCAATGTAATTAATGTGTATACAAAAACTGGTGGCGCTTACATTGTTTCGCGAGAAAACTTTGGCCCAGTCGTGGCGCAAATTGCGGCCGTAGCGTTAATGCTTGATTACATTGTGACTGTTGCGATTCAATCCGCCGCTGGCGTTGCTGCGATTATTTCAACTTTTCCAAGCTTACACCCCTGGAAAATTCCTATGATCTTGTTAGTGATTGTTCTTTTAACATTTGGAAACCTTCGCGGCGTTAAAGAAGCAGGTAAAGCCTTTGCTTTTCCAACCTACTTCTTCATCGCCTGCATGTTTATCGTTTTTTCAATGGGTCTTTACCGTCAATTTAATGGCACTCTGGATCAATTGGCAACTAACCTTCCAGGTGCCATTGAAGTCGGCCAAGAGCAAGGTCTTCTAACTTTTGCTGCGATATTCATTTTACTCCGCGCATTTGCTAATGGCGGTTCATCTTTGACTGGACTAGAAGCCATCTCTGATGGCGTGGCATTGTTCGAGAAGCCTGAACACGTTAACGCTCGCCGCACTTTGTTTATAATGAGTGGACTACTTGGCACACTAGTTCTCGGTGTTTCTTGGTTTGCTCACAAGGTTTATGCGATGCCTTATGAATCAGGTACACCGACTGTTATTTCCCAAATTGCAAAGGCCATCGTTGGCGACGGTGCCTTTGGCACTTTTATGTTCGTGATGGTTCAGCTCGCAACAATGTTAATTTTGTTTGCTGGGGCTAATACAACATATAGCGCCTTCCCGCTATTGTGTAACTTCGTTGCAACCGATGGATACTTGCCTCGACAATTGACCAAACGTGGTCACCGTTTGGCATTTTCAAATGGAATTCTTCTCCTTGCGGGTGGCGGAATATTTTTAGTTCTCTTTACAGCAGGATCGGTTGAACACCTTGTAGCTTTCTACGCACTTGGTGTATTCACTGGCTTCTGTTTAGCTGGCTTTGGGATGACTCGCCATGCTCTGCGAAACAGAACCGGGGCGTGGAGATATAAAGTATTTATCAATGGATTAGCCGGTTCAATTTCCTTCCTCATTGTGATTATCTTTTCAGTTGTTAAATTCACGGAAGGCGCATGGCTGGTTTTGGTTGTCGCACCGATTTTAGTTGTATCTTTCCTTCGTTTACGCAAGAAGTACGATAGTGAGCAGGAAGCACTCTCAGTTAAAGAGCATCAAAAGCGGGCAACCTCAATTACTCGGCACGATGTCTCCGTCTTAGTAGATAGCCTCGATATCGCTACAGTTGGTGCGATTCGATATGCCCGAAGCCTTAATCCCCGTAACTTGGCCGCGGTTCACTTCGTAATTGATGATCGACGTGCTGAGGAGATTCAAGAAGCTTGGGCGGCATCCGATGCAGTAAATGATGTAGCCCTCGAATTAATCGACTGTCCGGATCGACGTCTGGCTAATTCAGCTTTGAATTATGCAAGGCGCATGACCGAGCGCAGCGATGTTGAATTGACTTTGCTATTGCCGCGTCGTGCTTACTCTGGATTCTTAGGTCGCTTATTACATGATCAGACCGCCGAACAAATCGCTGCACCGATATCTCAATTGGAGAGAGTCGTTGCGACTATCGTTCCTTTCGATGTCGACCGCATTACGTCAATCTCCAACATTGAAATTCACCAGTCTCATGAAGAAAAGCCAGAATCCACGACTGTTTTGAAAGCGCCTATCAAGAAAACTGAACCCGTAAATATAGAACCGATTAGCCACCACACAAAAAACGTTACCTCAATCGGTGATATTCAATGGCGAAAGCGTGCCAAAGTTCAAGGTGAAGTAAAATCAATTAAATCCGCACCACGTGGTGCGGCTCCAACTTTGCAAGTAGAGATTTGGGATGAAACTGGTGGAGTCTCGCTCCATTTCTTGGGGCGACGAGATATCGCTGGCCTCGAAGTTGGATCCCTATTACGCGCCGAAGGGATGGTCGGGGAGGAAAATGGATCGATGGTGATTCTTAATCCTTCGTACGAACTCCTTGTATAAAATCCTTAAGAAGTAGCGCACATTCATCTTTCAAAACACCAGCTCGGACTTCAACTTTAAATAATGAACGTGGGTCTCGCAAAATATCCCAAACAGAGCCAACTGCACCTGCTTTTTCATCCCAGGCTCCAAAGACAAGCCTAGAAATGCGCGCTTGAGCAATTGCTCCTGCACACATTGCGCAGGGTTCAAGCGTTACTACGAGAGTGTGATTGTCTAAGCGCCATGTCTTAGTTTTTTCACTTGCTTTCCTTAGAGCAACAATCTCAGCATGGGCCGTAGGGTCACCATGAAGTTCACGTTCGTTATAGCCAATTGAAATAATTTCACCACTTTGATTGATGACCAATGCGCCGACAGGAACATCTCCACTTGTATTGGATTTGCGCGCCGCTTCAATTGCTTCACGCATTAACTCTTCATCGTTCACAGTTGCAAAAGTTCGGCAAACTGATCCCCAAAACCCAATCGATTTGCTATTGCTTCTAGTTGTTCGTCAGGAAATAGTTCCGGGTCATCACACAGTGCAGAAATTTCCATACCATTCATTCCGAGATCTGACAAAATCTCAATATGACCAATTGGATTTGAATCATCGTCATCTTCAGGCATTGGTAAATCGGCAATCTCTAATAACTCTTCGGCAACTGGGTAATCAAAAGCACATGATGAATCACTTAAGAATAATGAGATGTGTGATCCGAGAACTCGAATTAGAATAAAAAACTCTTCATCTATTGAAATCAACGCAATAGCTCCGCCATTTGTCTGCTGTGATTTAAGACTAGTTATTATCTGCGTAATATCCGTGGGGTCGGGCAAAATACCTAAGGTCCAACGGCCGTCTTCATGCCAAGCCGCCACTGCAATATCCAATTCGTTAGGCAGGCTAATTACTTTCGTCTGTGGCACGCCGACTTCGTCTTGGACATCGAATTCTTCGATGTCATCCTCGAGGTCGTCGTCGAATTCAGGCATACGCTTATAGTTCCACTCATTGGAAAGGAATGAAACCCCTGTAAGGTAAGGGGTATGAAGGTACATGTTGCAGATCACCCACTGATAGCCCATAAATTAACGGTTTTACGCGACGAACGTACCGATTCGCCGACTTTTCGCCGTCTAGTAGAAGAGCTTGTAACTCTTCTTGCCTACGAAGCCACTCGAGATGTTCGTACGCACGTTGTAGCGATAACAACACCAGTTACTAAAACAAATGGATTGAAATTAGCCGAACCACGACCCGTTGTAGTTCCTATCCTACGCGCGGGCCTTGGAATGCTTGAAGGCATGAGCAAATTAATTCCAACGGCTGAAGTTGGCTTTCTTGGAATGGTTCGCGATGAAGAAACGCTTCAGGCCAGCACTTACGCCAACCGATTGCCAGATGATTTATCTGGGCGTCAGGTTTTTGTGTTAGATCCCATGCTCGCAACGGGCGGAACTTTGATTGCCGCATTTCATTACTTAATTGATTTAGGAGCAAATGACATTACTGCAATTTGCATTCTCTCAGCGCCCGAAGGAATTGCCGCTGTTGAAAAGGAGTTCGCTGCAAGTGCAGTTCCAATCACAATCGTGACTGGCGCTCTTGATGAAAAGTTGAATGAACTTGGATATATCGTTCCTGGACTTGGCGATGCTGGCGATCGCTTATACGGTGTTGTGTAGGTGGCGTCGACATCTCCTGGCTACGGAATCACAATCCGTGTTGAGGGCCCACCTTCATCACAACCGGTTGCGCTAGCTACAACGATTATTTCAGGTGCAGGTGCAACAATTACTGCGCTTGATGTAGTTGAGTCACATTCAGAAAAAGTTGTTCTGGATATTACCTGCGATACCACAGACTTGGCACATGCAGAGGAAATTACGCTCGCGCTTTCTAAAAACTCAGGTCTGACTGTTCGCAAGGTTAGTGACCGAACGTTCCTATTACATTTGGGTGGAAAAATTGAAGTTACTTCTAAAGTTCCGCTGAAGACTCGCGATGATTTATCGCGTGCCTATACCCCTGGCGTCGCTCGAATTTGCCAAGCAATTGTTGATGATCCGGCCGATGCTAGGCGTTTAACTATTAAGCGCAATACCGTTGCCGTCGTAACCGATGGTTCGGCGGTTTTGGGACTTGGAAACATTGGCCCAGCTGCCGCGCTTCCGGTGATGGAAGGCAAGGCCGCACTGTTCAAGCGTTTTGCCGATGTTGATGCTTGGCCGGTCTGTCTTGATACTCAAGATGTAGATGAAATTGTTCGCACGGTTCAGTTAATTGCTCCGGTATATGGAGGAATTAACTTGGAAGATATTTCAGCCCCGCGGTGCTTTGAAATTGAACGCCGATTAAGAGAGCTTTTAGATATTCCAGTTTTTCATGATGATCAGCACGGCACTGCGATTGTCGTTTCGGCAGCACTACGAAATGCCTTAAGGCTGGTCAATAAAGAGCTAAAAGATGTCAAAATAGTGATGAGTGGCGCTGGCGCGGCTGGAACTGCTATTGCACGTTTGTTAGTTTTACGCGGAGCGTCACAAATTGTTGGTTTTGACAAAGATGGAGTAATTTCAAAATCTTTGCTTCGCTCTGATGATGAGATGCGTAATTGGTTTATCGATAATAGTAATCCCGAAAATTATGCCGGGGATATTTCGGGTGCGATGAAGGGTGCGGATGTTTTTATAGGCGTGAGCGCACCGAATGTGTTAACCGAGCGCGATGTCGCATCAATGGCACCAAATTCAATTATCTTCGCGCTAGCGAATCCAGATCCCGAAATTGATCCAGTGATTGCACGTAAATATGCGACAGTTGTTGCAACCGGTCGCAGTGATCAACCAAATCAAATCAATAACGTGTTGGCATTCCCTGGTATTTTTCGTGGTTTATTAGATGCAAATGCGCACAAAATTACCGATAAGTTACTAGTTGCTGCGGCTGAAGCAATTGCAGATTGTGTATCTCCTGAACAACTTAATGCATCATTTATTGTTCCTAGTGTTTTTGATCCCAATGTAACAAAAGCAGTCGCTGCGGCGGTGAAGAGGTCAGTATGATTGAACTTGCTGCATCTTTTGATTCCCAACTATCTTCCTTAGCGCCATACGTGATCTACTTGGTAGTTGGAGCGATAGTTTTTATTGAAACCGGCATATTGTTCGGCTTTTTCCTTCCGGGTGATTCAATCCTGTTTAGCGCCGGATTAGTAGCGGCCGCACATGATGATGTAAACATAGTTATTCTTGTCAGCGTTATCTTTATTGCAGCGTTTTTTGGTGACCAGGTTGGCTTTGTTTTGGGTCGCCTAGTTGGTCGACCATATTTAGATAAACACGATTCTCCTCGCATGAAATCGATGATTGCTCGTTCTGAACGTTTCTATGAGCAAACTGGCTGGTGGGCAGTTGTCGCCGCGCGATTCTTCCCATGGATCAGAACATTTGTTCCACCAATCGCAGGTGCATCACAGATGAACTACTACAAATTTCTCTCAGCGAATGCCTTAGGTGCGCTTTTGTGGGGAGTTGGAATTACATTGGCTGGATATTACGCCGCCACTTTGCCATGGGTAAAAACATGGTCATACGCAATTGCGGCTTTCTTTATTTGTGCCTCGCTGGTTTCCGCACTCGTGAACTACTTACGCCACCGGCGACAACTCCCGCATACGTCATAACTATTCCAGTGATTAAATAGGCACTAACGTGCACACCAGCGGTAGGAAAAACTAAATCAATGACAAGAGAGCCAACTAGCTGTCCGCCAACACTAAAGAGAGTAAACGTTAATACGCCTAAATGTTGGACAATGGTGGAAGTAAAGGCGACATAAATTACTCCAATTACACCCCCTGTATAAATCCACCACGGACCCGAAGGAAGTGGGACTAAATTTATGCGATGCGTTGCGACCCCAATAAGAATTAGAATCGATAAAAGCAGTGTCCCTGTAACAAAGTTTAATAGCGAAGTTGTAAAGCTTTGATGAGTGTGCTCATTTATCTGACCGTTGAGTGCGCGTTGGACTCCAACCCCTCCACCCGCAATACAACCTGCAATCACCGCAATCATAGATAAATTTTGGGCATCTATTCGATCTAAAACTGAAACTAAAACCGCTATTACTGTAAGAACCGCTGCAGTAATTCGGCGCTTGGTAATCGCCTTTTTGCCCCCACCTGTCAGCCCAATTCGATCAACGAGCAAAGAGGTCGCGGTTTGGCCAGCAATAGATGCAACTGAGTAGATTGCTACACCGATAAGTGGAACGATTTGAGTTTGAATTGCGATGAAACATCCACCTAGCGCTCCAGCAAATAGTTTCCAACGAGCTATTTCACCGGTTTTGACCGCACTCCGAAGGTTAGAAATTCCCACCTTAATCGCTGGATTAAATAGTGAAATGGTGGCAATGATGATTAGACCTGAACCAAATGAGACAAGAGCGGCCTGTAAACCATTATTTAATCGGTAAGAAAGCTCTCCATTGGCCCGAGCTTGCAGGGCAATCATTACGCCAGTGAGTGCTGCAAGGAAATCTAAACGCATTGTGGCAGGGTATCAAAGAAGAAAAGCGAAAGCAGATGGGTCCCTCGACGGCCATCTGCTCTCGCTTTTTCTTTATATAGCTAGCCCGCGAAAACCGTATCCCAATTCGAGATCGTCATTATGTAGAATTGACCACCTTCAATTG
>JACSDF010000037.1 GCA_015660815.1 Actinomycetota bacterium
AGGGACGCAGATTTTTGGGTATCAGTGAGGACTTATTAAAAGGCCTCTCCGCCGAAATAGCGCTTCCCCGTAGTTCTAAAGTCAGCATCAAAACAGTTACTGGTGATGTCGAAGTTAATCAAACTCTCGAAAGTCTACAGATTAAGTCTGTAACAGGTGACGTTGAGATTAGTCAAAACCCTACGACTACATGCGTTGTCAAAACGGTATCAGGCTCTATAGCAACACACACTTTTTCGGCTTGCGATTACACGTTAAAGAGTATTAGTGGTGACATAAAAGTTCATGTTGCTCCAGATTTAGAAGTTGATGTTGATGGAAACTCAGTAAGTGGTGAATTGAACTCTGAGATTTCACTTGATGGTTCTAATGACTCATCAACGGGCAGCAGCAAAGTAGTAAGAATAAAAACCTCCACAATAAGTGGCAATTTTAATCTAGCAAGAAACTAACCAGAAGAGGAAATGAAAAAAATGTCAAAAAACAAATACAACGGTTGCCTACATAAGAGCAAACGATCGAATTCAGCGTCCGAGCAGTTAAATATAAAAGGGATTGATCTTCAATACTCATATGGCCTTGGACGAATAATTTAACTTATAGACGCCTTACTTACGATCGCTTTAGAGCTTTGAGGAGTAAGACACCAATTAGTTTCTTGATGAATATCAGAAGTTGTTGTGGTGAATTAACTTTTTTACCTTCACGTTTTAAAAAGTTTATGAACCGGGCACGTCGGAATTTACTACCGCTATTAATTTCAATGAAGCTCTCGTGGGTTAACCATAAAACACCCCACGTGGCTGAAAGATTCTGGTAAATCGATCCAGGTGTTGAGATTGAGCGAGCTAAAGCAGGCTGAAAGAGCGCAAATGCACGTCTATCGGCTTTGGTCGCTAAACCGACCATTCCATACTCATTGGCAAGTAGGTAGTCGCACAATTGTTTACTGTCGAAATCACCATCGAAATCACCTTCAATGAAGAGATGGAATGGGATTGGTGCATTAGAAAATCGAGATAAAATATTACCAATCTCAAGATTTTCTTCGCCCACTTCCTCAAAAGTGAAGTTACTTTCACTCTTTAACCAATTTAGTATTTCGCGTAAGTCTGCGTACTTATCGCTCACAGGTGAGTAACGCTTCTTTAAGTGACTCCAACTACCAAGCAATATGAAGTTAGCCTGAGTTCCCGGAAGCGATGTTAAACGTGAACAAATACCCTTTAATTGCTGCAAATTGCAGCTTCTTACGTCGATAATCGCTTCATATGTTGGGATTACCCATGAATTCGTTGCACGCGCACGAGTTTTTTTCATCTCCGGAATGAATTGGGCTAACGAGGGTTGATTGTGTCGGTCAATCAATTCCTTATTTGATTCAACGGTGCTGTAACCCAAGTGCCAGGATAGAGCTGATCGTTCTGGAAGAATCCGGATACCCTCCATGAATAATCGCCAACCCAATTCCGTATCTTCCCCAGTCACTAATTCACGCCTGTAACCACCAAGTTTCCTCCAGAGTGCGCTTTTGATTGAAAATGTAGCTCCAACAAAAGATCTATAACCATCTAGAGCTGGGTGTAATAAATCTGAAGTTCGTTCAATTCGCTTTTCCCAGAGATCTTTGCCCCAACTCTCTGCATGCATTTCCGCAAATTTTCCAAAATTAATCATTTCAAACGCAGCGTGTGGCGAATAATCCCACTGTTGGACAAAACGCTTCCAGCCCAAAACTGCATAATCATCACTATCGTGGTGCCATTTCATATGGTGCGCCAAATGCTCTTTTTCAAAAACCATGTCGGCATCTACAAACCAATAAACATCGGCCTTAATTGTTGCTGTCACATCATTGGTGGCCGCAGTTTTGCCCCAGCTGTTCTGGGTATTTTTATATCGAATTACCCTGCTCTTTTTGGGAGCGATTGGAGGAATTATTATTGGTATTTCACTGCCGTCATCGATTACATGCACACTCACAAGGTCTTTTGGATAGGTCTGCGCGGCGAGAGAGGCCATCAGAAGATCAAGTTTTTCTTGACCATCTCGGCAGGCTGTGATGATTGCTACTGAAAGGGTGGGTGTTTTAACTAGAGCAAGATTTGCCGGTCTTTCATATCTAAATATCGGTGGCTTAGTCATTGTGTTCCAAAGACTCGGTCCTGCCAGAGACCAACTACTTGCTGATTCGCGTTTTTGAGATACTTTGAATAATTAGTTACATAGGTATGGAAAGTGAAGCTCCTCTTATAGATATAGCCAGCGCCAAAAGTTCGCCAAATCTTTCCACCATTTTCAGTTATTCGGCCAAGTATGTATCTATCCACGGCAGTCGTGCCGTTCCCAAACCACCCAGCGGATTCGCCAGCAGAGCGAGAAACTAAAATAGTTCCACCACAGACCCAATCACTCCAAATCTCAACCGCTTGGGTGCCTTGAACCCCAAAGCGACGAACAGTTAAATCGAGCGGCTCTAGATAAACATAGTTCATTGCCCGCCCTACAGCGTCTGCACTCTTATCAACTATTGCATCTACTAGATCACGTAAGTGCTCTGGCCCGTAATAATCATCATCATCCATCTTGGCAACAAAGTCTCCAGATGTTTTGCCAGCAAGGTCGGTTAATATAAATCCAAGAGTTGATGTCTCGGGATATTTCTCAACTTTTACTTTTATATCTCGTTTGTTTAATTCACCTATTAATAATTTGTGTTTTGCATTCAATTGAATTCCATGCAGTCCAATTGCTAATTCAAAGCTCTTTAAAGTTTGTAACTTAATTTGGGATAGTATTGAAGTTAGATCATCTGGTCTTACGGTAGAAAGCACAACAGATACCTTTGGATATTTTTTCATTTTTTTACGACGAGATAAACGATTATCTGAAATCACTTGAATTTCCTGAGAAAATGTTGTTGAGCGATTCAACGAGTTATTCTCACCTAATTGCATTTGGCTAGATTACCAAGAATGCATGCAAAGGTGTTCGTCTCATGAAGAATGGGTCTATCCTGCTAGGATTTCGACATGTCTCAAGGAGTTTCTACACCCAAGAAAAACAAGCAAGGCCTCACGACCTTTAAAAAGCTTCTTTTGAATTTTAAGGCTCTGCCTAAATCTGGGATATATTTCGTAAAGGAGCGGCTCGGTAGGGTAAAGCCGGTGAAATCAAAGTTGGTCTTAGTTATATCTTTCCCACGCTCAGGCACGCATGCACTGGGGAGTTTGGTTTCGCAAGAAAATATTGGGTTTAGGTACCATGGGGAGTTCTTTGCATTTAATCACTGGAGTTCAGTGATTGAACGGCTCAATCGTTACTATCCATTTTTCTCATTTCGGTTTTATTTGAACTTTAAAACTCAGAGGCAAAAATGGCGTACGTATCGATTTGAGTCATCTACCTTAAGCGCAACTAGGACAATAAGGGCGATAAAGAAGATTCATGGGATTCATATTATTAAGGTTTTCCCTACTCACCTTTCGGACCCAGTTTTAGAGTCGATTATTACCGAGCACAAACCTCATATTATTTTCTTACGCCGAAATCATCTAGATCGCTTTGTCTCGCATAAAAAGGCAAACAAGACGGGCAAGTGGCACACGGCTTCTACCGAGGGCGTCGAAATCGATATTGATGAAACTGAGCTAAATAAATTTATTGATGAGTACGAGAAATTTTACAGTCGGTACATCCACTTTGCTAAAAGCCATGGGTGTGCAGTTTTAGATGTTGATTATGAAACGTTGCAAGACACCAAAATAATTGACGAGATTCAGCATTTCTCAGCTTGGGAAGGCTTTACGGATTTCAATAAGTTAGCAAGAATTCCAACGACTGCCAAACAGGACTCCTCTCGAACCGTTCAGGATAAATATTTGGCCAATAGTGGGAAAAAGATTTCTGATTTTAACTTTAAGAAGATTGAAGCCAATTGATGCGAGTAGAAAATCAAATATTAAGAGAGTTAGAAAACGAATCTATCGAAATATTTCGAGAGGCGGCAGTCTCCTTTCGTAAACCTGTGATGATGTACTCAATCGGTAAAGACTCATCTGTTTTGTTGCACTTAGCGAGAAAAGCTTTCTATCCCTCGCCTGTACCTTTTCCTTTGCTACATATTGACACAACCTGGAAATTTAAGGAGATGATTGAGTTCCGTGATCGCATCGTTGCTCAAACAAACTCTCAGCTCATCGTATATACCAATCAAGAGGGCGTAGCAGCTGGAGTAAATCCATTCACCTTAAAGTTAAAGGCGGCTTTGGATCTTCATGGTTTTGATGCCGCAATTGGTGGTTCACGCCGAGATGAGGAAAAGAGCAGAGCCAAGGAGCGAATTTTTAGTGTGCGAGATCCAGGCCATAGATGGAATCCGCGTGAACAACGCCCTGAACTGTGGCGCACGTACAACACGCGGTTATTGCCAGAGCAAACAATGCGTGTCTTTCCAATCTCAGATTGGACTGAGACTGATATTTGGCGCTACATCTATCAGGAAAACATCGAAGTTAATCCCCTATATTTTTCAAAAGAGAGACCTATGGTTCAGCGCGGTGACCAATTAATTATGGTCGATGATGAACGTTTTCCACTAATTAATAATGAGACACCCGTTATGAAACGAGTTCGTTTTAGAACATTGGGATGTTACCCATTGACGGCAGCAGTTGAATCAAATGCCATGACACTTGAAGAGGTTGTAGAAGAAGTCTTACATGTAAAACTCAGTGAGAGAGCTACGCGACTCATCGATGGTGACAAAGAGGATTCTATGGAGAAGAAGAAGACGGAGGGTTACTTCTAATGACAACCTCTGTTATCCGTCTACTTACCTGCGGCAGTGTTGATGACGGTAAAAGTACTTTAATCGGCCGTCTTCTTGTTGAAACCGATAGCGTTCCACACGACACAATCGGCGCGGCTAGAAAAGTTCGTAGAACTGGATCAACAATCCCAGCTGGAGAGATTGACTTTAGTTTACTGACCGATGGTTTGGAGGCAGAGCGCGAGCAAGGAATAACTATTGATGTCGCTTACCGTTCAATGTCACTCCTAAACGGCAAAAGGTTAATTATTGCCGATGCTCCTGGCCATGAGCAGTACACCCGCAACATGGTTGTTGCCGCTTCAAGGGCAGATATAGCGCTGGTTTTAATTGATGCAACTAAGGGTGTGCGCACTCAAACACTTCGTCATTTAACAATCTGCTCATTAATGGGCGTAAATCGCATAATAATCTCTATAAATAAGTTAGACGCCATGGATTATTCACAAAAAGTTTTTGATGAAATATCGCAGGCAATAACAGCGGCTACTGATCGTTTGCGCCTATCGGATGTTCACATCGTGCCTATCAGTGCATTAGCGGGCGATAACGTTGTTTTCCCGAGCCAGAATATGCCGTGGTACGTCGGTCCTACACTTCAAGATTCGATCCAGAGTTGGGTTGCGCCTAAGGATGTAGAGATTGATGGCTTAATGCGAATCCAGATGATTGCTAGAGCTGAGAATTTTCGTGGAGTCGCAGGAACCGTTCAAGCCGGTTCATTTAGCGCCGGGGATGAGATAGTTATTTATCCAAGTAATCAGAAGGCGAAGATTGCAAAAATCGTGACCTTCACTGGTGATGTTGAAAAGGCTTTGGAAGATGATGCAATTACCTTTGTCTTGGAGCCAGAAGTCGATGCAACACGCGGAGATTTAGTCGCCAAAAACCCAGCAGATTTAATCCCATCAGATCGATTTGCCGCACACGTTGTCTGGCTAAATGAAGATCCACTCATTCATAGCCGTTCATATCTCATGGTTTCTGGACCAACTACTTCTCCTGCGATTATCACAAAGATTAAACATAAGGTCGATGTGAACAGCGGAGAGCATATTTCATCCGATGCTTTAAAAATGAATGAGATTGGTTTAGTTGAGATTGCAACTGATATTCCAATGGTTATGCAGCCTTATAGCCAGTCACGAGAGTTTGGAAACTTTATACTTATTGATCGTTTAACTCTTAAAACAGTTGGCGCTGGAATGATCCAACACTCACTGCGCCGTGCATCCAATGTTGTTCTTCAAGATTACGAAGTAACGAAGAGCGTTAGGTCGGCGCAAAAGAATCAAAAATCTCGAACCGTCTGGCTCACTGGCCTATCTGGATCAGGTAAATCCACTATTGCAAACGCGCTTGAGAAAAGGCTGCTCACTCAAGGAGCGCACGCATATGTTCTGGATGGCGACAATCTGCGGTTAGGTATAAATATGGATCTCGGTTTCACCCCTGAGGATCGAGCCGAAAACGTGCGTAGAACATCTGAGGTTGCAAAGTTGATGGTTGATGCAGGCTTGATTGTCATTACAGCGCTCATAAGTCCATTCGAAGTTGATCGCCAACGCGCGAAATCTATTTTTCAAGATGGTGAATTTCTTGAAGTATTTGTTGATACGCCAGTAGAAATTTGTCGAACACGCGATCCAAAGGGCTTGTATAAAAAGTCGGCGGCAGGGCAAATCCCTAACTTCACAGGAGTTGGCCAGGATTACGAGCGTCCGACTCACCCAGATTTAATTCTGGATGGAACTAAGCCGGTCAACGAAAATGTTGATCTCATCATGAAGGAGCTTTTGTGAATTGGATAGCCTTCGCTTTTATTGGAGCTTTCGCCCAATTAATTGACGGTGCGCTGGGGATGGGCTTTGGGTTAACGAGTTCGACTCTTCTAGTGACGATGGGTGCCGGTGCTGCAGTTGCATCGGCCGCTGTACATGCCGCAGAGATGGGCACAACGCTTGCATCTGGCGTTTCTCACTGGCATGCCGAAAATATTGATAAAAAGATCCTCATTCGCCTAGCAATTCCAGGTGGAATTGGAGCATTCTTAGGCGCGAATTTCCTCTCCTTCATTGATCTATCCACATCAAAGATATTCATTTCAACACTTTTGTTATTTCTCGGCTTTCTACTCTTATATCGAAACATCGTAAAGACCGAAGCTCAAGTTAATATGGTGGAGATTAAAAACCCTAATTTTTTAACTTTCTTAGGTTTTACTGGTGGTTTTGTAGATGCATCTGGTGGCGGTGGTTGGGGTCCATTGGTTACTCCAACACTTCTTTCTACGACGGCCACACAACCTCGAAAAGTAATTGGCACGGTCAGCGCCGCTGAGTTTGTCGTTGCCGTATCTGCAAGCATTGGCTTTCTTATTAATTTCAATCGGATTGATCTCGACTGGTCCACCGTCGGAGGATTGGCACTTGGAGGAGTCCTGGCCGCACCGATCGCCGCTCGTTTAGTTGGCAGGCTACCCGCACGTCAACTCGGAATTTTTATTGCAGTGGCAATCATCCTTCTCAATGGAATCAGAATTATTCAAGCGTAGAGTTCATAAAAAGAAAAACCCCCGGTGTGAAAGGCACCAGGGGCTTAACGTGTGCGCGCGGAGGGACTCGAACCCCCAACCTTCTGATCCGAAGTCAGATGCTCTATCCGTTGAGCTACGCGCGCAAGTGCTCAAGGATACATCTAATGCAGGGATTTTTCGAAAATATTCTTGTGCAGAGGGCAAAGCCATTTGATGTGAAGTCCTTGTACCTTCTGGCTCGCTTTGGATAGAATCATTGAACGTAATACAACAAGTTTTTGTCCTTGACTCGCTCCATGATAAACGGAGGCCCGATGGATCAACTCGATTCCGTCGTTCAACTGCTAGATAGTAATGGCTCATTCGCCAACCATTCACAATATATTTCAACATTGAGCGATTCAGAGTTGTTTGATTTTTACCGAGATATGGTTTTAGTTCGTGCTCTGGATGAGCAGGCAACGGCATTGCAGCGGCAAGGCGAACTTGGTCTATGGGCGCCACTGCTAGGGCAGGAAGCGGCACAAATTGGATCAGCCCGCGCTATGCGAAAACAGGATTTCGCTTTTTCAACGTATCGTGAACATGGAGTTGCATGGTGCCGTGGAGTAGATCCAGTTGACATGCTTAGTTTTTGGAGGGGAACAAAGCATCAAGGATGGGATGCAAATCAATATCGCTTTTATGGTTACCAAATTATTATTGGAGCCCACGCATTACATGCAACTGGTTATGCAATGGGGGCTTACCTTTCCAGAAACACTGAAACCGGCGATGCAGGAAAAGATCAAGCTGTGATGGCCTACTTTGGTGATGGGGCTATGAGTGAAGGCGATGTTAATGAGGCTTTTGTATTTGCCGCTTCATATCAAGCTCCGGTTGTTTTTTACTGCCAAAATAATCAGTGGGCAATCTCTGAACCAACAAGACGTCAAAGTCGAGTGCCCCTTGCATATCGTGCCGCAGGTTTCGGAATTCCCGGCATACGAGTAGATGGAAACGATGTCATTGCTTGTTATGAAGTTACAAAGCAGGCGTTAGATCGAGCGCGTTCAGGTGGTGGTCCGACTTTAATTGAAGCAATTACATATCGAATGGGCGCACATACAACATCAGATGACCCCACCAAATATCAGGTTTTTAGTGACGTTGAACTGTGGAGAGACAGGGATCCAATCGAGAGATTGAAGGTCTACCTGCGCGCTAAAGGCGTTCTTAATAATGAGTTAGAGAGTGAAATATCGGATGAGGCCGCCGCATTAACCGAAAGAATGCGTAAAGGCTGTCGAGAGCTTCCGGATCCAAATCCACTTTCGATGTTCAACCATGTTTACTCTGAATCCGATTTGAATATCGATGAGCAAAGGAGAGAAGTCGAAACTATTCTCTCTAGATCGCAGAATAATTAAATGCCTCAACTCAGTATCGTTCATGCCCTTAATCAGGGAATGCATCGCGCAATGGAAGCTGATTCCAAAGTGCTCCTGATGGGAGAAGATATTGGCAAGTTAGGCGGCGTGTTTCGAGTAACCGAAGGGCTTCAACAATCTTTTGGAGACGAGCGCGTGATTGATTCCCCATTAGCTGAATCTGGAATTGTTGGTACAGCTATCGGGTTAGCGCTCTACGGATTTCGCCCTGTTGTCGAAATTCAATTTGATGGCTTTGTTTTCCCCGCCTTCGACCAGATCGTTGTTCAGCTCGCCCGAATGCGCTTTCGCTCGGCCGGTGCGTTGAGCCTTCCTATCACTATAAGAATTCCTTATGGGGGTGGTATTGGCTCCGTTGAACACCACAGTGAATCTCCAGAGAGCTATTTTGCTGCTACCCCTGGTTTAAGAGTCGTAACATGTTCTGATTCACATGATGCGTACTGGATGATCCAACAATCCATTGCAAGTGATGACCCCGTTATTTTTCTAGAACCAAAACGGCGGTATTGGCAAAAGAGTGAAGTCAACACTAATGCAAAGCTCAATGAAATATCATCTCTGCACGAAGCAAGAGTTTTAAGCGAAGGTACTGATTGCACAATTATTGGTTATGGCCCGACCATTGCGACATGTTTGCAAGCGGCGCGACTTGCAGCCGAAGATGGAGTGAGCCTTGAAGTTATTGATTTGCGCTCTTTGAGTCCATTAGACATGCCCGTCTTAATTAAATCTGCAAATAAAACAGGGCGCGTAGTTATAGTTCATGAGGCCTCTCGTAGCGGAGGAGTCGGGGCAGAAATAGCTACGCGTTTGAGTCAAGAGTGTTTTTATAAACTAGAAGCACCTGTGATGAGAGTGACAGGTTATGACGTTCCATACCCTCCAAGTCGAATAGAAGATGATTACTTGCCAGATGCCGAGAGAATTCTCGATGCCGTTGAAAAATGTATGGGTTATTGAGATTATGGAAACCTCTGGTTCAGTATTTGAGTTTCGACTTCCTGATGTGGGTGAGGGTTTGGAAGATGCCGAAATTGTGGGATGGAAAGTATCTGCCGGAGAAAAAATTCAGGTCAATCAACTCATTGTTGAGATCGAAACAGCTAAAGCTTTGGTTGAACTTCCAACTCCTTTTTCCGGCACAGTGCTTGAACTTCTGGTCCACGAGGGTCAAGTTGTTCAGGTCGGAACGCCTATCATTCGCATCCAGATAGAGGCCGAAAAGCCATTGGCTGCACCAACCACCGAGTTAAAATCTGAGCGCACAGAAATCTTGGTTGGTTCTGGACCTCGAAATGAGGAAGTTTCGCACCGGAAACGCGCTACTCGAAACTATGGAACCAAAGTAGGAACAGTTCGTGCCGATGCTCCAATACTTTCAATACCAAAAACTCCAATTCTTAGTGTTCCTGAACCACGATTGGAGGCTCCAGATTCAATAAATAGACGAGTAATTGCTTTGGCGAAGCCCCCTGTTCGCAGACTTGCCAGAGATTGTGGAGTGGATTTACTCTCCTTAATCGGTAGCGGACCTGAGGGTTCGATTACTCATGAAGATGTTTTGGCTGCAGCCAACCAAATGAAAAATGGGGCTAATCCAAATAAAAATGTCGTTGAAGACTCTAGGGAAACACGGACTCCAATTCACGGAGTCCGGAAAGTTATGGCTGAAGCAATGGTCGCAAGTGCGTTTACCGCACCGCACGTGACCGAATTTATTACTATAGATGTGACTAGTGCAATTGAATTGTTAGATCGACTTCGAACATCGCCCGAGTTTTCTGGAAGCCGAATCTCCATCTTGTCACTACTGGCTCGGGCGATGTGTGTTGCAATGCCAGATACGCCTGAGGTAAATAGTTTTTGGGATGTTGAATCACAGGAGGTAGTTACTAAACACTACATAAATCTCGGAGTTGCAACTGCTACCGATCGCGGATTATTAGTGCCCAACGTAAAAGATGCAGAACAATTGAGTTTTAGAAATCTTGCAAAGGCAATAGAAGAAGTAGTTGACGCTGCTCGTACTAAGAAAGCATCCTTAAGCCAGTTAACGGGTGGCACAATGTCAATCACTAATATCGGAGTTTTTGGAGTTGAAACTGGTACACCAATTTTGCCACCTGGCGAATCAGCGATCGTCTGCCTAGGTGCAGTCCTCACTCGACCTTGGGTTGTGGGTTCTGAGATAATGGCGCGACAGGTATGCACGCTTTCTTTATCATTTGATCATCGCTTGGTCGATGGGGCTCAAGGTTCAAAATTCTTAACCGACATCGCAAAATTATTACAAGAACCTAGCAAACTCATTGCGCTTTAATTAAAAAGTTTTAGTAACCCAGCCAATTAGGTGCTCTTTTTTCTTTAAATGCCCGTGGTCCCTCTTGGGCATCTGCACTTTTGTATACCGGATCCCAAATTTCATTAGCTCGTAAGCGTCCAGCTCCAAGAGTTGATTCAATAGTATTTCGAATCATCGCTTTCCCCGCAGCAACTGAAAGCGGAGCATTAGCGGCAATTTGAACTGCCAGATCTCGAGCCGTCTTCATAAGAGCCTCTGCAGAAACCACTTTATTGACGAATCCGACTTCCAGTGCCCTTGAAGCGGAAATTGGCTGGGCAGTTAGAAGAAGTTCAAGCGCAACTCTAGGTGCAATCATTAAGGGTAATTGTGCTGCCCAGGGTGCTCCTCGCCCATGCCGAGCCTCCGTAATTCCGAAAGTTGCATGCTCGGCAGCAACAACCAAATCGGTCTGCTGAACTAAATAGAAACCTCCACCAAATGCCAAACCATTTACCGCGGCAATAACCGGTTTTGGAGTATTTAAATCGGAGATGAAATCATCCTCAGGGACTGTAAGTCGCTGCTCAGACATCTCTTTTAAATCCGCTCCTGCGCTAAAAGCAATATCTCCTGCCCCAGTAATTATTAGAACTTTGGCCTTCTCGTCATGAGTAAAGAGTTCAAGTGAATCTCGAATTCCGCTTCTTACTTCTGCGTTAAGAGCATTGCGGGCTTCAGCTCTGTTTATTGTAATCGTTGCGATTCCATCAGTGACTTCATAAAGCAGTTGGCTATTAGAACTCATTCGGCCCTCAATCCAAGATCTCGGGCAATCAAAATCTTTTGTACTTCGCTTGTACCTTCCCCGATCTCTAAAATTTTTGAGTCCCGGTATTGTCGTGCGACTAAATACTCATTCATAAAACCATAGCCACCAAAAATTTGAGTCGCCTCGCGTGCATTATCCATAGCCGCTTCACTTGCAACTAGTTTGGCAATCGATGCCTGAGCCTTGAACTCTTTTCCGGAATCCATAAGAGCAGCAGCGTGATAGTAAGCGAGCCGTGCAATATGCGTTCGTGCCTGCATTTCAGCGATTTTAAATGCGATTGATTGGTGGTTGCCAATGGGTTTTCCAAAAGCTTTACGCTCTTTGGCATATTTCAATGACTCATCAAGACAGCCTTGTGCCGCCCCCACAGCTAACGCCGCAACCGCGATTCGCCCCTCATCTAGAGTCTGCAAGAAGTTGGCATATCCACGTCCACGCTCTCCTAGAAGATTGCCGACGGGAACTCGCACATTATTAAATGAGAGCGGGTGGGTATCGGATGCATGCCAACCAACTTTGCTATACGGAGGTTCAACGGTAAAACCAGGAGTTCCATTTGGCACGATTATCGTGCTGATCTCCTTTGATCCATCGGCCTTTACGCCAGTAACACATGCAACGGTGACTAATGATGTAATCGATGTTCCTGAGTTAGTGATGAACGTCTTCGAACCATCGATTACCCATTCATTGTTTTCTAATTTGGCCGTTGTACGAAGACCACTTGCATCGCTTCCAGCGTCAGGCTCGGTAAGCCCAAATGCACCTAGTGACTGGCCGCTAATGAGTGGTTTTAAATACTTTTCTTTCTGCTCTTCGTTGCCTGCCCGATAAATTGGCATTGAAC
>JACSDF010000038.1 GCA_015660815.1 Actinomycetota bacterium
GGCCAAGCCGATTCACTTTTTCCATTATCTGAGAGTTACAAAAGCGCCGACCTCATTAAGAAGGCCAACCCGCAACTTCCGCTAGCGATGATTTGGCATGCAGCTGGTCATGATGGTGGTCTTGATCAAAGCCAATACTTGCGTTCTCAATATCTCAACTGGTTTGAAAAGTATCTTTCACGACAAAAAATTGATTTCCCAACTTTTCAATTTACCAAGACAAATGGCTCGATATCGCTCCAAGATTCAACAGTTATCCCGAAAGTTTTCACAAGCACACAATTACCGATTGATGCAGATCGCCGCGAACTGCAACTGATTACCCCGACCGTGGCCGCTTCTTTCCCAATTGGCGGGATCCCCACAGCGATATCAGCACTTCCTGGAATTGGAAGTGCCGGTGCATTGGCATCGAGAGTTGTCTCAACAATCTCGGGATTTAGCCCTGCCTTTCTGCCTGGCCAGAGCGGCATGCTGGAATCGGCACCTCTTACACAACCTATTTCAATTGTTGGTCCATCAACTGTCAAGGTACGTATAACTAGCACAACTGGCGATGCGACCCTCTTCTTCTCACTTGTCACCAAATCTCCAAGCGGTGCAATCACACAACCCAATGGAGTCGTTGCTCCTATCCGTTTAACTGATATTCCAACGGGCGGCGTAGATGTGACAGTTGAACTTCCATCAGTAATTCTCGATGCATCTGTTGGAGATGTGATTGCAGTTGGAATTTCAAGTACTGATCAAGGATATGAGTTACCCAAACTCTCGCGCTTCTACACCATTTCTGCGCTCTCACCATTGACGTATAGCAATGTCCTCGCTTTGGCATCAACATCTGCAAGCGCTAATTATATTTGGCCGATTGCGGTTTTAATTACTTTGATAGCTGCTGCACTCTATATTCGTATTCGCCGTCCAAAAATTGCGGCGAGCCACGAAGAGAGCACTGCACTTGTTGAAGTACAAAACCTCGGCAAGGTTTACAAAGATGGCTATCGCGCAGTATCAGATCTTTCATTTACTGTCGAACGCGGACAAGTAGTTGGCCTGCTAGGTCCAAATGGAGCAGGCAAGACAACAACTCTTCGCATGATTATGGGATTAATTTTCCCCACTGAAGGTGAAATCTATATCGATGGAAAACCTGTCTATCCCGGTTCTCCCGCACTCTCGAATCTTGGAAGCTTTGTTGAAGGCCCGGGATTCTTGCCACATCTTTCAGGGCGTGAAAACTTATCTCTCTATTGGCGATCAATCGGTCGCGAGGGTGAGCAATACCTTGAAGAAGTTGTCGCAATCACCAAGCTTGGAACCGCGCTAGATAAGAAGGTGCGCTCGTACAGCCAGGGAATGCGCCAGCGGTTAGCTATTGCGCAAGCAATGCTCGGAATGCCAGATTTACTTGTACTCGATGAACCAACTAATGGCCTTGACCCGCAGCAGATTGTAGAAATGAGAGAAGTCCTTAAGGATTACGCGGAAACTAGCCGAACGGTGATTATCTCTTCCCACCTTTTGGCCGAAGTCCAACAGACCTGTAGCCACGTTGTATTGATGCACCGCGGTCAATTAATTGCATTTGGCCCAATGAAAAAGATTCTGACGCGCAACCGCAAATCGCGTTCCTTAGAAGAAATCTTCCTCGAACTCATTGGCGATGACTTAGTCATTGGAAAGGAGAAAAAATGAGTTATACGGCATCAAAGACGCTTCCTTACACTGTCGAGCTCTATCGCCAGTTAAAGCGTAAACGAACCGCTTTCGCTTACGCCTTTGTTCTATCGCTACCCATACTTGTAGCAATCGCAGTGAAATTTGGTCCATCAGGAAACAGCGGAGGTCCAACACGTTTGGGTTCAGGAACAACTGATCTAATTGGTCTTGCAACGTTAGGTGCGGCGAACTTCACCACAACCATGTTGTATTTTGCAACACCATTCTTACTTGTCACGGTGATCGCACTCTTTAATGGCGATACCGTAGCAAGTGAGGCATCATGGTCAACACTTCGTTATCTCTTAGCATCTCCAGTACCTCGCACACGTCTTTTAATTCAGAAGATTAAAGTCAGCCTTACATTGTCGGCAATCGCAGTGCTCTTGATGCCTATCTCGGCATGGATAGTTGGCACAATTGCATTTGGCACAAACCCACTGCAGACACCACTAGGTGCAACATTTAATAACCCAGTTGCTCTTTCACGTATAGCCATCATGACGGGATACCTAGCAATCTCATTGCTCTTTGTTGCAGGACTTGCGTTTTACTTAAGTGTGCGAACCGATGCCCCATTGGGGGCTGTTGGTGTTGCAGTAGGAATCTCAATTTTGCTCAACATTCTCGATGCAATCACTGCACTCGGAAAAATTCGCGATTGGTTACCGGTTCACTATGCATTTTCGTGGTTTGATGCACTTGCAATTGATATCGATTGGTCAGTCATGATTCGCGGAGCTAGTTACTGTGCAATTTCGGGAATCATTTTCTTTGCCCTTGCCATCAATCGCTTCGCCCACAAAGACATTACCTCTTAAGCCATCTTGCACAGCGGGGATGTGTTCGGACGTATTTTTGATCTTCTACAGATTTGCCTTTAGAGCTTTTCGCGTTTGAAAGCTGCGAGATCTAACCTCGCGGTAACAATCATGTGCGGGACTGTGAGTGCCCAAATTGTCACGAGCGTAAGCCACAAAAAGGAGTCGCTCAGCTCTTGTTGGGAAAATCCTGCGAGGAGAATAACAAAAATTATGGTTCCAATGAGTGCAGGCAGACCCGGAATTACTGCCGCTTTAAAAGCGCCAAGTTGACTACCCCTCTCATATGCTTTTAACGAATTTGGCAATATTGATGTTAGCCGAGCCGTATGGCGCATTGCATGCCAGCAACCAAAGTAAACCGAAAAGGCAACTAGTGGTGGTGCAAGCGCTGCAAGAGCTGCCAGGAGCGAAATATCTAGAACATCCCTATAGCGCTTACGTCTTATAAGCGCCATCAATGAGAGCGTTGTTAAAACTGCGACCGCTATTTGAATTTCACTTGTAAAACCTTGATGCCAATCAACGAGATTGGAGTTAATCCTTTCTAGTGCTTCAGTACTGCGGCTATTAGTAAGTGGAATAACCACTGGAAGCAATCCTCCTGCTCCGGCATAGGCCCAGACGGGAATGGACGCGCCTTTACGATTTTCCAATCTGTCGAGTTCAGCAATAAATGCGCTATCGCCGACACCAAAATGCAATGAACTCATAACAACAATGACTGTAAATCCCCACACATTCCATCGCAGTAGCGCCAAGACTGCAGTCAAAGCGGCTGCAATGTAGAGGACAATAAAAAAGATCATTCGAGCACGGGAAGAGTTTTTCAATGTGACGAGATGATCAAGGGCTCCATGTGGAACACCTACCGCTAGTGCGATAGCGGCCATCACAATCTGCCAATTCAAAGAATCTCTACCGAGGGAGTTTGAAAAAATGACTGAGAGCAGAATCGACAGAGCGACGGCACCACTCGAAAATAAACGAACTTTCCCAAAAACTGCGCATTGAGATTGATTCATAAAGCCCACATTAGCAATGTGGGGGCAGGAGTATGCAAAAATGCGGCTATGAAGCAGTGGTCGTATATGGCAATGTTGATATTCACCCTCTGCGGCTCGGTCTGGTTAGAGGTTGTTTTAAAAACTGGCGTGCTCCGAAGAATCAAGCGTGCTGCACTCAGCATCTTCCCAATTAGCACCTTGTTTCTCATTTGGGATGGGTATGCAATTGCACAAGGTCATTGGTTCTTTGACCGTGCTCAAATTCTAGGAATTTATGGACCTTTTAGTATTCCGCTTGAAGAGTACCTTTTCTTTTTTGTCGTCCCATTAGCAGCAATCTTGACTCTTGAAGGCGTTGCAACCGTCAAGCCTCATTGGCGCAAAGGAGAGTTTGGAGAATGATTTATTCAGATATAGCAATTGCTGCGTTCGTCATCGCCGTCATGGCCGATCTTTTTCTATTTAAAAATGCGATGCTGACCCGAGCTGCTTTCTGGAGCTCGTACGCGATAATCTTGCCATTCCAATTTTTAACCAATTGGTGGCTGACTTCTCGCAACATAGTGATGTATAACGCCGATGCAATTATCGGAATCCGCATCTTTTCAGCACCTATTGAGGATCTTCTTTTTGGATTTGCTCTCATATTGAGCGTTATGGGAATGTGGGAATTCTGGGGCCGCCGAGGGATGCAGCGCCACTAAATACAAAAGATGCTTCGTGCTTTGCAAAGATTCCTAACTAGGAATCAGTGTGTTGGCAAAGATCTGCCAAGCTAGCGCAGATTTAGCAACGAGAGACAACGTGATGTAAGTGCGCTCTCCAAGCAAATAGTCACTCCACTTACCGACTCTCTTATATTGAAGCCATTGCACGAGTGCGAAAGAGTTGAAGAAAAGAAAGATTGTAAAGACTATGCCGTAAACAAATGTTGGTGCAGAAGATTCGCCCACGCCTCCGATTGAAAAGACATAGAAAGAAAGGACAATCCACGGAACGATTCCAGCAATGCATCCGAAAATGAATGGCACCCAGCCGCCGTTTCCAGGTGTTTCATATTTCTCCTGTAACCAACCGAAGAGAATCATTGCCGCATTCACACCAAAGATCGAAATTATTGCTGCAACATCGGACACGCCAGTTACTTGAGCAATTAAGACAATCATTACTGATGAGCTAACCGCATATTCAACCCAACGGAAATAATTTCGCTGCTGGGCTAAACCCGCACTGTATCGGCCAAAGAACTGGGGGCTTGCAACGATGAAGTGAGCAAGAGCCGAGAGCCCCAAGAAAATTGCAACTGTTAAACCTACGGGTGTCTCAAAAAGAGTTACTGGTGCGGCAAAAGTTGAACCCGGTGGACCAGACATGTACGTAGCGGTGATTGGCAAGGTGAAGTCATTACTTAATGCAAGAACGGCGATCATTTGTGCAAGATGAAGAGTCCCTGCGAATACATTTATATTGCGTAAACGCTGCGTTGTCATTGTTTTGGCCATGGCTTTAGGGTATCTGTAACTAGAAGACTTCTCTCTCAAAATGAGTAAAACGCCTAGGTCACAAATAACTGGAAATATGGTAGACATCCCTTATGAGCAAAATGAATCAAACTATGTCGGTAAGTAGAACCACAGGACTACTTTATTTAGGTCTTGCAGTTTCAGGGATAATTTCATTCTTAGGCATTAGAAGTCAGGTTTTTGTGGAAGGAAACGCTGCCGAAACCGTAAGCAAACTTTTAGAGAAGGAGTCTCTTGCGAGAGTTGGAATTGCCTTCGAGATATTGATTGTTTTGACTCAAGCATTAGCAGCATTGTGGTTTTATAAACTCTTTAAGAAACTTGATTCATTTACTGCAATGACACTTGCTGTATTTGGAATGGTTAACGCAGTTGCAATTCTGACTGCAGCAGCATTTTGGTTGAACGCACTAAATTCAGCACTCGCTTCAAATCCTGCCGAACTAACCTACAACCTTTTGAGTATTCACAACGATATTTGGACTGTCGGAACGCTATTTTTTGGCCTTTGGTTGATTCCAATGGGATATCTTGCAAGAAAAGCACTTATGCCGAAAGCCCTTGCTGGATTTCTGATTATTGGGGGAGCTTTTTACTTGGCATCTACATTTGTCGTAGTTCTGTTTCCTAGTCAAGATTCGCTTGCAAGTTTGATGACCATGCCAGGGACAATTGGTGAATTTTGGATAATTGGATATTTGCTTTTTAAGTCACCTAAAACTTATGAATAGTTAGGTTCAAGTATTAGAACTATGGCCCAAGAGCTCAATTCGACTCGTCTGAAGTTGCGCAACTGGCAGGTGGATGATCTACCACTTTGGATAGCAATGAACTCAGATCCAATCACTTTAAAATATTTTCCAAGAACTCATACAAAAGAGGAAAGTGAAGTATCTTTTGAAAGATTTAAGAGCTTTCTGGAACTGCATGAATTCGGACTTTGGGCGGCAGAAGAAAAAGAGACCGAAAAATTCATGGGTTTCATTGGGCTTTCTGAACAAAACCTAGAGGGGATTTCATTTACCCCTTGTATAGAGATCGGTTGGAGATTGGATAAGGCATTTTGGGGCAGAGGGTATGCGACCGAAGGAGCTCGTGAAGTTCTTAGATTCGCGCAAGAAAACTTGAAAATTGGCCAGATATATTCTTATACGGCGCGAATAAATGCACCTTCAATAAATGTCATGAAGAAGATTGAGTTAAAAGAGCGACCAGAACTTGATTTTGACCATCCTAAAATTGATGCAGGCGAGCCAACACGAAACCACGTGGTTTTTTCTACCTGAAAATCGCCGTGATTTCGCCATATCTGCTCTCAAAGGTAGAATAACCACGTGCGGCCGATGGATTGGCCTCAGAAAGACCCAAATCGTTGGATAGAGGCAAGGCCTTCTAGTGGCTGGCTTCCTAAGGAAAGTAGTTTTCGTGGCCAAGACCCAAGCACACCTCAAAGACCTGCCAATAAAAAAGCGCGAGAATCTTCGTAACGTCGCCATCATCGCCCACGTTGACCACGGTAAAACGACTCTCGTCGATGCGATGTTGTGGCAGTCCGGTGCTTTTGCCGCTTATAAGAAGCAGGGCGAAGGCCAAGAGCGCATGATGGATTCAATGGATCTAGAGCGCGAAAAGGGAATTACGATTCTTGCTAAGAACACGGCTGTAAAGCGTGGCGACACCATCGTTAACATTATTGACACTCCAGGTCACGCCGATTTCGGTGGTGAAGTAGAGCGCGGATTAGAAATGGTCGATGGCGTTATCTTGCTAGTGGATGCCTCGGAAGGTCCATTGCCGCAGACACGTTTCGTTTTGCGTAAAGCGCTAGAGAAGAATCTCCCAGTTATTTTGCTAATTAATAAGGTCGACCGTCACGATTCACGAATCGCCGAAGTTGTCGATGAGACGTACGAATTATTTTTAGATTTAGATGCCAATGAATCTCAGATTGAATTTCCTGTTGTTTACGCATCGGCAAAAGCTGGTCGCGCATCTTTGACACGTCCTGCCGATGGCGGAATGCCAGAGGAGGAAAACCTCGACGTTTTATTCGACACAATCTTCTCTGCGATCCCAGCACCTGTTTATCACGAAGGTGCACCGTTGCAAGCCCACGTTACTAACCTTGACTCGTCACCATTCCTTGGCCGCTTAGCTTTGTGCCGAGTCCGCGAAGGTGTTATCAAAAAGGGTCAGAACGTTACATGGATAAAAACCGATGGCACCATGGAGCGCGTAAAGATTTCAGAGCTACTCATTACTGAAGCCCTTGAACGCGTACCAACACTTGAGGCTCACCCTGGCGACATTATCGCTGTAGCAGGAATTGAAACTATAACTCTCGGCGAAACTTTGGCAGATAATGAAAATCCACATGCGCTTCCGCTAATCATTGTTGATGAACCATCGATTTCGATGACCATTGGTATTAATACATCTCCACTGGCTGGCAAAAGTGGGAAACTGCTTACTGCGCGCCAAGTTAAGAGCCGCCTTGATGCCGAGCTCGTTGGAAACGTTTCATTGCGCGTTTTAACTACTGAGCGCCCAGATACATGGGAAGTTCAGGGACGTGGAGAGCTTCAGCTTGCAGTCCTTGTTGAAATTATGAAGCGCGAAGGCTTTGAATTAACCGTTGGTAAGCCGCAAGTTGTTATTAAGAAAATCGATGGCAAAGTACATGAGCCAATGGAGCGCTTAACAATTGATGCACCCGAAGATTATCTTGGTGTGCTTACACAGTTAATGGCGCTGCGTAAGGGTCGTATGGAACAAATGGTCAACCACGGTACCGGCTGGATTCGTCTTGATTACCGCGTTCCATCTCGTGGACTTATTGGATTCCGTACTGAGTTCTTAACTGAAACTCGCGGAACCGGTTTATTGCACCATGTCTTTGATGGTTACGAAGCTTGGCACGGAGATATTCGTACGCGCGGTACCGGTTCTCTTGTTTCAGATCGAATGGGTGTTGTTACTTCGTATGCGTTGTACGGTACACAAGATCGCGGAAGCATCTTCGTTGAACCCGGCGATGAGGTTTACGAGGGAATGGTTATTGGCGAAAACTCTCGCAGCGATGACATGGATGTTAACTGTGTTCGCGAAAAGAAACTCACTAACATGCGCGCTTCAGGTACCGATGAATCAGAGCGTTTGATTCCGCCTAAGAAGCTCAACATGGAAGGTGCGTTGGAGTTCTGCCGCGAAGATGAGTGCGTTGAAGTTACTCCGGCCGTTGTTCGTATCCGCAAGGTTGTCCTTGATGGTGACGAGCGCGCCCGCACAACTTCACGCGCCAAGAAGGCCAACCAGAACGTTTAAACGAGTTTTGTCAGCCCATTAGGGTTGAATTGGAGCTGTGAGTACAGCGAAATTTAACCTTGTGCGCGGTGCCAGGAAAAACGTTGAACTCAAACTTTCTGCGGATCAAAGTGCCGCGGTTGCCCATCGAGAATCTCCATTAGTTATTCAGGGTGGGC
>JACSDF010000039.1 GCA_015660815.1 Actinomycetota bacterium
CTCTAACTGGTCAAAGTCGAACCATGAATGCCGACACAATATTGCATATTGGGAGAATAGAAACTGGTGGGGATTGGGACCTGGAGCACACTCACACATTGATGGAAAACGGTTTTGGAATATTAAACATCCAACGGCTTATAAGCAGAAGTTGTTTGCCGCGGAAACGCCGATTGCAGAAAGTGAAGTATTAACGCCAGAGCAGATTGCAGTTGAATCTATTATGTTGAGTATTCGAATGCGTGAAGGATTAGATCTGACCAAACTCTCAAAAACCCAAATTGAACAATTGGTCGACTACAGCGCCAGTGGGTGTGTAGATCTCCTAGATAATCGAGTTGTATTGACCCCTACTGGGCGCTTGATTGCAGATCGAATCGTGCGAGAAATAACTTTCTAGTATCCTTGCCAACACTATGTCATCACGCCGCCTAGAAATCCTTCGTGCAATTGTCGACGAATATGTCGCGACGCAGGAGCCTGTCGGCTCAAAATCAATCGCAGATCGACATGGATTGGGTATCTCGCCGGCCACAATTCGCAATGAAATGGCGGTATTGGAGGTCGAAGGGTTAATAACTCAGCCACATACGAGTGCTGGTCGGATTCCAACTGATCGCGGCTACCGAGTCTTCGTTGATAAGTTAGCCGAGGTTAAGCCATTATCTAGCGCCGAGCGTCGAGCCATTGAGGTTTTCTTAGAAGGAGCCTTAGATCTAGATGATGTTGTTATGCGCACAGTTCGCTTACTGGCAGATGTAACTAAGCAGGTGGCAGTTGTCCAATATCCCTCGATGATTAAATCACGGGTTCGACATATCGAATTAGTTTCTCTAACTCCGGCACGGCTCATGATGGTTCTCATTACTGATGCCGGAAGAATTGAACAACGCGTCATTGAATTGGCAGAAGATGTATCTGAGCATTTTCTGCATACTTTACGCGCGCAGCTAAATACGCAGATGATGGGACACCGTTTACCCGATGTTGCCGACCGCATAAGCGGGATTCTGGAAAGTTATTCACTAAATGATCGTAAGAATGTTGCCATTGTTATGTCATCGGTTATTGAAATGGCGATGGAACGTCATGAAGAGAAGATAGTTTTAGCTGGAACTGCAAACTTAGCAAGGTTTCAGGAGGATTTTTCAATGACCATGCATCCGGTTTTGGAGGCTTTAGAGGAGCAAGTTGTTTTACTACGTTTGCTCGGCGATGCCGGCCAAAGTATTAAAGTTCGCATCGGTGGCGAACAGCAGGATGTAAATCTCCGTTCGACATCTTTAGTGGCCGTAGGTTATGGATCCGATGATGTACCGCTAGGTGCCCTTGGAATTATTGGACCAACACGTATGGATTATGCGGGTTCAATGGCAGCAGTATCGGCAGTTGCCAGATATGTCGGACGATTCATAAACGAAGGTGCATAAGTGGCAGATCATTACCAAACTTTAGGAGTTTCGCGTGAAGCATCGGCCGATGAAATTAAACGGGCATATCGTAAATTAGCCCGAGAGCTTCATCCAGATGTAAATCCAGATCCAGCGGTTCAAGATAAGTTCAAAGAGATCACAGCCTCTTATGAAACGTTGAGCGACCCACAGAAGCGCCAGAACTACGACATGGGCGGAAGCAACTTTGGTGGAGCGAACTTTGGCGGTGGATTTAGCGACATCATGGATGCATTCTTTGGTGGCGGTGGATCTCGTGGTCCTCGTCCACGTATGCGTGCAGGTCAAGACTCACTGATACGAATTGAAGTTAGTTTGTTTGAGGCCTGCTTTGGTGTCGAACGTGACATAAGTGTTGAAAGCGCCATAGTTTGTAGTAAATGCGAGGGCAGCGGCGGCATTGATGGAGAACAACCAACAATGTGTAACGTCTGCAAAGGTCGGGGTGAAACCCAACATGTAGTTCGCTCAGTTATTGGACAGGTCATGACATCGCGCCCATGTCGCCCCTGCGGTGGATATGGAAGCGTCATCGATAATCCTTGCCGGGAATGTGCCGGCGAAGGTCGAGTGCGTGCTCGGCAAGATCTGCACGTCAAAGTTCCTGCCGGAGTTGAAACCGGAAATCGAATTCAACTTTCTGGCCGTGGAGAAGTTGGCCATGGAGGCGGACCGGCCGGCGATGTTTATGTTGAAATAGTTGAGACCGAACATGAATATTTAATCCGAGATAGAGATACGTTGCACATGTCCCTTTCTGTTTCAATGAGCGCAGCAGCAATCGGTACAAAGGTAAGTGTCGAATCTTTGGATGGTCCAGTCGATGTTCAGATTAAAGCCGGTACACAAAATGGCGCACCGGTTGTTATAAAAGGAAAAGGAATGGGTCGACTTCGCAATGGCGGTCGAGGAGATTTAATAGTTCATATTGAGGTTGCAACTCCGACGAAGTTGAGCCGTGAAGAAGAGGAGCTACTGAAAAAGTTCGCAAAATTACGTGGGGAGAGCGCTGGGGATGCTCATGTGAAGAGCCATGATGGCGGGATTTTTTCTAAAATTAAAGGTGCATTTACAAAATAATGTTAACTCTATTTTTCGTAGATGACCTTCCCACCAAAGTTGGGCAAAGTTACGAATTCAATAATGAAGATGCTAACCACGCTATTCGAGTTCTGCGCATGGCTGCAGGCGATGTTTTTATGCTCGCAGATGGCACAGGTGCGTGGAGCCAAGTAAAAGCATTTGCCATTAAGAAAAAGTCAATGGAAGTCGAAGTAACTGCAACTGGTTTTCAAGAGGCGCTTGCAACAACTATCACGGTTGTACAAGCGTTGCCCAAAAGTGATCGAGCTAAAGAGGCGATTGAGTTACTGACAGAGGCCGGCGTAGATCGAATTGTTCCTTGGGCTGCGGCTCGAAGTATCGGAAAAGTATCTGAAAAGTTTTCAGTTACCGCGCGTGAAGCCAGCAAACAGTCGCGTCGATTACGGATACCTGAAGTCACCGATATCGCCACAACTGAGCAGATTTGCGAAGCGATAAAGTTAAGTGATTTAGCAATCGCCTTTCACGAAAGCAGTGATGTAAAACTCAGCGACTGCATCTCATCGCATAACGTTGCACATTTACTAATAATTATCGGCCCAGAAGGCGGAATCACCTCAACCGAACTCGAAGCCTTTAAAGCGGCCGGCGCTAAAGTTGCGTTAATGGGCCGACCAATTCTGCGCTCAGCACACGCTGGAATCGCTGCCGTCGCAGCCGTATCTGCACTTCTGAAGGTATGGTGATTACGTGGATTTAGATTCAACCTGTCTCTTTTGCAGAATAATCACCGGCGAAATTCCAGCAGATATCATCTTTCGTAGTGAAAACGTTGTCGCATTTAATGACATCAATCCTCAGGCTCCAACACATGTTTTGATTATTCCGACGCTGCATGTAGAAAACGCTGCCGCCTTAGCTCGAATTTCTCCAACTATTACCGCCGAGCTCTTCACTGCCGCCGCGCAGATAGCCAGCGAAAGAGGGCTTGTTGGCTACAGAAACGTATTTAACACTGGTGCAGAGGCTGGTCAGAGCGTCTTTCACGCCCATCTTCATCTTCTGGGTGGTCGCTCGCTGGCATGGCCACCGGGTTAAAGATAGATTTAGCCTTACATGGAGCGCACATTAATCACCGTACCAATCGCCATTCCCATGGTCGCATTAATTGGCCCACACGATGACAACTTACGGGCAATCGAAGCGGCATTTCCTTCTGTAAATATCACCGTTCGCGGAAATGAAATCACTCTACGTGGTCCGCACTTTGATTGTAGCAATCTGGAAAATCTCTTTGCAGAGCTGATGGTGGTAATTCGATCAGGAAATATTTTGACTGTTGATTCCGTTAATCGCTCAATTGCAATGCTTGAAAGTCAACCAGTTGATCATCCAGCCGAAGTTCTATCGCTTAATATCTTAACCAATCGAGGCCGCACGATTCGCCCGAAGACTGCAAATCAAAAGCGGTATGTAGATGCAATTGAGGATCACACAATAACTTTTGGAATCGGACCTGCAGGTACTGGTAAAACATATTTAGCGATGGCCATGGCGATCTCCGCGTTGCAGAACAAAAGCGTCAATCGAATTATTTTGACACGCCCTGCAGTTGAGGCTGGGGAGCATTTAGGTTTTCTACCAGGCACCCTCAGTGAGAAAATCGATCCGTACCTACGCCCTCTATTCGATGCTCTGCACGACATGATTGATTTAGAAACAGTGCCTCGCTTAATGCAATCAGGAGTTATCGAAGTCGCACCTCTTGCATATATGCGTGGGCGTTCTTTAAATGATGCTTTTATTATCTTAGATGAGGCGCAAAACACCACGCCTGAGCAGATGAAAATGTTTTTGACAAGATTGGGCTTTGGCTCAAAGATGGTTATAACTGGCGATGTTACGCAAATAGACCTGCCTAACGGTCAACACTCTGGTTTGCGCGTGGTCAGAGATATTTTGGATGATATCGACGACATCGCTTTCCTTGAGTTAACAGCCGAAGACGTAGTTCGCCATCGTTTAATTGGAGACATTGTTAAGGCTTATGACGCCTTTGATGAGCAGCGTCATTCAATTCGTCCGATTCGGCAATAAATGAGTATTGAAGTCACAAATTCCTCTGGCCAGCTAGTCCCTTCGAAAGAAGTGACTTCGCTGCTCTTGTTTGCAATGGCCGAACTCAAACTGAACGCCGATTGTGATTTAAGTGTCGGCTTTATTGATGATGAATACATGAGCGAACTTCATATTAAGTGGATGAATGAGCCTGGCAGTACCGATGTTCTCTCTTTTCCTATGGATATGCCAGAAAAAGACGGGGATGTCGTAACTCTTGGCGACATCATGATTAGTCCTCTCTTTGCCGCGGCCCAAGCACAGGTTGCTGGGCACTCGGCCGAACATGAAATTTATATTTTGGCCGTCCACGGCCTGTTACACATTCTTGGTTATGACCATGCGGAACCAGAAGAAGAGCGCATTATGTTTGCCCTGCAAGAAGAGATAGTAGAAAACTGGAAGAAAACACAATGAGTCCGATCGCAATTATAAGTATCATCGCTTTATTAGCCTTTGCCGGCTTTCTTGCAGCGAGTGAATCGGCACTTACCTCAATTTCACGTATCGTTGTTGAAGAGCTAGAAGGTAAGCGCGGTGGTGCACTGCTGCGCAAGTACAGTGCTCAGCCTGCTCGTTATTTGAACGTAATTCTGCTCGTTCGCAAACTCTGTGAATTAACTGCAACGGTATTGCTCGCCTCAATTTTCCTTCGTAACTATCCATCAGCTCAGGCGATGGCGCTCACGGTTTTGATTATGGTAGTTCTCTCTTATGTAGTAGTTGGTGTAGGTCCACGAACTTTAGGTAAACAGCAACCACATAAATATGCTCGCTACGGAATTATTGTGGCTTATGGCCTGGCATTTATTTTAGGACCAGTCACTAAACTGCTTATTACCGTTGGAAATGCGATTACACCCGGCAAAGGTTTTCGCTCGGGCCCATTTACTTCAGAGGCTGAACTACGTGATTTAGTGGATCAGGCACATGAGCGGGGTCTTGTTGAATCCAATGAACACGAGATGATTCACTCAGTTTTTGAGCTCGGCGATACTTTAGTACGCGAATTAATGGTCCCTCGCACTGAAATGGTCTGGATTGAAAAGGATAAAACCTTACGTCAAGGTCTATCTCTAGCCCTACGCTCTGGTTTTTCTAGAATTCCAGTCGTTGGAACTGGTCCCGACAATATTATTGGAATCGTATATGTAAAGGATTTAGCTAAGCGCGCTTTGGATCATCATGAAGCCGAACAGAGTGAAAACATTGAACAGCACATGCGCCCTGCTAACTTTGTTCCAGAAATAAAGATGGCCGATGAACTCTTAAAAGAGATGCAGAGAAATCAGATTCACTTAGCAGTCGTAGTCGATGAATATGGTGGCACTGCCGGAATTATTACTATTGAGGATATTATTGAAGAGATTGTTGGAGAAATCGAGGATGAGTTCGACGATGGTGAAGATGACTTTACGTGGCTAACCCCCGATAAAGCTCGTGCAGCTGCGGCGTTACACATCGAAGATTTAGCAGCGCAGTTAAAGATTGAAATTAGCGAATCTGATTTCGAAGATGTCGACACCATTGGTGGACTCATGGCACAAAAACTTGGACGAGTCCCAATCGCTGGAAGCACAATCTCACTTAACGGGTGGTCTGTTACATCTGAACGCCCAATCGGTCGCCGCCGCAGAATTAGTAGCGTTTTAATTGAGCGTTTAGAAGTTGAAATTGAGGACCACGAGTAAGCGATAGAATCGCCCAATGCGCATTGTTCGTTTTTCTCCCGGTCCCGATTCCGGTCTTGGCACTGATCCACTTTTTGGAGTTTTAGAAGAGGATGGCCTGATTCACGTCATAACCGGTGATCCGATTTACTCTGGCATTCAAAAGACTGCAGCGACAATTGCTCTTACTAAAGTTCGCCTCTTGGCGCCAGTTATTCCGCGCTCCAAAGTCGTCTGCATAGGCAAGAACTACGCCGATCATGCCGCAGAAATGGGTGGCGTAGTACCAGATGAACCAATAATCTTTTTAAAGCCAAATACCTCTGTTATTGGACCCAACGACACAATCGTCTGGCCAGATATGTCAGAGCGAGTTGATCATGAATCCGAACTCGCCATTGTTATCGGTCGACTCTGCAAAGATGTTCCGGTTGAGCGGGTTAATGATGTGATCTTTGGTTACACAATTGCAAATGACGTCACCGCCCGTGATTTACAGAAGAGAGATGGCCAGTGGACTCGGGCAAAGGGCTTCGATACTTTCTGTCCTATAGGCCCATGGATAGATACTGATTTTATTCCTGGAACACAGTTAATAACGGCAACAGTCAACGGCGAAATAAAACAATCGGCTAACTTAAACGACATGATCTTTAAAGTTCCTGAGATAATTAACTTTGTTTCTCGAGTTATGACGCTATTGCCAGGAGATGTTATTTTGACTGGCACTCCTGCCGGAATAGGTCCGATGGTTGCTGGTGGCACGGCAACAATGAGCATTGAAGGTCTCGGCGAACTTACTAACAAAGTGAGCAGAAATTGAGCACAACAGTAGGAAAAAAAGTTAAAGTTCGATTCGCACCTTCTCCAACAGGAGATTTGCACGTTGGTAATATTCGAACAGCTTTATTTGATTGGGCTTACGCTCGCCATACTGGTGGAACTTTCCTTTTTCGTATTGAAGATACTGATACGACTCGCGTGACAGATGAGTACATAAATGCCGCAATTGATACGCTCAAATGGCTTGGACTCGATTGGGATGAGGGTCCAGAAGTAGGTGGAGAAAATGGCCCTTACTTACAATCACAGCGCTTAGATATTTATTCATATTGGGCGGCGAAGTTCATCGAGCAAAAAGATGCTTATTACTGTTACTGCACACCGGAGGAGTTGGAGGCGGTCCGAGAAGCACAACGAGCTTCGAATCAAGCCCCTGGCTATAACGGGCGGTGTCGAAACTTAACGCCCGATAAAGTTGCCAGTTATAAAGCTGAGGGTCGCGCAGCTGTAATAAGAATGCGCATGCCTGATGGTGGCACCACCTTTACCGATTTGATTCGCGGTGAGATGGCCTTTGATCACAAATTTGTTCCGGACTTTGTTTTAGTTCGGGCCGATGGTTCGCCCTTGTACACGTTGGCCGTTGCCGTTGATGATGTTTTAATGAAGGTCACACATGTTTTACGTGGTGAGGATTTACTTTCGTCAACTCCACGTCAGATTCGTGTTTATCAGGCGATGCATGTTGCGCTGGACGATTACCCAGTTTTTGCCCATCTTCCCTTTGTGATGGGTGCTGATAACGCCAAATTATCAAAGCGAAATGGTGAAGTATCGATTGCTTGGTATAGAGACAAAGGTTTCTTGCCGGAGGCTATCTGTAATTACTTAGCTTTACTTGGCTGGTCGCCAGGGGATGATCGAGAAGAGCTAACAATGAAAGAGTTATGCGAGCTTTTCACCGTTGAAAAAGTAAATAGCTCGCCTGCTAAGTTCGATATGAAGAAACTTGAAGCCATAAACGGCGACAAGATTCGAGCTTTGACCATCGATGAATTTTTAAAGTGGTCTTTGCCCTTTTTAATTAAAGCCAAAGTGATTTCGGGAACTCCTGATGAAATCGCACTCGTCAAGGCAGCACTACCCATCATTCAAGAGCGAATCATTATGTTTAGTGAAATCCCTGCGATGCTTAATTTTCTCTTTGTTGAAAAATTTGAAGTTCATGCAGATAGTATTGCCAAAGTCACTGACTCTGGCGCAAAAGAAGTGCTTACACGCGCTCTTAAAGAGCTTGAACCAATTACAGATTGGTCACATACTTCTATCGAAAGCGCGCTTCGCACTTCACTAATCGAAGAAATGGGATTGAAACCACGCATCGCATTTGGTGCAGTCCGAATTGCTACAACTGGAAGTTCAATTTCTCCACCACTCTTTGAATCTATGGAGT
>JACSDF010000040.1 GCA_015660815.1 Actinomycetota bacterium
ATCCCACGTAATACTCAGCCCCAATGAGTTTTTTAGGAGCTCATTTGATGCAACTAAGGAGTCAAGCCCACGAGGGTGATCCCATGTCATACCTCGAAGCTCGGTAATCATTACTTAAGCACCGAGAATATTATTGATTTCATCGGCAAAGTAATCACGAATCTTGATTCCCTCATCAATGTACTTACCGTAATTGAAGAATCCATGAATCATTCCCAAGCAATCTTTGTAAGCTACTTTCACCCCAGCTGCAATTAATTTATCGCGATATGCAATGCCATCTGCTCGAAGCACATCGTATTCAGCAGTAATGATTACGGTTGGGGGAAGTCCGGCAAAACTCTCGGCAGCATGAGGTACCGCGTATGGATTAGTTCGATCAGAAGGATTTATGTATTGCTCCCATAACCATTTCATGCCACGCTGATCGAGTCCATAATCCGTAGCATTTGGAATATCTGGGGATTCTACGAATTCTGGGCCATTGCATGGGTAAATCAGCCATTGATAGGCCAATTTAATCTTCCCTCGATCTCTTGCGGCCAATGCAACTGCTGAGGCTAAATTGCCACCAGCACTGTCGCCGCCAACGCCGATTTTTCCAATATTTATGTTGAGCTCGTTGGCATGATTGATGACCCATTCCAGGCCTTCATAACAATCATTAAACGGAATTGGGAATTTGTGTTCTGGAGATTTTTGATAATTTACTGAAATTATTACTGAATTAATCTTTTCTGCCATGTCACTGAGTTGAGCATCATATCTACCTGCGAAATTTAGAACCCATCCCCCACCATGAAAATAAACTAATGCGCTAAAAGGTCCATCACCCTTTGGGGTATAAATATGAATTGGTATATCGGCAGTACTAGAAGTGAAGTAATCGTGCTTTATTTCAACGCGAGGATTTAGTACACCACCCAGATCTGGCTCGGCATGTGAATCGTTTCGGGCTACATAAATGCCCCGGTCGACTAAGTGCGCAACTTCAGCACCCAGGGCTAAAAATGCTTCTGCTTGTGGATTTAAGGGCATAAGAAATACTATAGGATTTCAGTTGACTTGGGCAAGGTCTTGCCAGATGGTTTCAGGGATAATTTCATCAAAGGCCTGCGTATTATCAATCACTTCTTGAGCGCTCCTGCAACCTACTAGAACCGCTTTAACAGATGGGTGCCGAAGAGGAAATTGCAATGCCGCACTTGTGATTGAAACTCCGTGTTTATCCAATATCGATTTAATTTTCAAAGCTTTTTCAAGGATCGTTGGCGAAGCTGGTGCATAGTCATACGTTGCACCAGGAACTGGATTCGCCAGAATTCCAGAGTTTAGAACACCAGCCGCAATAACATCTACTCCACGACTTAGTGCAGCGGGTAAAAGATCCAATGCTGCAGATTGGTCCAACAGGGTGTACCTACCGGCAATTAAGACCATATCTATATCGGTCTCATTAATAAAGCGAGTTGGAACTGCGCTTTGATTCATTCCGACTCCGATGGCCTTTATTAGACCTTGGTTCCGCATTTTTTCTAGAGCTGGATACGCCTCTTTAATACTTTGCTCCACATAGATTTCATCATCGGGGTCATGAATATATACGATGTCAACATAATCCATCTCAAGTCTTTCTAAACTTTCTTTTATCGAACGTTCAACACCGGCCGCCGAATAATCAAAGGTACGTACGACATTTGTATCTGTATCGGCGAAATCTGGATCCAGACTATTGACCGCCGGCACTAGCAACCGTCCAATTTTTGTGGAGAGGTGAAAATTGCTTTTACCTGCAAGGGCTTTTGCTAAGCGCCGCTCACTAGTTCCCTTTCCATAATGGGGGGCAGTATCAATATATGTAACTCCACAGTTAAGGGCTGTCTCAACCGTTGAAAAAGCATCTTCATCGGAAATCGAAGTAAAAAGACCGCCTAACGTTGCTGTTCCTAGCCCAAACCGGGAAATCTCCAGTCCAGTTCTAAGTTTCACCAAATCGTCATGTCGCATATTTACTCTTTGATGGAACCTGAAAGCATTCCTCGCACCAAACGTTTTTGGGAGACCAAGAAGACAATCATGATGGGAAGGGCAATAAGTACTCCTGCTAATGCAATCTCTGGTTTATAAACAGGTACTGAGGTGGCACCGACACCCGGATTTATTGCTGGGGTTGAATAGAACAAGAAACCCAAACCAATAGGTAACGTGTAATTTTCGCTTGAGGGAAGAAGAATGTATGGCAAGAAGTAGTTAGCCCAGTTTCCGATGAAAGCGAAGAAGGATAGCAATGAGATTAAAGGCCACGATAGGGGCAGGGCGATACGAGAGTAAAGGCGAAAATCATTGCAACCATCTAATCTGGCCGACTCATACAGCTCTTTTGGTATTGTTGTTGAATAATAAATGTAGGCAAGAAAAGTTCCAAATGGATAAAGCGATGCAACCAAAATAACACTCATAGGGTTATCCATCAGTGATAGCTGGTCCATTAAAACGAAGACAGGAACAACTAAAGCCATGGGCGGCACAAGCATCATAATAAGAGTTGAAATTAAAAAAACTTTTTTAAATCGAATGTTGGATGCCGTTAAGACAAAGCCTGCTAGCGAAGCTGAAATCGTTGCAATAACTACTATTGCAGCGGTATACCAAATGGAGTTCAACGCCCACTGAAAAACTACCCCGTCATCAAAGAACTGAAGATTCTTCCAAGCATCAATATAGCCGCCTAATCTGCCAAACATAAGCGGGTTCTTGTTTGTTAAATCAGCATCTGATTTTGTTGGGGCCAAAAGTAACCAGATCATAGGAATAATGCTGATGAGAGCAAAGGCGATCAACCAGAGATTGACCAGACTAGTCGCCCAGCGACTTTCCTGGCGAAGCCGAGATGTCTTCTTATATGAAGCCAGTAAATTCGACATGAATTACTCCTGCACTTTCTGTTTGCCAGAGACTTCTGCCTCGTCGAACATATCGGTTTTGAAAATTACAATTAATGCTCCGATTAACGCTGGAATTAAAAGCATGATTGAGAGGGCAGATGCCCCACCAAAGTCTCCATTAGTAAAGGCAAGTTCAAATGCCAGTTGATCGGGTGACCACGCCTCGGCTATTCCGGCATATACACCCGTATTGAGTAACTGCGGTTCAACAAATAACTGCAGACCACCTGCGAAAATAAGGACACCCATATAAATTATGTACTTCTTAATTAGTGGGAGTTTAATTCGTAAGGCTAACTGCAACGCAGAACAACCATCCATGCGCGCGGCCTCTAGAATTTCATATGAGATTGATTGAAGCGAGCCATACTGAATCAATATCCAGTTGCCTGCTACCGCGAAAAAAGCCATCAGAGCAAAGATCCAGTAAAGGTTTTTGGTCTGCCAAATTTGATCACTAGTTGTAATTCCGAACCAACTTAACGGCGTCTTAATTGGACTCAAAGTAGGTTGAAGAATTACATACCAAACAAGGACGGCAACGCCTCCAGAGATGGAGGCTGGAACAATGTAGGCAAGACGTAAATACTTCTTCCATTTAGAGTGCTTAATATCAAGCATGAGAGCCATGCCAATAACAAAGATGAGAGTTAATGGAACAAAGACCGCCATAAACTGAAGTACATGTTGGAGTGCTGGCAAAAATCGGAAATCCTGTGAAACTATTTTAAATGCATCCCAACCGCCATCGGCATTGACACGAGATGGTGTGGGCACTTCGTGAATTGCCATTAGGACAGGAACAATTCCGAACATAATTAGGAGGAAGACATATGGCGCGAGCATGAGATACATCGCTGCACTTGTTCGTTGCCTGCTTGCTTTCTTAGCCTTAGCCATATTTCTTAGCTCCTAAAAGTGAGAAATGAAATTCACGTAAGTAAGAACCAAGTTGGCCGATTTACCGGCCAACTTGGCTCTTATCCCTGTGCCCCTTGTTAGTTTGTTTTAACCTTGTAACCTAACTGCTTTGCAAGGTTTGTAACATATGTAGAAAACGCTACTAACGCTGATTGAGCGTTCTTTGTTTTCTTTAGTTCATTTGAGTAAGTACCTTCCATAGCACCATTGGTGTCATATGAAACAGGCTTTTCTCCTGAGAAGATCTTTGTTGATTGAGCCAACATTGCAGGATATGGATTCGCTGAATACCACTTATCTGCTGAGATCTTCGCCTTCCAGAATGCATTTCCCTTAGCCGAAGCTGGGAATGTAGGTGCACCCTTTGAGCCATCAGGATTTACAACGTCGGTGACGTTGCGCTTATCGCTAACCATAAAGATTGCAAATGCAAGTGCCTCTTTTGGATACTTTGAGTGAGGTGAAACAGTGTAAATTCCACCGCCCCATTCACCTGAGTAGTTCACCTTCTCGCCAGGCCACATTGGCATCTCTACCGCTGTAATCTGACCTGCAGGTACTGCCCATGATGCTGCTGGCTTGATAACGAACTCACCAAACCATGAAGGTCCAATTACCATAACAACCTTATTTGCCTGTCCATAATCTTTAACGAAGTCAGCATCCCAAGGTGCAGATGTTGAAAGAACTCCAGAATCGATCATTGGTTGGACTAGTGCAGTTGCACGCGTGCATTTCGAATCTGTTGGTGCAATTCTGACTGCAGTTGAAGAAGTAGCTTGATTTGCTGGACATTGTGATGGCCACAAATAGTTAGCGTACATTCCCTGTGCACCGAGAGCTCCAAGTGAATACCCTGGATGGTTTGCTGCAATATCAGCACCAATTTTTGCAAAATCAGTCATTGTCTTAGGGACCGTATAACCGAAGTCCTTCATCAACTTTGTATTGACCCACAAAACAGTTTGAGCTAAGTCATTTTTGACGCAGTAGTACATACCATCTGAGCCTTTACACCACTGATTTCCACCCTCCATGTCTTTCCAAAAAGATGCAGGTGCGTACTTATCTAACGCTAATGCGTTGTTAGCATCTTTTAAAACAGAGACATCGTTAGGAGGACCGAAGACAACATCAGGCCAACCTTTTTTAACACGGTTAAAGAGTGCAACTTTTTGAACTAGATCGCCTTGTGCGTGAAGCTCTACCTTCACATCGACCTTGCCCTTCATGATCTTTGCATAGAGCTTTGCGCCCGGTAGGCGAGGTGCATCTACCCAAATTGTTATTGATGGCGTTGCAGCTTGTGCAGGCATTGCGGTCAATGTTGCACCAGCAACTGCTAAAGCACCAGCAACTGCAATCAATGAGTACTTCTTTTTCAAGGTATCCCCCATTTCGTTTCTGGTATCTGCAAGTTCTTGCCGACTGGACCAGTTGCGCAGATACTATGCCTTGAAATACTATTTCGTATAGTATTTGCAGAAAATATTTTGGAGTTTTGCCCCCCGTGGGGCTAATTCTGAACCTTTGTTATCTAGAAGTTATAGACCGAGTTTAGGAAGGATTTTTAAGTCATATGAAAATTACGAATGTCGACGTCCTTCTGGTCGAAAACCCTGGGTTTAGCCCTGCCTTTGTGTGGCGAAAGAATATTCCAGGGTCTGATCCAGCGACAACTGGTGCCTGGCTAGTCATTGAAACCGATGCTGGAATAACTGGCTTTGCCTCTGCTCCTAGAGGCGTAATTCTGAAGGACTACGTAGATCGCAGATTTAGGGCAGAGCTCATCGGACAAGACCCACTTCAACGTGAATATCTTTGGGAGCGCGTCTGGGAGCTTGACCGAATAGAGCGTTTTGCTCCAAACATGGCGCACGTGGTGGATGTTGCCCTCTGGGACATTGCTGGAAAGCAGGCAGGCTTGCCTATTTACAAATTACTAGGAGGCTTTCGGGAATCCATTCAAGCCTATGCATCAACGGTTACGTATTCGAGTATTGAAGAGTTTCTCGATATCGCAGATCAATGTCTTGCACTTGGTTATCCCGCTATTAAGTTACATGCTTTTGGAGATGCAAAAAAAGATGCACTCCTTGCACAGAAATTGCGCGCACATGTTGGTGATGACATTCCACTAATGTATGACGGATCTGCCGGATTTGATTTGATGGACGCTGTTTTTCTAGGTCATGCATTAGATGACGCTGGCTTTGCTTGGTATGAAGAGCCTATGCGTGAATTTAGTATCACCGCATATAAATGGTTAGGTGAGCGAGTTCGTATTCCTCTTTTGCTTGGCGAGGTAACTGATGGCGCACACATGAGTGCCGGGGATTTTGCGGCAACCGGTGTAGCTTCGGCATTGCGAGTAAGTACATTCTTGCGCGGCGGTTTCACAGGCGCTATGAGAATTGCTCATCTGGCCGATGCCTATCATCTTCGCGCCGAAGTTCATGGCATGGGTCTGGAAAGTATTCATTTGTGTATGGCAATTAAAAATAATACGTATTACGAATCTTTAGTATGGGGAAACCCGACAACTCGAGAAAGCTTTGTTGACGATCATGGAATCGTGCATGCTCCAACTGAGCCAGGGGTGGGTTTTGAAGCTATCTGGAAAGCACATGGAGCTCCAACTGGGCTTGAGAGATACGTGAACTGAAATAATGCCAAAAATAATATCTTTCGAAAGCTTTGACGTTCGATTCCCCACCTCAACCATGCTCGATGGTTCAGATGCGATGAATGCTGATCCTGATTATTCAGCGGCCTACGTTAGATTAATGACCGACAGTCCAATTACTGGCGATTCACTTGTATTTACCATTGGACGTGGAAATGAAATTCAGATTGCCGCCATAAATATATTAGCGGAAAAAATTGTTGGGCTAGACCTTGATGATGCATTTACTAATATCGGAGCTATTGCAAAGGAGCTCTCTTCCGATAGCCAATTACGCTGGTTGGGTCCCGATATGGGCGTTTTTCATATGGCGGCAGGCGCGGTCTTAAATTCACTTTGGGATCTCTTTTCGAAAAACAAAGGTGTACCGCTGTGGAAGTTTTTAAGTGATATGAGCTCTGAAGAGATTGTGGCGGCCATAGATTTTCGTTACATAAGCGATGCTCTGACTCCAGAAGAGGCGCTAGAGATTTTGAATCGTGCCGAATCTCATAAATCTAAAAATGAAGCGATTTTAGTTTCTACCGGCGTGCCTGCATATACAACCACCCCTGGCTGGCTTGGTTATAGCGATGAGAAAATGCTTCATTTAACCCAAGAGGCCCTACATGATGGTTTTTCTCTTATTAAATATAAGTGTGGTAAATCGCTGTCAGATGATCGACGTCGACTTGGAAAGATTCGTGAATTAGTTGGACCTGATTTTCCAATTGCAATTGATGCCAATCAAGTGTGGGATGTTGGTGTTGCAATAACGTGGATTAATTCTTTAAAAGAATTCAATCTACGTTGGATTGAAGAGCCTACTCACCCAGATGATGTTTTGGGACATGCCCGAATCGCTCGTGAAGTTGCTCCAACACCTGTAGCTACCGGTGAAATGGCCAGTTCACGTATTATTTTCAAACAGTTACTTCAAAGCAAAGCCATCTCAGTCATGCAAATTGATGCTTCGCGTGTAGCTGGAGTCAATGAAAATCTCGCCAATGTTTTAATGGCTGCGAAGTTTAATATTCCAGTCTGTCCTCATGCCGGCGGGGTTGGTTTATGCGAAATGGTTCAACATATTGCAATGTGGGACAGTGTTGCCGTGAGCGGACATCACTCGGGTCGAGTTGTTGAATACGTTGATCATTTGCACGAACATTTTCTTGAGCCAACTAATATTTCTAGGGGTCGCTATATGACACCACAACTGCCAGGTGCCGGAGCTCAAATGCACCAATCAAGTATTGATACATATATTTTCCCAACTGGGGACTACTGGATGAATGGGGTACGCATATGAGCGCAGAGTTCAAAGGACTCACGGCTGTCGTCACTGGTGCTGGATCTGGAATTGGTTTGGCCGTTGCTCGAGCGCTGCACCTAGAAGGTGCGCGTGTCTTCGGTTTAGATCTAGAACGTGGTGAAATGGCCGACTCTGCAACGTGGATTCAATGTGATGTTGGTGATCTCCAAAAAGTTACATTAGCTTTTGAACAAATAGCCAAGGAGACGGACACAATAGATATTTTGGCAAATATTGCTGGGGTTGGGGCGGTTGGAACTATTGAAGACTCAACTGAAGAGGAATGGCATCGAATACTTAACATCAATGTGGTTGGGATAAGTCGAATCTCATCGGCGGCTATGCCATTTCTTCGAAAGAGTAAGTCAGCCACAATAGTTAACACATGCTCAATAGCAGCCACT
>JACSDF010000041.1 GCA_015660815.1 Actinomycetota bacterium
TAAAAAATAAACCCCGCAGATTTCTCTACGGGGTTTACTTCTGTAACTCAATATATGAACAACTCTATAACGCTCTCAAATTGTAACACTGGCCCGGTCTCTTTTGTTTTGCGTACCGATATTTGAATGCAAAAGTGTGAATAGTGAAACTACTCCGTGTAACGAGAATTTGTGCTTTAATTAGTGAAGTTGAGCCGGGCTGTTAGGCCCGACCCAACTGCCTTATGCGAACTCAGAGAGCTATCTGATCTGGTCCGTCGGTATTTCTCCGACGGGCCTTTCGCATTTCCCAGAAACGAATTCCGAGATTGGCAACCGCGAATATTTATTTATTTCTGCGCCTGTGAATAAGTGGGAGTTATTTGTCGGTACCTAGGTTTAATCTGATTTGTATCGGTAATGCCCACGAAAGGTGTGAAAATGAAAGCTCATGTATTTAATCGGCTTATTGGAGTATTGATTTTTGGAATTCTAATAGGCACGGGAATAACTCCAGTACATGCAGAGGATCCTACGGTTGTCACTAGTGAAACGAGGGTAACTGGCTCTGAGAGGGATTTCTCCACACCTACTATGGTATTTTTCACTCCTGATTTGTTTATTCATATATTGAATAGTACTATTCACTTTATGAAGATTCCAACTCCAACGGTTGTTCCTCTCCTGCGTAGTCAGACTCAAGGAATCATTTTGGCGACAATCCTGTCAGAGCCAGAGTTGGAATTTTCCCTTTCTGATTTGGCTATCAAGGCTAATAGAAGTCAACCGACAATATGGAGAGAAATCGACCGGGCACAAAAATCAGGGATAGTGACGACGCGCAAAGTGGGAAATTCCATCCTGGTTCGCGCTGATCAGTCGAGCAAATTCCTGAAACCCATTCGGGAAATTGTGGTTGCCGCCTTTGGAGCCCCGGCAATTGTTGCCGAAGAGTTTGCAGATGTTCAAGGGGTTGATGCACTCATACTTTTTGGCTCATGGGCGGCTAGATTCAAAGGAGTTGAAGGACGTTCTCCAAACGATCTGGATGTGTTGGTGCTCGGAAATCCAAACCGCGCTGAAATTCATGATGTGGGAGACCGAATTGAAACGAAGTTGAAACTTCCAATCCAAATTACTGTCAGATCCCTGAAGCAATGGAATGATCCGGACCCATTCTTAATTGAGGTCAAGAACCGACCCCTTTTAGTGCTTTCGACTAATTCCAAAACAAAAGATCTTGAAATTATTTTAGAACAGTCAAGAGTTAAAAAGTGAGTTCATGGCCACATGGGAGAACAACTGTTTTGCGCTTGCTTGAGGAAGGCTCATTGGAGTTTGTTACAGTCAACACAAATTTTGCAAAACGACTTTGCGATGAAGCCAATAGGCATCTGCAAGCAGTTCAAGCAATCATTGAAGTTGATCCATCAGGCGCATTTCAACTTGCCTATGACGCAGCGCGGAAGGCTTGTAACGCTTTATTAACACAGCAAGGCTTGAGAGCGACATACAAAAATGGTCACAAAGCTATCTCCGATTTAATGAATGATCAATTTTGTCACAATGGAGAGTATGCAGTCCTTGGAAAATTGAACTCGCTACGTCGATCCAGGGCTGACTCCCAATATCCGTCGGAGTTAACTCCAAGTATTTCGATTGAAGATGCAACCTACTGCTATGAAACCTCTGTTGATATATTGAAGGTGGTAAACGAAATTTTAGCTAGTGGTCAGTTAGGTGCATTTACCGATAGTTAAGTTGCAGATTTACAAAGGGTTAGGGTTAACCCAATTTTCTATGTACGCAAGAAATCGCTTGTTACTTAAGACGTACTCACTTCGTTTATCGCGTAGTAATGCGATTGCATCGGCAGCGGACCATCCATCGCGCATTAACACTAGGCAAGTAACGAGCGATGATCGATTCATGCCGGCTTGGCACCTGATCAATACTCGATTGCCGGCCTTCCATTGGGCGTAAGTCCAGTCTGCAACGTGTTCAATATCGGAAAACAACTTTGGGTTGATCTCTGAGTCAGGGAAGGCATAGCGCATCTCTTTGACCAACCAACCAACGGGCAAGGAATATGCACATAGAGACACAACAACATCAAAGGGCTTTGGATCATTGAGCGCTGGAAGTCGTTTATTACCGCGATATGTAGTCAGCGCATCGTCTGTGCCGCCTTGCCACAGTGTGTCCAGAATTTGGCTGTGAAGCGGGATTTCGTCTTCATATTCCATTTCGCCACCATATTCCAAGGGACTGACGAATTGGGGCTTCGGCTCACCATTACTGGCGGATAGATGGAACCAGTCGGCAAAAAATAAACCCCGCAGATTTCTCTACGGGGCCCACTTCTGTAACTCTAAGGCGCACCTTCCTGACTCCTACAAGATTAACATAAGTTCAGACTATTTATGGTTCACATTATCCACAGAAAATTGTCTATCAAAATATTTGAGAGCAGCGCTATTTAAGTTTCGTAAATGGCCCTGTAGCTCAACGGATAGAGCACCTTCCTGACGGAACAGGATGTTGCGGGTTCGAATCCCGCCAGGGTCATTCAACACATAGAGGCTCCGCAACCGTCAGCGGGGCCTCTTTTGTTTGCATTCAATAAATGTAAATTGAAAATGTTCTTTGGTTCCATCAGAATTAATTTATGGTAATTAAAATGGTTATACTTGCAATCTATTTTCCAGTCATCATGTTATTGGTGGGCATCAGTACCATCTCTGCCATTCTTGTCGGTGGCAATCAGGTAATAACGCGTGGTGGGTTTAGTGAAACTACTCCGAGTGACGAGTTTTTCAGCCAAATTAGGCTTAGCCGAGCGGATTTAATCAAGCGCCGATAGAATTTCTACATGCGAAAATCTGTAATTGCGGGGTTGGCCATAGCGTTAATTGGGACTTTGACCTGGGTGCCGCAGAGTAATGCGGCCACGTATGGATCGGTCTCACATATTCATGATGTGAAGGTATTTGGGGATCGGGTTTTGCTTAATACGCACGAAGGTCTCTATGAGTATCTAGCTGCGAATTTTATAAAGAAATTAAGTAGAGATGATTTTGATGTGATGGGGTTGGCGACATATGGACCAACCCTTTATTCCAGCGGCCATCCAGGGGCTAAATCAGATCTGCCTAATCCGGTTGGACTCCTTTCTTCAGCGGATGGAGGAAAGACGTGGAAGAAAGTTTCGCTGCAAGGTGAAGTTGATTTCCATATGTTAGAGGTCGGTAAAAGCGATATTTATGGAGCCGACTCAGGCAGCGGGCAGTTGATGTATTCATCAAATCTGGGAAAGAGCTGGAGGAAATTAGGCGAAAATAAGTATTCTGATATCGCGGTGCTGGGCACCAAGAGTGGCAGCGCGCTTGCGCTGGAGTCGGGGAAATTATTGCAAACCACCAATGCCTTTAAAACATCAACTTCTGTAAAATCTTCGATGAAGTGGAGTTCGCTAGAAATTGTAGGTACAACTCTCTATGCATCCTCTGCAAAGGCGATCTATCGCTCAGTTAATAGTGGAAAGAGTTGGAAGAAGATGGCAACACTTTCCTCCGAAATATCTAGTATCTCGGCAAATGCAAAGGTTTTTGTTGCCGTAACTAGCGAAGCAATCTTTGTCTCGCGCGATGGTGGTAAAAGCTTTAAATCCTGAGATACTGATTAAATGGAGCTCCTAAGAAAGGCTAGCCAAGTACTTTTAGGTGCCGCGCTGATGTACGCAGGAATAACCCACCTGACTTCAGGTCGGGCAGAGTTTCAAGCACAGGTTCCAACGGTGTTTGCATCCCAAGCTGATTTTGTTGTTCTGGCATCGGGTGTTGTTGAGATCATGCTTGGTCTGGGCTTGGCGGGGTTGAGTAGATTTAGTCCGCAGATTGGTTTAGCGACGGCGATCTTTTTCATCGCAGTTTTTTGGGGCAACATTTCGCAGTATGTAAATGGCACAGATGCCTTTGGATTAAATAGCGATAGAGCCAGAGCTGTGCGGTTACTGTTTCAGCCGATCTTGGTGGCGTGGGCTTTGTGGTCTACCGGTGCCTGGAATCTCATTAAACAGTTGAGGCGGCGCTAGTGAAGGCACTCCTGTTGATCTTTTCAGGGGCTGAAGTGCTGGCTTTGGTTTATATGGATTGCTATCACTTCAATATAGAGAAGTAGGTAAGTAAAAAGATAAACCCCGCAGAATTCTCTGCGGGGTTTACTTTGTAGATCAATGGAACTTACTTGCACTTTTCTAACGAAACATCAGAAGCGTAGCACCATTTTTCCAATAAACTATTTGTTTGCAAGAAGTTGAAACTACTCTGAGTAGTGAGCATTTGCCCTAACTGGCTAGATTGATAACGAGGAGTCTACCGCTATCAGTTGTTGCGATTATTGAACCGCCAATTGATACATCTAGATCTCGAACTCTCTCATTCACATTGACCTTAACTACCTTTCCGACCTGCCTTCGATCCAGCATTTCGATAAAGATTAATACTTGGTCTTTTAGAGTGCCCATCACGATGTATGAAGACCATGGACCCCAGGATTTGTCTGCGGGAAGTTGAATCAACTCAGTTGGGGCAACCGATGGAACCCAGTTGTACAACGGCTTTATATATCCTTCGTGGCTACCGGTATTAGTTGGCCTAACGTAATCTCCTGAACTATATGGTTCGCCATAGGTAACGAATGGCCATCCGTAATCCCCACCAGTTTCGATTAAATTAAGTTCATCTCCACCACGTGGACCGTGTTCAGATACGTAGAGATCCTTGCCAATTCGAAGTATTCCTTGGGCATTTCTATGTCCCGAAGAAATCTTTTCTACTTTGCTTGCACTTATCTTAAAGACTGAACCTAGATCTGCGCGCTTATCTCTGTTGCCAATCTCGGTATAACCTAAATCGCCAACTGTTAGATATACAGATTTCTTATCAATAGTTGCAATGCGACCGGATGCATGCTGCACCGCGCTAATTGGAACGCACGGCTTGCTGTTAAACCAGAGTTTTCCGCGTTTTAACGATGGTTTGATTCCTATGTTGGCGGAATAAGAGTAGAGAACAACTGAAACGCACTCTTTCGTTCGGTCATACCGTGGATAGGAGATAACTAAATCAAGGGTATTGGCGGATTCGCGCATGACGGCGATATCAGTGATTGCAAACCGCGAGTCATCGATGCGCTCACTAGAGCTACCTGCTCGTCCAATCAGAGTTTGTGTGCGATTGGTTAAGTCATAGAGATAGAGATTGAGCCCGGTAGCACCACCACCTAAAAGTAAGCGACCATCTGCAAGACGTGCCAGTGCAGCCCCGCGCTCTCCGTTTGAGCCTTGCACTTGAGCAGTTGGTGTATCGATACTTTCAATCTTTAGTTGTATTTCATTTGGATTAGCCGCAGAAATTTGTACTGGCCATGTTAAGGCGATCAATAAGGCGACAGTTAATATTCTGAGAGAGTTTTTCCGCACATACAGAGAGTACCGAGTTCAAGACCTCTTGGCCTTTTAAAAAATCGGGGTAGATGTGGGTTAGAGATACAAAAGGCCACCTCCCGGTGTGGGAAGTGGCCTTTTGCCTGAGGGGTTACTTGTTTAGAAGCGCTGCTACATCTACTCCAGGTGGAAGGATGACCGCATCGATCGCGTGAATTACGCCATTGCTTGCCATGACATCTGCCGCGATGACCTTTGCACCGTTAACGGTGACGCCATCCATTGTTGAAAGAGTTACGTTCTGGCCTTCAACTGTTGCAACTTCACCATCAGTTACATCTGCTGCCATGACCATACCTGATACAACATGGTAGGTAAGAATCTGTGCAAGCACAGCCTTGTTCTCAGGAAGTAGAAGCGCATCGAGCACACCTGCTGGTAGGGCTGCAAAAGCCTCATCTGTTGGGGCAAATACTGTGAAAGGACCTTCGCCGCTTAATGTTTCAACTAGATCTGCAGCTGTTACCGCTGCGACCAATGTGCCAAAGTTTCCGGCACCGACTGCGACATCAACGATAGTTCCAACACTTACTGGCTCTGTCATCTCTTCACTTACTGTCTCTGCATCGCTTCCACATGCTGACAATGTCAACGCTGTTGCGATTGCGATAGCGGCAAATGCGCTACGGCGAAAAGCCTTCATGTAAATCTCCTTTAAATGGGTTCTTGTGTGGGCAAATATTAAGTTCATGTAATGAGGACCGCCACTTGAAATTGATGCAACTGCTCAATTAAAAGTGAACACCAGTTGAACAAATTCTCGAGAATAAATGTGAGCGCATAAAGAGAAGTACTAGTGTGTAAGCGAGTGTGGAAACAGGGCTTGCACGTTTCGGCATGCGGAATAGATGTGATTGAGATAACGTTTCCGCATGCGCAAACTGGTTGCAGCGGGGTTAGTTTTATTTCTGCTCGGTGGTGGAGTGGCGTACGCACATCAACCAGTGGTCTTGCTCGATAGTGACACAACTGCATCCAAAGGACCTGTACTAGTTGATGGAACTGTTTCATTTGCAGTGCGGGCTTCATTTGCTAAGGCGGGTTTGAAGAAGGCCTTCCGCGCCCAATTTAAATCAGGTGATTCCTTAGCGGTTCAGTATTTGATCGTTGATAAGAGGCCTGAAAACGCGTTGAAAAACTCTGAGCTTCCACTACTTGAGATTTCTGCTCCGGATGGTTCGAAAGTAAGAATTACTTTTAAAGAACGTACTAAGTTTTTTGAGCCATTTGGCCGGACCAATTATCTTTACCTGAGTAGATATAACGCAGTAGCGCAGGCCGGTGTGTACAACTTTTTAATTACATCAAGAGGCAAAGCTTCGATCACCATTGCTGTGGGTGAGAAAGAGATTTTAGGCGAGGTAGTTCGGGGAGCCGTGCCAACACCGACGCCGACACCGACGCCAACACCTTCACCAACACCAACACCTTCACCAACTCCAACTCCAACTCCAACGCCAACTCCAACGCCTTCACCAACACCAACACCAACTCCAACGCCTTCACCAATACCAACACCAACACCAACACCAACACCAACACCAACACCAACTCCAACAGTTGCAAGTTTTACAATGGAACAAGTGCGGGCAAATAACACTGCAGCTAGTTGTTGGGTAGCAATTGATGGCTCTGCTTATAATCTGACGAATTGGATTACTTCTCACCCAGGTGGCACAGCGCCGATACTTGGATTGTGTGGGACCGATGGCTCAGTTGCTTTTAGAGGCCAGCACGCGAATTCAACGAATCCCAATCAACGATTAGAAACCTTTCGCTTAGGAGCTATTAAGCCGTAACGCTGATTTATACGTGGTGAGAAAACTCCTATGCATAACTTTTAAATCTCACCCTTTTCTAAACCCTCTAAAACTTCTCTCGCCCTCTCTTTCAATTCGGGCAGGTCTGAGAGCCGCTTAAGACCAAATAATTGCTGGCTCATGCGATGGTTGGTAGCAAAGCTTTCTTTGTGGCGATCTAGAAAATCCCAGTACAAGGTAGTAAAGGGGCAGGCATTTTCGCCTATGCGCAGCTTCGGGTTGTATCTGCATCCTTTGCAATAGTTGCTCATGCGAGAGATATACGCACCTCCTGCGGCATATGGTTTTGTCATCATCGCACCACCATCGGCATGAACTCCCATGCCAATAACGTTGGGCACCATGACCCACTCCGTTGCATCGATAAAGACTTCACGCATCCAATCGAGAAAGGCTTGAGGATTTGTACCGGTAATCAGAGCTAGGTTGCTAAGTAGCATCAATCGGGGAATATGGTGAACCCAGGAACGGGCATCAATGTCGGAGATGGTCGATTTGATGCAGTTCATCTGCGTGGCGCTGGCATCGGTAAATAGCGGCAAGAGTTTTCTGTTGGCCCCTAATTGATTTTCATTGCGATAATCAGGACCTAAGTACCAATACATGCCGTGTACATACTCACGCCATCCAATTATCTGTCGAATAAAGCCTTCGGCAGATTCAATCGGTATACCTCCTTGTTCAAATGCCTTTAACGCTGCAGCGACGACTTCACTGGGATGCAGTAAACCATTGTTGAGATAGGGCGAAAGTAGCGAGTGGTGCATGGCCCAGTTTTCGGTGGTCATGGCATCTTCTAAGGGACCAAACTCTGCAAAGTGATTGTCAATGAAGTTTTTTAACTGCGCCAGCGCACCTTTTCTGGTTGTCGCCCACGTAGTTGTGGCGGCGTAATCCAGTTCCTTTGCCACTTCTTTATCAATCTCATCGCGCTTGTGCTCTAAATATGCAGGTCCTACATAGTTTTTCGGCGGCGGTAATCTATTTTCTTTATCAAAGTTCCATGAGCCACCGGTCGGTTTGTTTCCGCTAACTAAAATATCCAAGCGAATCCGCTGAGCACGATAGAAGTTTTCCATGAGGAAGTTCTTTTGTTCGCCTGCCCAATGTGAAAATAAACCCCTTGGTGTTAAGAAGAAATCATTTTCAACAAATTCAACTCCATAGTTTTTCAGTGCTTCATACTGTCGAAAGGAGGATGGCTCTGCACAGATAATGCTGCGGTTCTTGTGCTTCTTAACCCCCGCATCTAAACCCTCAACGGTCGTTGCAGCTTTAATATATTCAACGGTGAAGCCCTCATCTTTAAGTGCCTTCGCAAAGTGTCGAGCACTTGATAATAAAAAGAATAACCTTTCTTTATGCCATGGTCGCCCACCTAGCATTCGTGCGCTTTCTACAAAGAGTATGAGATCATTTTTTGGATCAGCCTCTTTCAGGGCACCAAATCCACGGTGCAAATGATCAAAGGGGATATAAATAATGCGCTTCATCTGGCCTCACGACATTTGGCGCTGCAGTACTTAACTTCGCCCCAACTCTTCGCCCATTTTTTTCTCCACTCAAAATCTAAGCCACATCGAAGACAGGTCTTTGGTTCGAAGCCATTTTTAACTTTAGCAATTCGGGACATCTGATTAACCCTCTGCCATTCGGATCTCTGCCATTCTTATTAGCAAATTGAATCGCGAGACAGGTCTTTAGGCGGCATGGGTAAAGGTTAGCGACCCTGGTTTGTTACCGCAGATTATGAAGGTGATCAGAATTGAATGCGAACAGCACCCGAGGATTTGGTGAAACTACTCTGAGTAACGAGAATTTATGCTTTAATTAATGAAGTTGAGCCGGGCTGTGAAACCCGACCCAACTGCCTTATGCGAAATCAGGGACTAGTCTGATCAGGTTCGCCGGTATTTCTCCGGCGTTCCTTTCGCATCTCCCATACTCGAAGTATGAGATTGGCTATTGCAATGACAAGCATTGCAACATCATTCAGTTCCATGCATTTGCACTTCCTTTCTCTATTCCCAACGATTGTTGGGAAATCAATAAGTGACGCTGGCGGCGTGCTTATTGATGTGAGATAAGAAATTCAGGCGAGCGAAATGTATGTGGATCGGTTGGGTGAAAAAGTAATTACTGCGCAGCCTGTGAATAACCGATTTTTCAAATCATGAATTATTTTGTACCACTCATGGAGGGCTTAAAAAATTGTCGATAACAGTCTTGCAGGCAAGTGCGCAATTGCTATCACTAATTGAGCAGGTTAATAAGCATCTGAAACCTGTGATTATTCAATCGAATGCGGGAAATGCAGTACTTATCTCCCAGAGCGAATACCTATCCATGATCGAGACCATCGACTTGCTCTCAACGCCGGCAAATCGCGATTGGTTATTGGAATCACTTGCCCAGGCTGACCGTGGTGAATTGCTTACAATCGACATTCCCATTCAACTTGTGAAAAGTTCACCAAATTCCGCAAAGAAAAAGTTCTGAATCTGAAGTGGTTTAGGCGATGCTCCTGCTGTGATCGATCATTACAGCTTGGCGGGCGAGTTCTTCATCGAATGCTTGGGTGTCGCGACGGATGCGACTGAGGCGAGAATGCTGATCGAGTTCTAACTTGGCGTATTCATCGACCGGCAGGCGGTGTGTGTGAAAGTAAATCGGAATATGTTCTAGATGCACGGATGCATGATTGCGCGTCCAGGTGACGAGATTGGTAACTCAGGGTTAATGCCACGTAGGTTTTAAGTGAAACTAATACTTTTCGGCTAATCGCAATTTTGCCATCGTTAGCAATAGTTTGGAATCTACCGTCCAATCGTTTGGAACTGCGATAGTCTTTTTATTTACGTTGAAATCCTTTAGCTTAGGTCGCATAGCATCTAATACATCGGTGCTAAACGGGGCTAGGAGAATGTGGTTAGTCGCCGCCGAAATTCCTAAAATATATTTCTTATCAAGGCGGAGCATTGGTTGATTCCATGCGATAACTAGCTCAAGCTCTGGATACTTATTGGTAATTGAAGCAAAGATTGCTTTTATCGTTTTTCTCTGTTGTGGACTTAGGGTTTTGAAGTAATCGTTCGGTGTTTCAAAGCGGCGCGATGATGTGGATCCGCGTGAGTACATCACCAAGGCATTGGCATGGGCTTGGGAAAATCCGTAACTCTCTTT
>JACSDF010000013.1 GCA_015660815.1 Actinomycetota bacterium
GAGAACATCAACTTCTAAGTGAAGCAGTTCTTCATTACTGAGGCGATCTGTGCCTGGAGCATTTAGATTATTGTGCGCTAAGAAATGCGACCACAGTTCTGTGACATTCTTAAAGCCAATAACTGCGCCATTCACATCACTCACCGCAATAACTTTAAGCCCCATATTTTCTAGTGCGATAGCGGCCCAATAGCCAACCTTTCCGAAGCCTTGAATCGCAACCGTTGCACCAACGGGATTGATGCCACGCATCCGTAACGCTTCACGCGTTGAAATTGCAACTCCATCACCGGTTGCTGAGTTTCGGCCAAGAGAGCCACCTAAAACTATTGGCTTACCCGTTACAACACCTGGGACCGAGAAACCGGCGTTAACTGAGTATGTATCCATCATCCACGCCATGTTGCGTTCATCGGTTCCAACATCAGGTGCCGGAATGTCGCGCTCTGGTCCGATGATTGGCAAAATCTCTGAGGTATATCGCCGAGTTAAGCGCTCGTTCTCTCGCTCGGAGAGCGTCGAGGCATCAACTGCAATGCCGCCTTTAGCGCCACCAAACGGCAGGTTAGTAAGCGCGCATTTCCACGTCATTAACATGGCAAGTGCGATTGTCTCCTCTAGATCAATCTGTGGGTGAAAACGAACTCCGCCCTTAGAAGGTCCGCGCGTAGTTGAGTATTGGACTCGGTAACCCTTATACATTTCGATTTTGTCGTTATCTCGACGCAATGGAACGGCTACTTCCAAAATTCGCCGTGGTGTTGAAAGAGTTTGCCAATCATTTTCTGAAAGGCCTAATTGATCTACTGCAGTGCGTAATTGCGCGCGCGCAGTTTCGAAAGCTGACTCCGTTGTCATGAGATGAATCTATGTGAAATCAGTGAAAAACACCAATATCAGATTAATGGTTTTACAAAAACAGGTCTATCTAGAAGCGACACCTTTACGGGAGCGCCTGCACCCAACCCAACGGCATCAGAACTTGGAAGTTGCGCAGTGACACGTGTTCCATCATTTAAAGTAATACTTAAGCGGCACGATGCACCGAGGAAACTAGCTGAAAATACCGTTGCATTACTTGATTTACTTGCAACGACTTCGATATTTTCTGGACGCACAAGTGCGATACCTTGACCAGTTGTGATTGATCCTCTGAGAGTCTTAACTGTTGAGTCAAGTAACTCAATTGCGCCTTTTGAGACAACACCTGAGATTGGATTTGTGAGCCCAACGAATTCAGCTACGAATGCGGTGCCAGGGCGGTCATAAAGCTCGTCCGGCGCGGCAATCTGTTCCAACTGACCATTTCTCATTACTCCCACGCGATCAGCGATACTCAACGCCTCTTCTTGGTCATGGGTTACAAACAAAGTAGTGGTACCAAGTTCTAATTGAATTCTGCGAATCTCTTCGCGCAATTGTGTGCGAACTTTTGCATCAAGGGCAGAAAGTGGTTCGTCAAGAAGCAAAACCTTGGGAGAAATTGCAAGTGCTCGGGCTAAAGCGATGCGCTGTTGTTGCCCACCAGAGAGTTGATGTGGGTAATGATTGGCATGGGTGGATAAACCAACAAGTTCTAGTAATTCATTTGAGCGTGCTTTGCGCTTATCACCTGATGTCCTGTGGGCTTTGAGTTTCAATCCATACTCAACATTATCTCGGGCGGTCATGTGCGGAAAAAGTGAATAAGCCTGGAAAACCATTCCCATGCCACGTTTGTTAGCGCTTTGGAAAGTTACATCTTTGCCATCAACAATCATGAGACCACGGTCAAGCTCTTGTAATCCCGCCAGGGCACGTAATGCAGTTGTCTTTCCGCAACCTGAAGGACCAAGGAGTGCTACAAGTTCGCCCTCTGCAATATCAAGGCTTAACCCATCGAGAGCTTTAACTTTGCCAAAATGCTTCGCAAGGTTATTCAATTGTACATAGGGCGATGAGCTCAATGTATTAATCCTTTCATATCATTTTACATCAACATCAAGGACTGTACCAAGACGTTTTTTGTTAGGGATGAGTAGGAGCAAAAACAGAACAAAGAGAAGCGATGCAAGGGATACTGCGACTGCAACATTTCCATTTGCTCTTCCAATTTGAGCGATTACAACTTGGAAAGTTTTATAGTTAAGAATATTAGATATTGTGTACTCACCTAAAACCAATGCGATAGCGATAAAAGATCCATTGATGATTCCAGTCTTTATGGTTGGCATGATTATCCCGAAAATTACTCTTGCGAATGAAGCACCGAGCGTTCTTGCCGCCTCCGCTAAAGTGTGGATATCAACGGCGTCGAGGGCTGCCGAAAGCGACCGGTAGGTGTAAGGCAAAATTAACATCGAGTACACACCAGATAACGTGATGGGAGATTCAGTTAAGTTTATCGAAATCCATCGATATAGAGGGGCAATGCCCACAACAATTACAATTGCGGGTATCGCAAGAGGAATTAGACACAAAAGTTCAAAGGGGCGCCGAAGAAGAGGAAGTTTTAAATGCACCCAAATTGCTGTCGGAACTATAAGAAAGAGAATTAGAGCCATCACGATTAATGCAGTTAATAAAGAGCGAGAAATTGCAATCATTAAATCAGGTTGTGATGGAATAATTCTCCAGGAATCTAAGTTCCTAGATTTCCCACCTAAGCCAAATTGTTTCGTCGAAAAATCAAACATCGCATAGAGCGGCATTAAAAGGTAAAAAGAGACTACGGCGATAATTGAAATGCGCCAGATCCGAACCCCAATAGATTTTTTCATCGACTCTGCTCCCACTTGCTTACTTTGCGCCGTAGTAGTGCATATAAACTCATTGCAATAATCACCACAATGACCATATAGGCCGAGAGGGATTTCGCCTCAGCAGGATTTGCACCGCCAACTTCACTAGTTAAGGCCGTCGCGATTGCTAAGGGAGTTAAAAAATCTGAGAGATTGATAAGCGTTGCCGCAGTGGCATAAGCCGAGAATGAGTTAACAAAGAGTAAAAGTGCAGCGCCAGCAAAGGATGGCGTCAAGATTGGAATACCTACACGCAGCCAGTATTCATAAGTCTTTCCGCCCAATGCATCAGATGCTTCACGCCACTGAACCTTCATGTTTTCTAGGGTTGGCAAAAAGACCAGAACCATAAGAGGGATCTGGAAAAACGTATAGAGCACAGCGATGCCAGCTTTGCCGTAAAGCCAGGAAGACTCCGCTAAAAAACTACCTGGAGCATATTTAATAGCAAAAGTTGATACGAGACCGTTGAAGCCAAAGGTCGCTAAAAATGCGAAGGTGAGCATCACTCCGCCAAATTGGGCTAATACTGAACTGAGTGCAACTGAGAAGCGATAAAAAAAGCCACCCTGTTTGCCGGTGACCATTGCCCAAGCAAACAACCCACCGAGTATCGATCCGGCAATGGCGGTTTGAGCAGAAATCTCCAGCGAATTCCTAAATCCAGCCCGGGCTGATGAGGAGTTAAAAACCTCTACAAGAACCTTTGTTCCAAATTTGCCTGACTCATCTTGGAAAGCTCCAGAGATTACATTCCAGGTTGGGTATAGAAGGAAGAGACCCGAAAAAAGCAAGAATGGAAGGACGCCAAGGTAAGCAGATTTGTTGCGCCAATACCTAGAACTGGTCCTGCTAAGTGCAGGACCAGTTCCTTGGATAGGTATCTGAGTCAATTGTTTAACTCGCGATCGCTTTAGTTAGCCTCCAACTGCGGCAGGCCAAGCGGTCTTGAGATAAACACGGGCTGCAGCTGACTGGGCAGCTGACGCTGCTTCAGCACTAACTTTGCTTCGACCGATTGATGCAATTCCATCGGCCGGTGCACGCTTGGTCTTTACGAGCCAGACCCAAAGTGTTGGTGTTGCTCCACCGATTGCAAAGACTCTTGCACCAGTTTCACCGAGTGTGTACTCCAACCATAGACGGGCACAAGCTGGATGTGGAGCCCACGCAGAGACTGCACTGTTGTACGTTGATCCAACTGATGCAGGAGTGAAGGTCTTCCATACCTGTCCGGCCTTTGCAAACTCTTTGACAACTCCAGCTTGAACATAACCATTATCGATTACGACTGGTGTTTGACCAGATGCAATTGTTGAAGCTGTTGGATTCACATTAATGAAGTTTCCAGCATCCTTTAACTTCTTAAAGAAGGCGACTCCCTTTGATACATCATCAAATGTTCCACCGACTGCTTTATTAACCATGAAGACTCCATTTAGTCCAGTGCTAGAACCTAGTGGATCTCCATTAAGGGCGATTTTGCCTTTGAACTTTGGATCAAGTAGATCATCAATCTTGGTGATCGTACCTAGCGCTCCGCTATAACCAATCGTCAGAGTTCCAGTGTAATTAGGAGTAAATTCGCCAGTTGGTGATGCAGTTGCGGCGTTTAGCAAGTAGTTCCAATTCTTTACCTTGTATGGTGCAAAAGTATCAGTGCCTGCATATTTAACGGCAATTGCTAAACCGATATCAAAGACATCTGGAGAGCGATTTGTACCTTTAAGTTGAATCGCAGAGTCAATCTCTTCTTGTGAAGAGCCCTCTGGATTTGCTTCATCAATTTTGACTCCATACGTCTTTTTAAACCCATCTAGCATTTCCCCGTAGTTTGCCCAATAGTGAGGAAGCGCGATGACGTTTAGTTGGCCTTCTTTTTGGCACGCGGCAACTAATGCAGCCATACCACCGCCGGCAGAGGCGTTTTTGATTTTACTGTAATCACGTCCGGCTGCCGAAGCTGTTGAAATACTTAGTACAGGGATTGAAATTGCAACTGCGAGAGCAACTGCAAGGGATCCGCTGGTGATCTTTGAAAACTTCACTCAGTTCCTCCTATATGTAAGGGGTGTTTGTTTGCTCATTTATCCTTCTTTCTTGCAATACACGTGTTGACTGCAAGTAATAGGGAGATGAGATTGTCATAACTTATCCGCAAAGGTTCGGTTCGTCTATGACGCAAGGCAAGGTTTGTATTGCTTTTTGGTTAACTTTTGGTGACGCGGTATGTATCTAAAGTTGGATCACTTGCGTAGGCGATACGCACACCGACGGCTTTTGCAGCAGATAAACCTTCAATTATAACTTTTGTTAATAATTCACCTGGTGCCACCACTGCAACACCTGGGGGATAGGGGGCAATTAGGTCGGCAGATATTCGGCCAATGGCCTTCGCTGCTGCGACCATTTCAGTGCCGGCAAAGTACGCATCGCGTATTGATAGTGCAACGGTAGGAACAACAGACCAACTAAGAGATGTAGCTGAATCGCGTGGAGTTTTTTGCATCGCGGTAAGAATTGGGATCAGCACTTTGGCTAGTTCATCGAATTCAATTGTTGAATCGGCAAGAGTGGCTAAAAAAACTATGGTGTCGCTATCTGCCATTTCTACTCGAATGTTCTGCAGTTGAAGTGCTTTTTCTATTTCAACACCAGATGCACCTAGTTGATTGGCGCGCAACACTACTTTTGTCGGATCAAAGCGGCCGACCGGGAAGTCACTGGGGTTGAGAAAGATTGGAAGGTTAAAGTGGGACTGGACTTCATTTTTAAAATCTTCAACATCTGCAACAAGTTGTGAAATCAACTCCTGACCCCGAGTTTGCAAAAGCGCTCGGCAACCATCAATCGATGCCAGAGGTGCACCAGCCGGGGATGTTGTATGTGTTGTTTCAAAACTTTGCTCAATGCGATCTAGATTTAAATACTTTCCTTGTGCAATGAGTAAAGCCGATGCACTGTAACCGGGCAGAGCTTTATGCGTACTGGTAATTAATGCATCGGCCCCCAATGCTAAACAGTGCGCAGGAACGGAGGTAGAAAAACCAAAATGTCCACCCCATGCTGCATCAACTATGACTGGAATTGAATGAGAGTGTGCTGCTTGAATAAGTGCTGGCAAATCTGACAACGTACCTAAGTAGCCAGGTTCAGTTAATAAAAGTGCGATTGGTTTTTGGGCGATTACTTTTTCAAACTCAGCAACCGGAATCCCAATTGGTATGCCAGTTGCCGCATCGATTTCAGGAGATATCCAAATGGGGTCTAGACCTGCTAATACAAGTGCACTTAAGACTGAGCGGTGTGCGGTACGTGATAAAGCGACTTTATCTCCGGGCTTTCCAAGGGCCAAAATAATTGCTTGATTTGCATGCGTTGACCCACCCGTTGAAAATCGCGCATAGTCAGCGCCCCACAACGTTGCAGCTAACGCCTCTGCGCTTCGTAACACCTGATTAGTCAACTTAATTTCATCAAGACCACCATATAAAGGAGTATCGCTATCTACTACTAAACCAAGCCCCTCATCTAGGCGCGCGGCCCGCTGCTTGTGTCCAGGGATTGTGAAAGGAAGGCGCTTGTGCTCGAAATATGAAAGATAAGCATCTAATAACGGTGCCGAAACTCTCAGTGAACTCATGGCATAAGCCTAACTTTTCGGGCGATGCATGGGAAATATGGCCTTAGACTTTAACCATGAACACATTGACTAATCTGACCCAAGAACGCCGTCTGGTTACTGCAATTCCGGGACCAAAATCTATTGAGGCGCTTAAGCGTCGCAGTGAGGCGACATCTGGGGGATTGGGAATGGCAATTCCTGTCATCATCGAGCGGGCAAGTGATGCGATCCTGCTCGATATTGATGGAAATCAAATTATCGATCTGGGCTCAGGCATTGGTGTTGTTAATGTCGGCAACTCAGCAAGCCGAGTAGTAGATAGAGTCATAGAGCAGGTACAGGCATTCACGCATACATGTTTCACTGTAGCTCCTTACATGAACTACATCGAAGTCTGCGAAAAATTAAATGCAATTACTCCGGGAACACATAAGAAGAAATCGCTCCTCGTTAACTCAGGTGCTGAAGCCGTCGAAAATGCAGTAAAAATTGCGCGTCATTACACAAAGCGTCCGGCCATTGTCGTTTTCGAACACAGTTATCACGGACGTACAAATTTAACGATGGCATTGACTGCCAAGAACATGCCTTACAAAGAGGGCTTCGGTCCATTTGCCCCAGAGATTTATCGCGTACCGATGCCTTATTCATTTCATTGGGTAGGCGATCAGGCAACGATTGCCCACGATGCAATTGAATTAGTAACGCATAAAATTGATAAAGAGATTGGCGCACATAATGTTGCCGCGATTTTAATTGAACCAATTCAGGGCGAAGGTGGATTCATTGTTCCACCTAAGGGTTTTATGCCCGCGCTCGCCAAGTACTCAACCGATAATGGAATTCTATTTATCGCTGATGAAGTCCAAACAGGATTTGCCCGAACCGGTCATATGTTCGCCGTCGAAGATGAAAACGTCGTGCCCGACATAATGGTCACAGCTAAAGGAATTGCCGGCGGACTTCCGCTGGCAGGCATCACTGGGCGGGCCGAAATTATGGACTCAGTTCATGCCGCAGGACTCGGTGGAACTTTTGGTGGAAACCCAATCTCATGCGCCGCGGCCCTTGGCGCACTTGAAACGATGGAGGCGGAAAACCTCGTCGCTCGTGCCCAACACATTGGGCAAATCTTGGGCGAGTCACTGCGCGCACTTCAAAAGAAATATTCAATTATTGGCGAAGTTCGCGGACGTGGCGCAATGCAGGCAATTGAATTAGTAGAAGCAGGGACAAAGAATCCAAATACCGCCGCTATGAATTCAGTTGTTAAGTACTGCCAAAGTAAAGGTGTTTTAGTCTTAACAGCTGGTACTTATTCCAACGTAATCCGCTTCTTACCTCCGCTGGTAATTACTGACGAACTACTTAAAGATGCGCTCAACGTTCTTGAAGAAGGCTTTGCCTCGCTTTAATCAAAAATCGAGCGGTATCGAATTAGATCTGATTCGCCTACTTCTGGCCAATCGCGAGCAGCAGCTCGCACGCCGTGTGATTTGAATGCATTTATTTTGATTTTCATGTCGGGATTAATGCCTTTAAGCCACACCGCGGTCTTAATCAACTCTTCATCAGAATCATTCTGACCTGGAACAAGCAGCAATCTAACTTCAAAAAGTTTATTGATTGAGTCAAGGAATTTAATTGACTCCAGAACAACTTCATTAGAGCTTCCCGTCAAAGCGATATGACTAGCATCATCGAGCGCCTTTAAATCAAGCATGACGCCATCGGTAAAAGGTGCGAGTGATTCCCAAATATATTCTGGTGCATTGCCATTACTATCAATAAAAGTTGTAAGGTGGGCAAACTCCGGCAATCTCTTAATCTCTTCAAAGAGTTCGAGAAGAAACTCATGTTGCACGGTTGCTTCTCCACCTGAAACAGTGATCCCAGAGATATATGGCATTGCCGCTCGAATATCATCTAGAACTTCGGGCACGCCCATCACACGTGCCCGCGGAGTGTGAAGTGGAATAGTTTGTGGGTTGTGGCAGGCCAAACAATTAAAGTTACATCCCTGCAGAAAAAGAACGAATCGATTTCCCGGTCCATCTACCCAGGAAAAAGGGATGATGCTAGCTACTTGTGCTTGGTGAGCTTTCAGCACTCGTTACCCTTTTCACTATACGTTGGTCAACATGTGAATCTGCAACCGAACCAGCACCTAAATAAGTACTTGAATGGCGTGCACTCGGCATTTTCGCAAGATCTGATTTGCGAACTAAGTAACCTGTTATTCGTATGAAGTCGTTGCTATCTAAATTGAAAGTGAAATCGCGCATACCGCTTTTAAATGCGCCACGAATAACATCGACGACGGCCTGTGGATTTTTCACGGCCGTATCGTCAAAGGACAAGACATCACTGATTCCTGATTGAAAGAGATGGTGATGACGGGCAACGGTATTTAAGTGAGAAATTAGCGAGGGCTCGGTTCCGATAGGGATGCGTGTGCCCGCGGTAACACCAATATCCAAATCAATACCAGACTGAGAGTGCAAGAAGGCGTAACCATTGTTGGCTTTGCAGTAAGGCATTTTACGCTCAGCAACCCAAGCAGAGATAAATGAAGTAATGCGATAACCCAAGTCATCTGCGATTGAACTATGTCCATACGTACCCTCGCTTCCTTCGCGGGCCATAAGAATATTAACCGCTTCGGCAAGACCAAATATGCCAAACATTGCGGAAAACCTATCTAATTCCAGTAAACCCTCCGCAATTAGCCAGTTGGATTCAAAGAAGTGTGATTCCTCAACGAGATAGAGAATCCGTGACTCCATCAATTCGGCCGTCAAATCTAAGTAATACGGAAGAGTTGTTGCAAGGAAGGGCTCAACTCCGCCTTCAGTTGCATCTACCGTTGCTTTTAAATTTATTCGGACAAGAGTGTGAGACCCACCCCCAATTTTTAGAGAGTTGTAACAACTAACAGCGGCATAGTCAGGACCCAAATCCGATTGCATCATCACATCATTGATGAAATGTGGCTTGCCGCATTCAAAAACAGTTTTAACTGCATCCAGAATATATTCATCACTGGTTAGAACAGGATCAACTTTGAGCGAAATATTTGGAACTACCTGAAGCAATTCGCGTTCTAACTTCAAAATCATCTTAGAAACACGGTTATAAACAGGGCTCAAATTCGTATGCGCGAATGCGTCCGGGAACATGCGGTCAAGGCTGATCCAGAAGCGCTTCATTTTTGCATATAACTCTTCGTCAACAATCCCCTCAACATAGGGCAGCAATAACGTGTCCAAATCGCCAAAGTAAACTGGATATCCAGTAATCGAAGGCGTTGCTGAGTACATAATAAGTAAAAATGCCAAAGCATCATCTAAATCTTTAGCTGGTGGAAGCTCTAAAAACTTCGATCCATTTACCAAGACTTTCTTGTAGTCGGGCAATAAGTAACGAGGCCGGTATGGTGCACTTCCCTCATACATATCGCAGATAATTCGACTAGAAAGTGCATCACTACATTGTTTGCGAACTGCGGGTGGATCCAAGAGATTTTCAGCTAAGTTTGCAAGTCCTGCAACACGTTGGCGATACGTAAATTTCGGATTGGTCACCATTGAACGAATGTCTTCTAGCGATGTCATGCTTTTATTTTAAGTTCCTCGCAATGATAATTCGCTATAAATAGCACTCATTCACGAAGTAAAGTACCTCAGGGAGTGCTGGCGCTCAGTTTTAACTCTCTAATTTGTACCCAAGTCCTCGAATAGTTTGAATTAAGACTGGATTGGCAGGGTCAATTTCTAACTTAGAACGCAGGCGCTTTATATGTACGTCGAGTGTTTTCGTGTCTCCAAAGTAATCTCCACCCCACACACGATCAATTAACTGTGAACGTGTTAATACACGACCAGAATTACGCATCAAAAACTCAAGAAGTTCAAACTCCTTCAACGGAAGTGCAACAGGTGCGCCATTACTAAAAGCTTGGTGACGAGCAGTATCCAACTTAATCGCTCCAACTGTAATTACTTCCAAATCACCATTTAAATCAGCATCTGAAATCCCTCGCCGAAGAACGGCCTTGATACGGGCTATTAATTCGCGCGAAGAGTATGGCTTAGTCACATAATCATCGGCACCAAGCTCTAGACCTACAACTTTATCTATTTCTGCATCTTTGGCGGTCAACATAATAATTGGCACGTGTGATGTGGTACGAATCGTACGGCAAACATCAACCCCAGAGATTTCAGGAATCATAAGGTCAAGGAGAATGAGATCCGCACCTTCTTTGGCAAAGGTATTGAGTGCCGCACGCCCGTCTTCGGCCACACTAACTTCAAAGCCCTCTTTACCAAGGAGGAAGGCCAACGCTTCAGAAAAAGAGCTTTCATCTTCAACTATTAGTATTTTTGTCATTATGCACTCTCTGTTTGCGAATCATAGACTGGTAATCGAAGTGAAAAAGTACTCCCGACATTTTCAACGCTCCATAGTGTTACTTCTCCACCATGTTTTGAAGCTACATGCTTAACAATTGATAGTCCCAATCCAGTTCCACCAGTTTGCCGTGAGCGCGCTGGATCAACTCGGTAAAAACGTTCGAAGATTCGCTCTTGCTCAGATTCAGAAATACCAATGCCTTGGTCGGTAACTGAAATATTTACAATCCCATTTTCAATGTGAGTGCTGATTGAAACTTTAGTCCCTTCAGGGGAGTAATTAATTGCGTTCTCAATGAGATTGTGAACGGCCATAATCAATTGATCGCGGTCTCCAAGAACTACTGTCGTCGTAGACTCTGAGAAAGTGACGGTAATATTTCGATTATCAGCAGTGATTTGACATTGATCTATTGCTTCGCGAATCAAATACTCCACTCCAACTTCTTGTGCTAGTTGTAATGGATCAGAATCCTGGACGCGCGATAAGTTAATAATCTCTTGAACCAAATCTGTTAATCGTTTTGCCTCGGATTGCATTCGGGTAGCAAATTTAACAACTGAATCGGGGTCATCTTTTGCACCTAAAACCGCCTCACTCAAAAGTGAAAGTGCACCAATTGGAGTTTTTAACTCATGAGATATATTTGCAACAAAATCGCGCCTAACATCATGAACGCGCTGCGCTTCACTTTCATCACTTACTAAAACTAAAACCAAGTCATCTTTAGTTAAAGGCAAGACTTTCACTGTCAACTCGTGCTTACCTTCACCAATTGGACCACGGGGAAAATCAATCTTTCCTACTTGCTGGTTATGCGTGCGGCGCACTACACGTATAGTGGCCAATAGCTCAGAACTCTGAATTCGCTCATCCTTGAGTATTCCAAGAAGTTCTATGCCTGGGGTGATAAAAATCGGGATCTCGCCAGGGGCTAAAATCATTGAGTCGCCGTCAAGAAGGTTAAGAGTTTCCAGGAGCATCTCTGGCAAAGCGCGTGGGTTAAAATCAGTTTCTTCCCTGCGCAAGAACTTCATAAGGCAACTCTATCGGCTCAAAAGGCTAGTTTACCTTGCGTTCACCAAAGCGTGGCCCTCTATTCACCATCTCCACGTAGGTTTTGCGCCATGGCACTCATCAGATCTGTATTCCAAGACGAGCTCGATAACGTTTCTCAATCTTTAGTTGATCTTACCGAAATGGTATCAACTGCAATGTCAAAGGCAACTTCTGCGTTATTGAATAGCGATTTGAAACTGGCCGAAGAAGTGATTGCAAATGATGAAAAAATTGATGATTACCAACATGATATCGATTCACATGTCATTGACATTATTGCTCGACAACAACCCGTGGCTTCCGATTTACGTGCACTCGTCACCGCACTTCGCATGGGTTCAGATTTGGAACGCATGGGGGATCTCGCACATCACGTTGCAAAACTCGCAAGACTCCGCCATCCAGAATGTGCAATCCCATCAGAGTTAATTGAGACCGTGACAAATATGGGCCGCGTTGCAGTAGAACTTACTAATAAGACGGGCATGGTTATTTCGACGAGAAATACTGAGATGGCACTTGAAGTCGGACTCGATGATGATGAGATGGATGATTTGCATCGTCAAGTTATTGCCAAACTCATTGAGCCAAAATGGGACCATGGAATCGAAAGTGCAATTGATTTAACTTTATTAGGTCGATATTACGAACGCTATGCAGATCATGCAGTCTCAGTCTCTCGCCGTGTGTACTTCCTTGTGACTGGAAAGTACGCCTCATAATGTTAACTGCAACAGAGATAGTCATTCCGGCTCCAAGAGAATTAACGACAAAACCTCGGCGCTCAGATCAGATTTTCCGTGGAGTTGTAACGATTGGGGGAATGGCTTCCCTCGTAATACTTGGTTTGATTGCGCTATTCCTTTCACTTAAAGGAATACATATTTTACGTGAAGAGAAATTTAGTTTTATTACTACCTCTAAGTGGGAAGTAATCACCGATGAGACGGGTTCAATAGCAGGTTCCTCATTTGGGATTGGTGCCATGTTGGTTGGTACATTCCTGTGTGCACTCATTGCAATAATCGTTGGAGTCCCTATTGCTGTATTAAGTGCGCTGTACCTTACTTTTTATGCTAAGGGAGCTGCCAAGAAATTTCTGGTCTCACTTGTCGACTTAATGGCTGCCTTCCCATCCTTGCTATATGGCTTTTGGGGCTTCTTTATCTTTATGGCAAGCGCTGAATATTGGGCAAAGCTCCTGAATAAATACTTTGGATTCATCCCATTTTTCGACGTGCCAGCTCCAATCTTTGAGCGGTCACCATTCATTGCAGGTTTAGTTTTAGCGATCATGATCATTCCAATTGTGACTTCGATATCACGAGAGGTTTTTGATCAAACTCCGCTCGATCGAATTCAGGCGGCATATGCACTCGGTGCCTCCAAGTTGGCAATGATTCGTGCAGTTGTGATCCCTTATGGTCGTGGCGGAGTTATCGGTGGAGCGATGCTTGGTTTAGGTCGAGCTATGGGCGAAACCGTGGCGGTGTATACGGTTCTAAACGTTGTCTATCAAATCAATTGGCAGGTCCTCTTTGGAGCTGGTGGAAATGTTGCCTCACTTATCTTGCTCAAATTTGGTGAAGCAGGCCCGTATGAGGTCGACGCCCTTATGGCAGCCGGACTAATTCTCTTTGTTCTTACATTATTTGTTAACGCCGCCGCGGATCTACTGATAACCCGTTTTGGAGGTAAGGGACGATGACTATGACAGTTGAACCCCTACCGCAAAAACCTTGGGAGGTAACGAGCAGACAACGTGCATCTACTGCTTCGCTTCTTGCGATTGCGGCCTTGTTAAGTTGGTTGCTCATTACTGTAACTGGTTTAAACGGTAAATTAGGTTATTTATCTGCATTTTTCGTTACCGCTGCCACGTTGATATTTATTCAGCAGTTTCGTTTGCGCAATCTAGCCGCTGCAAAAGACTCACTACTAAGTAGTTTTGCACTTCTCGGCATGGTGATAACAGTTATTCCAATTGTAAGTATTGTCGCCACAGTAATTGTAAAGGGTTACAAAGGAATTCACTTCGGTTTATTTTTTAATGATATGTCCTTGAACTCAGTTAACGATCCAATAAATCAAGGTGGATTACTTCACGCATTGCTTGGAACGATTATTATGGTCGGCGGTGCCTTGATAATTAGCTTCCCAATTGGAGTTCTGACCGCCTTATATTTGACTGAAATCCAAGGCAGGTTATCTAGACCGATTAAGTTCTTAGTTCAAGCTATGAGCGGCGTCCCATCAATCGTAGCTGGCTTATTTATTCTCTCGAGCCTCGTATACCCGGTAACAAAATCACTCTCTGGAATGATGGGCTCATTTGCACTCTCAATTTTAATGATTCCAACAATTGCGCGTACCGCAGAAGAGATGCTGCGCTTGATTCCTAATGAACTTCGAGAGGCAGGTGTAGCACTTGGCGGAACACAGTGGCGCACAGTTGCTGGTGTTGTATTACCTGCTGCAAAAAGTGGACTCGTGACCGCAGTTATATTGGGAATGGCAAGAATTATTGGTGAAACCGCGCCACTGCTACTTGTTTCTGGTGGTGGAGACTCGGTTAACTTAAATCCGACCTCCGGACCTATGGGATCTCTTCCTTATTACATCTGGAAATCATTCTTAACTGGGGGCACCGAAGAGGCCTTTGCTCGGGCATGGGGAGGACTTTTAGTTCTTCTAGCCTTCATCTTTATTTTATTTGGCGCAGCTCGCTTAATAAGTGGAAGAAAGGTCATGTGATATGAGTATTGAGAATTCTGATGACAATGGAACTGAAGAACTACACAACAACGACAAGGCAGTGGAGAAAAATATGCAAACTCAAGTAACTCCCAGCTCGCTTGCAACGGTTGCTGGAAATCGTGAGGTTCGAGTTCCAGGCAGCGAAATGCTTGGTATAGGACTTGAAACTCGGGGAGTACATGCCTGGTTTGGGAAAAAACATGTGTTAGCCGATGTTTCTCTTGATTTTGCCGCTGGAACCGTCACGGCATTAATTGGACCTTCAGGCTGTGGAAAATCGACTTTCTTACGGACCCTCAATCGTATGCATGAGTTTATTCCGACAGCTGCACTTGCAGGACAGGTATTACTAGACGGACGAGATATTTATGCAGCCGGGACAGATGTGACGAAGATTCGTCTTAATGTTGGAATGGTTTTCCAGAAACCAAACCCGTTTCCCTCAATGACTATTGGGCAAAATGTCTTATCGGGACTAAAACTTGCACAGCTAAAGAGAAGCAACACCGATGACTTGATGGAGTCATGTTTGGAGCGGGCAGGATTATGGAGTGAGGTTAAGGATCGACTAAACGAGCATGGCGGCGCTCTCTCTGGCGGTCAACAACAACGCTTGTGCATTGCTCGTGCTTTGGCAGTTGAACCGCAAGTTCTGTTGATGGATGAGCCGTGCTCAGCTCTTGATCCAGGATCTACTTTTAGAATCGAGCAGACGATCTCTGAACTCGCAAAAACTATGACGATTATCATCGTGACTCACAACATGCAACAGGCTGCCCGAGTCTCTGACTACACAGCATTCTTCCTCTCTGATGGAGGCCCAGGAGTAATGGTTGAAGCGGCACCGACTAGCAAAATTTTCTCGGCACCCGTTGATAAACGAACTGAGGACTACGTCACTGGTCGTTTTGGTTAACTCTGTTTGTTCACTTAATGCTTACTCAGATTTAACCTGCTTCTTACTCTCTAGTCACTAGCGCTCAATACCGTTGGCACGTAAAAGAACTACCCTCCAACGAAAGGTTCATAATGAAGTTTTCTACAAAAGCAAAAGCAGTTGCTCTTGCCGCTTTAATTGTAGTCTCAACTGCACAACCTGCGCATGCAGTTGATTTAACTGGATCCGGTGCATCATTCGTAGATCCGCTTTTGCAAGCATGTAAGGCAGGCTTTGCCAAGGCAAGTGGCCATTCATATGTTTACTCTTCAGTCGGTTCAGGTACTGGTAAGAGAAATTCTGACTCTCAATTAGGAGATTTTTGGTTCTCAGACTCAACTCACTCAGCATCAACTAAGCGTTCAACAGTCTTTCACGCACCTATCATCGCTGCTCCTATTGCAGTGCTCGTTAATCTTCCAGCAAAGAAAGATATCTATCTGAGCACAGCAACAGTTGCGAAGATTTTCGCTGGTGAAATTACAAAATGGAATGATGCAGCGATTGTCGCCGATAATAACCGTTCCATTACAACTACAATTTATCGCAAAGATTCAAATGGAAACGTCAAAAAAGATAGCAAAGGTAATCCAGTAGTTCTTCGAACAGCTACAAAGACAAGTTACTACACACTTCCAAACCAGCTAATCAAGGTAGTCTTTCGTGCCGATGGTTCTGGAACGACAAATAACTTCACAAAATGGTTAAATGGTGTTGCTCCAACCGTTTGGACTAAGCCAGCTAATGATGCCTTTACAACTGCCTTCCCTAGCAATATAAATGCTCCTGCAAATATCGGTCGAATAGTCGGAGCGAATGCATCGCAGGGTATTGCAACACTTGCTGCAAAGACTCCTTATTCAATTACTTATGCGGAGAAGAACTGGGGCGATGCTTATGGTCTACGTGCTGCATATGTAAGTAATGCAACAGGTCAGTTCGTATACCCAGATTCAGCCGCTGTCTCTGCATTTTTAGGTGAAGCCAACCAAGATGCAAACGGAATTGTTACCTATGATTACTCAACAAAGGTCGCTGGCGCATACACACTAGGAATCGTTTCCTATATGTTAGTTGAAACCTCTTATGCAGATAAGGCAAAAGGAGCTGCAGTCAAGCAGTTGGCTGAATATATCCTTTCTTCTGAGTGTGCAGCTGGAGATCCAAAACTTGGCTATGTTGTTCTCACAGGTAGCTTCCTTGACAAAGCGAAGTCACTCATTGCAAAGATGAATAAGTAAGAGGTTTTTACTCTATAACCTTCGAGGGTTAGTAAAAATGATCCCTATCGCAGCGATGCGGTAGGGGTCATTTCTTTTTTTCTAGAAGATGTGACCAATCGATTCTGGTAAGTACTAAAACCGCAGCGATCATCGCAATCTGAAAAACTATCCCCCAGATTGAAGTGAACTGATCGGTTATAAGCTCTCCTATACCTTGGGCTTTAAGTTGTGTAGCCCCAGCAACATAAAAAGAGTAGGTAACTAATCGACCTGAAAAAAAGGCGAGAGTCAACGGAATAAGTCGAGTGCCTATCAACCCTGCTGCTTCAAATAGCTGGGCTGAGGGAAGAGGTGAAACTACAAATAATGCAATTAAAACTGCTTTTCGGTGGGATTTTTCCTCTAAAACTCTTTGTGCGCTCTTTAAGTTTTGAAGTGCTTTTCCTTTGATTTTGTATCGAAGCAAACCAGTCAGGCGAGCCAAGTTATATCTGCCAATCCCGGCACACACTGCTCCAACAATGACAATCAACCATGGCGGCAATTGTGAGTTGAGAGAGAAAAAAACCAAGACCGTCCAAGTTGGAGGAGCGAAGGCTGGTGCGATGTTAATAGCTAAAACAACAAGAATTAAATAAATTAGCGAGTTCATCAATTATCTTTTGAATAATGTTATGTCACTCATAGTTTTAAGCCTATCCCTTCACCTGCGGAGTAATTGGCCTATTTTCCTACTTATATTTTCCCCTGGGTGGCCGTAATATCCGAGGATGTCTAAACCCCTCGGAGCTTCCTACTGGAAATTGTGGATCGCGACCGCAGTGTCAAACCTGGGTGATGGCGTTTCAATGGTGGCCTATCCATGGCTTGCATCTGCCGTTACGCGCTCGCCACTTTTAATTGCGGCCGCGGGTTTTGCCTCTCGTTTGCCATGGTTAATTTTTACTTTGCACGCCGGAGTTCTTACAGATCGCTTTGACAGGCGCAAATTAATTGTCGGTATGGATTTCATGAGGGGACTCCTTACGGTTTTTGTTGGTGTGATTGTGTGGATTAATAAGGGCTCACTTCCATCACTCAATGATTTAACAAAGATTACGGATTTGGAAACTAACTGGCCTCTATATTTAACTCTTGTCTTTACTGCATTTCTATTCGGCCTTGCTGAGGTTTTGCGAGATAACAGTGCGCAGACTTTGATGCCATCAGTGGTTGATAAAGAGAATTTAGAAAAGGCAAATAGTCGAATGTGGTCGGCCGAAGCTCTAACCAATAGCTTTATCGGTCCTCCTTTGGGATCACTATTAATTGGTGTAGCGATTTTCCTACCTTTCTTCTTTGATGCGATCTCTTTCTTTATTGCAGTTGCTTTAGTCGCATCTCTGTCTGGAAGTTTTAGACCGATTGAAAGCGATGAACCTCGAGAAAAGATTAATTTCAAAGCTGAAATTAAAGAGGGCTTTGGATGGCTTTGGGCACATCCACTTTTGCGACCAATGGCGATCATTTTGGGCTGCTTAAATGGATTAGGAACTATGGTCGGTGCAGTCTTTATTCTTTATGCTCAAGAGGTTTTAAATACGACGGTATTTATCTTCGCAATTCTTGGGACAGGCGCGGCTGTTGGCGGAATCCTTGGTGGAATTTTCGCTCCTAAACTCTCTGCCACATTAGGAAGTGGTCCTGCGTTAACCCTCGCTCTGGCTTCGGGACCTGTTGGAAGTCTCATTGTTGGTATGACTACTTCTTGGCAGGTTGTCTGGATAGTCACCGCATTTCAAACTCTCTTTGCAGTGCTCTGGAATACAATTACCGTCTCACTTCGTCAAAGCATTATTCCAACCCATTTACTAGGACGGGTGAACTCTGTCTACCGATTCTTTGCGTGGGGATCGATTCCAATCGGAATGCTCCTAGGTGGTGGACTGGTCACGGTATTAGCTCATTACTTTTCCCGCGAGAGCGCCTTACGAGCGCCCTTTTTTGCCTCGGCCGTATTGGGTTTCGTTTTATTGGCGCTAGCCGCCCCCCGTCTGACCACCGCGAAAATCGATGCATCTAGGGTCGAAACTGGGAATTAAATCACTCCTGTGTGCCTAGCTGAGAAATCGTTATAGAACCGTAGTCTCATAACTGGCTCGTATCTGTTGCGGAACACGTTTAATTTAAGGCAGACTCCACCCACCAAAGGCGTAGGTGTGGGGGCGGTCGACTCCCCACATTGAGCCTCAATTACCCTCGAGGAGATCAAATGAAACTAACACGCGGTGCAAAGTTTGCACTGGCTGTTGCTGCTTCAAGTGCGTTAGCAGTATCACTGCTAACTCCCGCGCAGGCGGCAGGTCGTTCAACTGTAGTCGTTCATGAAACAAACTCTTTAACATCATTTAATGCAAACACTCCTGGTACCAACTTGGTAACAAATTCTGTCGTTGGTTATCTTTCAGGTAGCGGCTTCAATTACTATAATGATAAGAAAAATCTTGTTGCGAATAAAGTTTTCGGTTCATACAAAGTTGTAAAGAATGGTGCAGATGATTTCCGAACTGAGTGGACAGTCGCTCCAGGTCGCGTGTGGTCAGATGGAACCCCAATTACAGGCGTGGATCTTCTGCTCTCACATGTGCTTAGCAGCAACGCATACTCAAAGGCTGCCGGTTTAGGTGATCCTGACGGTGATGCAGTTCCAGCATTTGACTCAAACGGTTATGGTGGAACCTATAGCGACAACATCGTTGGAGAGCCAACTCTCTCTGCCGACAAAATGTCAGTAACGCTTCGATTCAAGAAGAGAATTGCAAACTGGGATCTATATGGTCCTGGAGTAAATGCGGTTCACACAATGGTCTTGTTGGCTGAAGGAAAGAAAGCGCTTGGATCAGTTGCTGAAAACAATGCAGCTCGTGATCGCTTCCTAACTGCATTCAATACAAAGAACACCGCAACCTTGAAGTCAATCGGCAAGGTCTGGTCAGAGGGATACAACTTCACTGAAGTAAATGCCTCTACTAACCCACTATTTTTAGTCGGTAACGGTGGATTCTTGGTTGAATCCGCAGTGACAAAGTCTTCAGTAACTTTGAAGGTCAACCCTAAGTACAACTCAGGTCCTGCTTTGTCCGGTGCAATTGATACGATTATCTTTAAGTTCATCTCAGATGGAACGGCGGCTTCACAAGCGCTAGCCAATGGTGAGCTTGATATCTATCAAGGCCAGGCAACGGCCGATGCAGTTGCTGCGCTTAAGAAGCTCACAAATATCATCCTTGTGGGTGGAACTGGAGTTGCTTATGAGCACTGGGACACTCGCGTAAATGCATCCCCAGGACAGCCTGATTACAATGGAATCTTCAAGGGACATGGCGGAAAGGGTGCAGATTTACGTAAGGCATTCTTGCTAGCAATTCCTCGTGAGGAAATCGTTGAGAAGTTAATCCGTCCGATCAACGCTAATGCAGTGGTCCTTGGATCAACTTTCTCAGTACCGGGTCAAGAGGGATACGATCGCCTTACCGCAACAAATGGATCAGGTTTCTATACTGGATCTCAGGATGCTCTAAATGCCAAGGCTCTTCGCTTGGTGAAGAAGCACTATCCAAATGCAAGTCCAAGTAATCCACTTAAGGTGAATGTGCTTGTCCCTGGTAACAACACTCGTCGTGCTGCAGAGTTTGCACTTGCTAAGGCAAATGCAATTAAAGCAGGCTTCGATCTAGTAGGTGACGTAAAAGCTGATTGGCCTGGACGAATTGGGAACAGTGAGTACGATGCAGTGTTCTTCGCTTATGTAGCGAACTCTGTTGCACAGGCTGGCTCAAACGCTAACTTCATTATCGGTGGAGGAAACAACCGAATGGGTGTGGCATTGCCAAATCTAGATACAATTCTAAACAAATTGCAATTTCCTCTAGACAATAGGCAAGTTACCTCTTTGATTATTCAAGCGGAGCGTATTATTCACGCTGAGGGAATTACACTTGGTGTATTCCAGTTCCCAGCAGTGACCGCCTATAACAAGGATCTCAAGAACGTAAAGCCAGCACCGCTGACTCCAACTCTCGTGTGGAACTACTGGGAGTGGTCATACTAATAACTAGCAATTAGTTATTATCCGAGCATAGAAATTATGTAAGGACCAAATTCGTAAAAGTGGAGTGGCACTCGTAAAGTGAATTACGGGTGCCACTCCTGCTACGATTGAATGAAGTAATAATTTTGATTTTTCCAAGTTAAGATGATTTGAAGGAGAAGTGATGCTGGGCTACATCATGCGCCGAATTGGTGTTTCCATAATGATTCTATTTGGATCTAGTTTTTTAGTTTACAATTTAGCCGCTTACGCTGGCGATCCACTTGGAGAACTTCGCTTCAGCACTGATGATAATGCCAAGCAGCAGATAATCGCATTAACTCGTGAGCTTCAACTAGATGTTCCACCGCCGCTTCGTTATTTTCTCTGGCTTAAAGGCATTCTTGGAGTCTTTGTCGGAAAATTAGAGATGGGTATGACACGTGAGTCCTCATCAGTTCAAGGAGAGTTGGCATTTGCTATTCCTGTCACGCTTCGATTGGTCTTGGTCGCATCGGTTACTGCGCTTCTGCTCGGACTTGCATTTGGAATAATCTCGGCCCTTCGTCAATACAGCCGCTTTGATTATGCAATGACTTTTATGGCATTTGTTTTGTTCTCCCTACCGATATTTTGGGTTGCAGTGCTATTAAAAGAGTTCATGGCGATTCAATTTAACAATTTTTTGAGTGAACCAAGTATTCCTCTCAGGTGGATGTTTATTTTCTCCTGCTTTACTGCCGTATTTTGGAGCTCCCTATTTGGCGGTGAACGTAAGCGCTTTTGGAGCGTTTTTGCGGGCGCCTTCGCAACGAATTTTGTGATTTTATGGGCAATAGATTTTACGGATTGGTATCTACACCCTGGACTTGGTCCAATACTTATTGGATTTTTATCCGTTGGAATCGCCATGGGTGTTGCGTCGATTTCAACTGGACTGACAAATATTCCCGCTCGAAATGCGGCACTCACCATGGCAGGATTAGCCGTGCTCTGGTATTACCCAGCACAATGGGTATTTAACAATCATGGCTCTTACCTTGTTATTCTCTTAATGCTGGCTTTAATTGTCGGGACTGGGTTTATCTGTGCATCGCTCTTTAGTAAAATTGACCGTGGTCCAATAGCCCGGACAGCGATAATTACTGGAGTTATTTCAGGTTTTCTCATCTTCATTGACCGCGTCATGCAAACTTGGGCTCCATATCGAGCAACCGATGCTGTCAATGGGCGTCCAGTACCAACGTATGGTCAGCGCAAGGATCAATTAGTTACCGATGATTTCTGGCTAAATAATCTTGATACTATTATGCACTTAATCTTGCCCACAATAGCCTTAATCCTCATCTCCCTTGCTGGATGGATTAGATACACACGTGGAGCGCTTTTAGAGGTTCTCAACCAAGATTACATTCGCACGGCAAGAGCTAAAGGTCTCAATGAACGGACGGTCATTACTCGCCACGCGCTTAGAAATACAATGCTCCCACTGTCAAGTTTATTCGTTGGAGAGTTTGTCGGTCTCATCGGCGGGGCGGTCATCACCGAACGGGTATTCGGATGGTCGGGCATGGGAACTCTAGGAATTAGAGCGATAAATAGCTACGACTTGAATCTGCTAATGGGTGTTACCTTACTTTTGTCCACTTTAGTTGTATTAGGGAATTTGTTGGCAGATTTAGTCTATTCAGCTTTGGATCCTCGAATTAGATTGGTAAAAGAATAATGAAGCTATTTGGTCGTAGAGAGAAGCCGATCGGCGAGATTCTCAGTGGTGGTGAAAGTGCCATCGCAAATAAAGAGGTTGAGGGATTAAGTCTGGGTCAGATTGTTCGGCGACGCTTCTTTAGACACCGAGCTGCAGTTATGGCACTTTTCCTTCTTTCCAGCGTCATTGTCTTCGTGATGACCGCCCTTGAAACCAAGATCGGCCCGATAAGGATTCCAGGTTGGTGGAAATGGACAGTTGAGGATATTCCTGAGCTACGTTTTGAAGACTGCCCAGGGGGAACCATTGGGTGCCCGACTTTGTCGGTAAATCCTTTTTCAAATTTTGGACTGGGAACACACCCATTTGGTCAAGATGATATCGGCCGAGATTATTTTGCTTTAGTAATGAACGGCGCACGACGTTCGCTCATGATTATGTTTATTATTGGATTTCTCGCTGGATTCATTGGAGTCGTCGTTGGATCTATCTCTGGTTTTTATGGCGGGATAGTCGATGCAGTTTTAATGCGCTTAGTTGACTTCATGCAAACCGTTCCAATTATTATCGTAGCTGCGGTTATCGGTAAGACCGCTGGCCGGGTAGGTCCTGTATTTTTGGCTCTATTCCTAGGGCTTCTCACGTGGACTGGTTTGGCTAGGTTGATTCGCGCCCAGTTCCTGTCTCTGCGTGAATTGGAGTTTGTCGATGCCGCCCGTGTTGCTGGTGCTTCAAATGCTCGAATCGCCTTTAAGCACATCCTGCCTAATGCAATTGGTCAAATAATCGTTTCCGTAACTCTAATCATGGCTGGTGCTATTTTGACCGAGACTGCGCTCTCGTATCTTGGATTCGGAGTCGTAGCTCCAGATGTTTCTTTAGGGTTACTTATCAGCGAATTCCAGACTTCATTTACTACACGTCCTTGGCTTTTCTGGTGGCCAGGTTTCTTTATTATTACAATTGCCTTGTGTGTTAACTTTATTGGCGATGGCCTGCGCGATGCATTTGATCCACGTCAGCGACGCAGAATTTCTAAAAAAGATCGCCTTAAAGCTAAGATCGAAGTAAAGGCAGGTGCATAGATATGAGTACTGAAAAAGTTCTTGAAATATCTGATTTTAATGTTGATTTTTGGGTAGATGGTGTTTGGTATCCAGCAGTAATCGATATGAATCTTGGATTAGCTGCCGGCAAGGTAACTGCAATTGTCGGTGAGTCAGGCTCTGGAAAATCTACAACCGCCCTTGGTTTAATGTCTTTGCTAGCCTCTAATGCCCGGATTAATGGAAGTGTAAGAGTAAAAGGCGAAGAGATGGTCAATGCAAAATCCGCCATTTTGCATAAGTTTCGTGGGCGAGAAGTGGCATATATTTTTCAGGAGCCAATGACCGCGCTCAATCCTTTATACACAATAGGTTTTCAAATAATTGAGACTTTGAGAAACCACTTTGATATGGGACCAAAGGAAGCTCACAAACGAGCTCTAGAGTTAATAACAATGGTTGATATTCCACAACCAGAGAAATCAATTAATAAATATCCCCATCAATTGTCTGGCGGGCAACGTCAACGGGCAATGATTGCTCAGGCACTTGCATGCGATCCGGCACTGCTCATTGCCGATGAACCAACTACCGCCCTTGATGTAACGGTGCAGGCTGAAATTCTCGATTTAATGCGGGGACTAAAGGACAAACTTAACTCTGCTATCTTGCTTATCACTCACGACATGGGAGTTGTGGCCGATATGGCCGATGAGATTCTTGTAATGAAGGATGGAATCACCGTCGAACATGGAACCTCTGATCAAATCTTTAATAATCCACGACACCCGTATACACAACAACTATTAGGCGCAGTTCCCAAGCTTGGCTCCAGCGTGAAGCGCGTGCTCGCTTTTCAGGGGAGTACCAAGCCAGCCCCTGTTTTAAAACTTACTGATGTCACGATTGAATATCCAAAACGTGGACGCGTACCAGCATTTACCGCAGTCAAGAACTTCAATCTAGAGATTTATCCCGGTGAAATCGTTGGCCTAGTTGGAGAATCAGGCTCTGGTAAGACAACGGTTGGCCGCGCCTCAATTGGCTTAATTCCTGTAAAAACGGGAAGTATTGAAATAGTAGGAAAAGAGATCGCTGGGGCCAAGCAAGCTCAGCTCTCTGCTATTCGCCGCCACACAGGAATTGTCTTTCAGGATCCAGCATCTTCGCTCAATCCTCGACTACCTATTGGGGAATCCATTGGCGAACCAATCTATTTAGCTAAAATTGCAAAAGGCGCTGACCTCGCACGCATGGTTGAGGATTTACTTGATCAAGTAGAGCTTCCTCGCAGCTACCGAAACCGCTACCCGCATGAATTATCAGGTGGACAGCGCCAGCGCGTGGGAATTGCCCGTGCGCTCGCTTTAACACCAGATCTTTTGATTGCAGATGAACCTACATCGGCACTTGATGTATCGGTACAGTCGCGCTTTTTAGATCTTTTGACAGAGCTTCAGGAGAAATTAAAGTTTGCCTGTCTCTTTATTAGTCATGATTTAGCCGTTGTCGATATCTTGGCTCACCGCATTGCAGTAATGCAAAACGGCCTACTTGTTGAAGCCGGCGATCGCGATGATATTTTGCTACGTCCACAAAATGATTACACACGTCGATTGATTTCAGCGGTTCCGGTACCGGATCCTGCCGAACAGCGCATTCGTCGTGAGGCCCGCTTAGCTGCCAAAAATTAGTTCAGCTTGTGCGCAAAAACCTTGAACTCACTCTGTTTGAGGATTCAGCCGAACTAGTCGTTGGCGCGGCCAATGAAGTGCTTTCATTGATTGTGCGTCTGCTTGCAGACAAGAAAGTTTTTCACATCGCGCTAACTGGGGGACCACTCGGTACTGAGTTTGCCGAAAAATTAGTTGAGTTAATGAACCATGCGGGTGATTTAAACGGTTTAAATATTTGGTTTAGCGATGAGCGTTTCGATACCGCAGATAGCCCATTGCGTAATTCTCGGCCAGTTCGGGATGGTCTGAAAAACTCATCAATTACCGTTCATGAAGTAGCGTCAACTGATGGCGGGATGAATGTTTATGAAGCCGCACACTCGTATGAGACGCAACTTCGTGGCGTAAAGATGGATGTTTGCATATTGGGCCTCGGCTTCGATGGCCACGTAGCCTCTCTTTTCCCAGCGCACTGGAATTCGCAAGCAACCGACGCAGCCATTGCAGTTGCTGATTCACCAAAGCCACCCCCTGAACGCGTTTCATTTTCAATGGCATTCATTAACTTATCTGATCAGGTATGGATCATTGCCAGCGGAAAAATCAAAGCCGCCGCAGCTAAAGCGGTTTTAGAGGCCGATAAATCTGTACCTGCTGGGCACGTGCAAGCCGTTGGATTAACTCGCCTATTCCTTGATTCTGAAGCCTTTTCAAACGGGTGAGTTAAAAATCTAAGCAGGTAGACTGAGCGATATGCAAAGCACCATAAATTTTGGAATGGTCGGCCTAGGCCGAATGGGGGCCAATATAGTTCGCCGCTTGGCCCACTCTGGGATTACTAGCGTCGTACATGATGTAAACCCTGATGCTGTTAAATTGCTAGCCGATGAGGGTTTCACACCTGCCAACACTCTTGCTGAGCTAATCGGGACCCTTTCGACCCCACGAACGGTGTGGGTAATGGTGCCATCTGGGGTTACTGATTCAACTATTGCAGATCTTGCTAGCTATTTATCTGCGGGTGACACAGTAATCGATGGCGGCAACTCTTATTACAAAAATGACATTGTCAATGCATCCCTGCTTGCAGAAAAAGGGATTAATTTTGTTGATGTCGGAACAAGTGGGGGTATTTACGGATTAGAGCGCGGGTATAGCTTGATGATTGGTGGAAAGGAATCTGTCGTTAAGGACTTGGAGCCTATCTTTAAAGCTCTTGCACCCGGCTTTGAAGCCGTGGAGCGGACCGTTGGGCGATCAGGTGAACCAACACCAAGTGAATGTGGATATTTGCACTGTGGTCCAGCGGGCAGTGGTCACTTTGTAAAGATGATCCACAATGGAATTGAGTACGGAATGATGGCGGCATATGCCGAAGGCCTAGCAATCTTTGACGCCGCGAAAAAGATGGATCCTGCCTACACATTAAATCTGCCAGAAATTACCGAAGTCTGGCGTCGTGGAAGTGTTGTTTCATCGTGGCTTCTAGATTTAACAGCGCAAGCTTTGCATGAAAATAAAGATCTCAATGGTTTTTCAACTCAAGTAAGCGACAGCGGAGAAGGTCGTTGGGCGCTTCAAGCGGCAATTGAAGCGGGAGTTCCTGCTAATGTTTTAAGCGCCTCTCTTTTTTCCCGCTTTACATCTCGAAATAACGCAGATTTTTCAAACCGTGTGTTAAGTGCGATGCGCCGCAAATTTGGTGGACACTAATTGTCCCGTGCCGATGTTTTAGTTTTATTCGGGGCTACTGGCGATTTAGCTAAGAAGAAGTTATTTCCAGCTCTTTATGAAATGGAAGCGACTGGCGAGCTAGAAATTCCCGTCTTTGCAGTAGCTTCCTCAAAGTGGAGTCAGGAAGAGTTTAAAGTGCGTGCAAGTTCCTCTATTCGTGAGCGAAAAGCGGCCCTTGAAGAACCTGTCAATGAAGATGTTTTAAATAAGCTATTGGGCAAGCTGTTTTTAGTTGTGGGAGATTACAAGGATCCACTGACTTTTACAAAGCTACGCGAGGCTCTCACTGGGTTTAATCTCCCGGTGATTTATTTAGCAATTGCACCTGGAATGTTCACGGATGTGACTCAAGGTTTAGCCAATGTAAACTTGACCGCAAGTGCACGTGTGGTGGTCGAAAAGCCTTTCGGGCGGGATCTATCAAGTGCCATCGAGTTAGATGAATCTCTTAAAAAACTATTACCAGAAGATCAAATTTACCGCATCGATCACTACTTAGGTAAAGAGTCGGTAGAAGACCTTCTGGTTTTTCGTTTTGCAAATACATTGTTCGAACCAGTTTGGAATCGTAATTATATTTCGAATATTCAAATAACCATGTCCGAGGATTTTGGAATTGATGGTAGGGGCAAATTTTACGATGAAGTTGGTGCGCTTCGCGATGTTTTGCAAAATCACGTACTGCAAGTTTTAACCATGTTAACCATGGAGCCACCAATTGACATGAGCTCTCGAGCACTACAAGATGAAAAAGTAAAAACCTTATCTTCCATGCGAGAACTAATTCCAGATGACGTAATTCGCGGTCAGTACGTAGGCTATTTAGAAGAATCCGGTGTCGCAAAAAACTCACAGACTGAAACTTTTGTCGCTATGAAATTATATATCGATAATTGGCGTTGGGCTGGAGTGCCTATCTACTTACGAACTGGTAAAAAAATGGCTGAAACGTCCATGGAAGCCGTTGTTGAATTTAAACAACCCCCACGTCAATTATTTTCTCTTAAAGGTTCAAAACTACCCGAACCCAACATTGTCCGATTTCGAATGGGTCGTCATGATGGAGTAGATCTTTCACTTCAAGCAAAGTCTCCAGGCTCTGCTTTAATTACAAACACGATCGACTTGACCGTTGAATTTGCCGCAGCGTTGGGAGAGCGCAAAGAGGCATATGAACGCCTGCTCGATGCAGCAATACTCGGAGACCATTTCAGATTTACTCGAATCGATGCCGTACTGCAATCATGGGCGATCTTTGATGATGTTCTAAAAGCTCCCTCAAGGTTGCAACCATATTTTGAAGGCAGTTGGGGTCCAGAAGATGCCCTGGATCTTGTGCCAGGGGGATGGGCTATCTGCGGTAAAGCTGCAGATAAAAACCCTTAATCGCTTTCTAGTCGCTGGCTTGACCGCTTCGATGTCTGTAGCGGCCAAGGAAATCGGACTTCATATCGACGAAGTTTCCATCTAATAACGCCTGGCGCATCTGATCGACTAAGCGCACAATAAATCTTTCATTGTGGATTGTCGCAAGCGTTGCGGCGATAATTTCTTTTCCTCTAAATACATGGTGCATATACGCCCGTGTGTAGTGCGTACAGGTATAACAGTCACATTCATCATCTATCGCCGTGAAATCGCGCTTAAAACGGCTGTTAGATAGGTTAAAACGCCCCTCCATCGTGTAAACGGCGCTAGTACGGGCAATTCGAGAGGCTAAAACGCAGTCAAAAGTATCGATTCCGTTCTCAACACCGATAAATAAATCTTCAGGGGCTCCGATGCCCAATAGATGTTTAGGTTTATTTTCAGGCAAGATTTGATTGACCCAAGAAACGATTGTACCGAGAGCGCTCTTATCCAAAGCCCCCCCAATTCCGAAGCCATCAAAGGACTGATCCGATGATTGCATCGACCCTAAATCGCTAGCCGCTTTTTTGCGCAGATCTTCGTACTGAGCGCCTTGAATAACTCCAAAGAGGCCTTGATAGGGCTTACCGATTCGCTCATCGGTCAAGCGCTTATGTTCATCCAAGCAGCGAATCGCCCAGGCATACGTGCGGTCCATAGCCAGCTCTTGATAGCGGCGAGTATTGTGCAAAGTGGTGCACTCATCAAAGGCAAAGATAATGTCGGCACCAATCTGGTGCTGAACCTGCATTGATACCTCGGGAGTAAAGCGGTGCATTGAACCATCGAGGTGAGATTTAAAAGTTACACCCTCATCATCGACATGAGCTAAACGCTCTTTATTATCTGCAATGACATCATCTCGGCGAAATGTTTTAGCATCCATCGCTATTACTTTTTTAAAGCCAACGCCGAGAGATAAAACTTGAAATCCACCTGAGTCGGTAATCGTTGGACCGGGCCAGTTCATGAATTCGCCAAGCCCGCCAGCCTCATCGAGGATATCTGCACCTGGTTGTAAATATAGGTGGTAAGCATTTGCCAGCAGAGCTTGCGCCCCGAGATCGGCCATTGCTTCAGGCAGAACTGATTTAACTGTGGCTTTAGTGCCGACCGGAATAAATGCCGGCGTTTGAATCTGCCCATGCGGCGTTGAAATTGTTCCAACGCGCGCTAAAGAGTTACTTACGGCATGTTTTATTTCAAATGAAAAACTCACTAGCTACCAGATTTGAACGCGGGATTCTTCATCCAACCACAGTGCATCGCTCTGTGTGAGACCGAAGGCCTCATAAAATGGGGTGAAGTTACTAACGATAGTGTTGCAACGAAACTCACTAGGGGAGTGGGGATCGGTTGCAATACGCCGACGTTGTTCTTCAACTCGTACCTTGCCGCGCCAGACTTGTGCCCAGCCGAGAAATAATCGCTGTTCACCGGTTAGACCATCGATTACCGGTGAGGGCTGACCAGCTAATGAAATCTGGTAGGCCTTATAGGCAATTGCTAAACCACCTAAGTCACCAATATTTTCTCCAACAGTCAGAGCGCCATTCACAGTAATGTCAGGGGTTTCTTCGGGCCGTAGTTCGTTGTACTGAGCGATTAGTGCATTAGATCGAAGTTCAAAGGCGGCGCGATCGGCATCACTCCACCAGTTATTGAGTGCACCATCTCCGTCGTACTTTGAACCTTGATCATCAAAGCCATGTCCGATTTCATGGCCAATAACTGCGCCGATTCCGCCATAGTTGACGGCATCATCTGCGCCGAGTCCGAAAAATGGAGGCTGTAAAATCGCCGCAGGAAAGACAATTTCATTCATGACTGGGTTGTAATAGGCATTTACCGTTTGCGGTGTCATGTGCCATTCGTCGCGATCTACCGGCTTACCAATCTTGGCTAATTCAAAATCGCGCTGGAACTTAGTTACATGGCCAATATTTGCAAAGAGATCACTGGCATCAGTCTGTAGCGCCGAATAGTCGCGCCATTTATGTGGGTAGCCAATTTTTGGAGTGAACTTGCCCAGCTTTTCTAAGGCTTTCTGCTTTGTCTCATCACTCATCCAGTCGAGGGCATTGATACTGATGCGATAAGCCTGAATCAGATTAGCAACGAGTGCCTCCATACGCACCTTAGCCTCAACCGGGAAGTGCTGCTCGACATAGACCTTACCTACCGCCTCACCGAGGGAGCCCTCCACGATTGATACGGCACGCTTCCAGCGCTCGCGAAGTTGCGGAGTTCCTGAAAGAGTTTTGCCATAGAAATCAAAGTTCTGGTTAACCAAATCGCTAGATAGGTAAGGCGCTGATCCACTAATAATGTTCCACTTGAGCCAGGCGACCCACGAATCGCGATCAAAATTTGAAAGAATGGCGGAAAGGCCTGCAAAGAATGGCGGCTGTTGAACAATAACTGAATCTAAAACAATAGGTGGAATTTCTCCGGCAGATAAGTAAAGCCCAAAATCAAAGGCGGGCATCAGAGCGGTAACCTCTGCTCGGCTCATCTTGTTATATGTCAGCGTCGCATCTCGATCTTTTACGGCGTCATAGTGATGGCTTGCAATAGAGGTTTCAAGTGCCAGAATTTTCGTCGCTAAATCCGCAGCATCATTAATACCAACCAATAAAAACATAGCTTCAACATGGGCTAAGAAAGCTGCACGAATGTGAGCATGTTGCTCTTCGCGATAATACGACTCATCTGGCAGGGATATACCGCCTTGAGATAGATACAAAATATTCGTTGAGGCATCCATTTGGTCGGCATAGATAAAAGTACCGAAGATGCCGCCGAGACCCCTTGCCTCAAGCCAAGACATCGTTGAAATAAAATCCGACAAACTTTGAATCGAATCACACATGGCTAAATCTTTTAAAATTGGAGAGTATCCCTTTTCCTCAATCGCATCGGCTGCCATAAATGATGAGTAAAGGTCGCTGATCTTTGTAGCCTCCGCCGATCCAGTTGCACTTTCAATGATGGCACGGACCTGTTTTTCAGATAAGTCGCGAAGAGTCACAAAGGCACCATCACTGGCACGATCGGCGGGGATGACGGCGGTTTTTAGCCAACCCCCATTGAAGTGACGGTAAAGATCATCTTGAATACGTATTTTTGGATCGATATGGCTCACATCTAGACCGCTGGTACTTGTGCTCACGTGGGTAACTCCTTATGAAAATGTAGTTGAAAGTTCAACTGTTAGCGTACAATCTCCTTATGCCAGACCAAAACGCTACCGCACCCAAGTGGCTTAGCCCAGCCGAGATGACAGCTTGGCGAAGCTACATTATTGCTAGTCGCCATCTCCTTGAGGCTCTAGATAATGATTTAGATGGCCATGATTTATCAATGCCAGATTATGAGATTTTGGCGCAGTTAAGCGATGCTCCTGAGCGGCGTTTGCGAATGAGTGAACTCGCTGAAATCACGCTTTTGTCTCGCTCGCGTCTTTCTCATCGAATGAAGGTTATGGAAAAGGCCGGTTGGGTAAAACGCGAAGCCTGTCCTTCTGATAAACGCGGCTTCTTTGCGGTGATGACACCTAAGGGATGGAAGGCAATTGTTGCAGCGGCACCAGATCATGTAGCAAGTGTGCGCTCTCGTTTTGTAGATCACTTATCAACTCAGGAGCAAGTGGTTTTAGCAGGTATCTTTTCTCGAATTGAAGAGTCTTTCCGTAGTGAGGTAATTAAAGAGTAGAAAAACTTCATAAAAAAAACCCGCCACATAGAGTGGCGGGTTTTTTTAATTGCTAATTACTTAGCTGCTGCCTTCTTGCGGCGCTTCTTTGGTGCAGCTGCTGGAGCTACAACCTTCTTAGCTGCTGCCTTCTTGCGCTTCTTTGGAGCAGCTTTCTTAGCTGCTGCCTTCTTGCGCTTCTTTGGAGCAGCTTTCTTAGCTGCTGCCTTCTTGCGCTTCTTTGGAGCAGCTGCCTTA
>JACSDF010000042.1 GCA_015660815.1 Actinomycetota bacterium
ACGATCGCGTTCTACTCGCTTTCGGTAGTTTGCATACTCCGCTTGAAGTCGTTGTAAATCATTAGTGAGAGTAACCACCGGATCAGTTACCTGATCCGGTGTCACATCTGCAACTAGTTCATCTATTTGTATCGAAGCATCATTATCTGTAGTCATTTATTTAGACCCATTCCAATGCTCGATGCTTTTGCATCTCACTTATGTCTCGTTCACTCATTTCGCTGGCTCTTCATCGATTACTTCTGCATCCTCAACTCCATCTTCCTGTGGTGTGCCTTCACCCTCAGAAGCACCAGCGGCAGCCGCTCCGGCATAAAGAGCCGCACCAAGAGCCTGACTAACAGTTGCAACCTTTTCAGTTGCACTCTTAATCATTTCAAAGTTTGAACCACCAAGAGCAGTCTGCAGTTCAGTAAGTGCTGCCTCTGTCTCAACCTTCTTTTCGAGTGCATCGCCTTCGCTGAGTTTTTCCTCATTATCTTTAATGAACTTCTGAGTTGAGTAAAGAAGTGAGTCACCTGCGTTGCGGATTTCTGCCTCTTCTTTTCGCTGACGATCTTCTTCAGCATGTGATTCGGCATCCTCCATCATGCGTGATATTTCATCTTTTGAAAGCGCTGAACCACCGGTGATGGTCATACTCTGCTCTTTACCAGTACCGAGATCTTTAGCCGATACGTGAACGATTCCGTTGGCATCGATGTCGAAAGTAACTTCAATCTGTGGAATTCCTCGTGGTGCAGGTGGCAAACCAGTGAGTTCGAACATGCCTAGCTTCTTGTTATAAGCCGCCATTTCACGCTCGCCCTGGTAGGCCTGGATCTGTACCGCTGGCTGATTATCATCGGCAGTTGTAAATACTTCACTGCGCTTTGTAGGAATCGTTGTATTGCGCTCGATTAAACGAGTCATAACTCCACCCTTAGTTTCAATACCAAGAGATAGTGGGGTTACATCAAGTAAAAGAACATCCTTTACTTCGCCCTTTAATACACCTGCTTGTAAGGACGCTCCAACAGCAACAACCTCATCAGGGTTTACACCCTTATTTGGCTCTTTACCGCCTGTGAGCTCTTTAACAAGTTCAACAACAGCTGGCATACGAGTTGATCCACCAACAAGTACAACGCTTTGAATCTTACTGATTGGAATTCCAGCATCTTTTAAAACTGCCTGGAAAGGCTTCTTGCATCGATCAAGTAATGATCCGGTTAACTGTTGGAACTGTGCACGGGTAATCGTTTCGTCCATGAACAGTGGATTTTTTTCAGAATCCACGGTGATGTATGGAAGGTTGATGGATGCAGATTGTGAAGATGAAAGTTCAATCTTTGCTTTTTCTGCAGCTTCACGAATACGTTGCATCGCCATCTTATCTTTTGTTAAATCGATTCCATTTTGTGAACCAAAGTTTTGTACTAAGAAGTCAACGAGAGCTTGATCCCAGTCATCTCCGCCCAAATGATTATCGCCATTAGTTGCCTTCACTTCAACAACACCATCACCGATTTCAAGAAGTGATACGTCGAAAGTTCCGCCACCTAAGTCGAAGACAAGAATCGTCTGCTCAATTTCGGCTTTATCTAAACCATATGCGAGCGCAGCAGCTGTTGGCTCGTTGATGATGCGCAAAACGTTGAGGCCTGCAATTTCACCGGCCTCTTTTGTTGCTTGACGCTGTGCATCATTAAAATATGCGGGTACGGTAATAACCGCGTCTGTCACAGTCTCGCCTAAGTAGGATTCCGCATCACGCTTTAGCTTTTGCAATACGCGGGCTGAAATCTCTTGTGCTGTGTACTTCTTGCCATCGATATCAATTGACCAGTCCGTGCCCATGTGGCGCTTAACTGAGCGGATCGTGCGATCGACGTTAGTGACCGATTGACGCTTAGCCACTTCACCAACGAGAACCTCGCCATTTTTCGCAAAGGCCACAATCGACGGTGTCGTGCGGGCGCCTTCAGCATTGGCGATAACGGTGGCTTCTCCACCTTCCAGGACCGATACGCAACTATTTGTTGTTCCGAGGTCGATTCCAACTGCTCTTGCCATTTTTAACGCTCCTTTTATCTCGCTCGAGCCTGGGGTAGGGTCGAGACTTGCTTTAAACCTGAGTCCATACTACTCAAAAGGTTGAGTCAAGGCGACTCAGGTTTGTTACTTATGTAAACCTAGACACTTCAAAACTTATTCCCGTATGCACTCCTTGGCCTGGAACCTCGGACAAGACATTCCAGTCAGCAGTTCGGACATTCCCGTCTCCATACCCTCAGCCTGGAGCCCTGGAGAACTCCTACGCTGCACAAAGCCCTGACACGTCTACCCTCTCCTTATGAACCTGACATTCGCAGTTATCGCCTATGGAATCACTGTCATAGCTCTAGCCCTTATGGCGGTTAGAACGCGACAGTTAATAGGTATCTATAAAAAGGGGCAACCCGATCCAACGCGAAGCAATGATCGTGGAAAGCGTATTCGTATGGCTGCTGGCGAAATCTTTGGCCACACCAAAATGTTTAACTTTACGATCGTGGGTTTTGCCCACTGGTTCGTTATGGTCGGCTTTGTCGTTTTGTTTGGGACATTAGTTACTGCTTATGGACAATTAATTACTCCGGAGTTTGCATTGCCAGTCATTGGCCATTTATGGCCATATGAATATTTCACCGAACTAATTGCATGGGCAACGGGTATTGGAATTCTCGTGTTGATTGGAATTCGTCAATTCACGCGAATAACAAAAAAGGGTCGGTCATCACGTTTTTACGGCTCTGGAATGGTCAAAGGTTATTTTGTTGAGGCAACGATTCTCGTCATCGTTTTTTGTGTAATTGCATTACGTGGCTTAGAGGGTGCTTTATCTGATGAGACTGAATGGAATCGCCACTATGTGACAACCTGGTTTATAGCGTCAATGCTGAAGTCGTGGACATTGGTGCAGCTCACTTCAGCGGTGCAGTTGATTGCAATGATAAAAATCGTCATTTCGATGGCCTGGTTTATTGTTATTGCTAGTAACTTAACAATGGGTGTTGCATGGCACAGATTCTTGGCACCGTTTAATATCTTTTTCCGACGTAATGCCGACGGTAAATCTTCTCTCGGTCCACTACCCGCGATGTTGTCACACGGTGAGGTTATAAATTTTGAAGATCCAAAAGATGACGATGTCTTTGGACTTGGTACCCGCGCCGATATAACTTGGAAGGGTTTGTTGGACATGACTTCGTGTACCGAGTGTGGTCGTTGTCAGTCTCAATGCCCAGCCTGGCACACTGATAAACCACTCTCTCCAAAGCTTTTAATTATGGCTATGCGCGATCATGCCTTTGCAAAGAGCGTTGAAAATGAGGCGATGGCAGGCGAAGGCGCCCCTATTTCACTTGATGTTTTGTGGTCTTGCACAACGTGCGGCGCTTGCGTTAATGAATGTCCAGTCGATATCGAACACATTGATCACATTGTTAACATGCGCCGCTTTCAAGTTTTGGTCGAATCAAACTTTCCAAGTGAACTCGGTGGAACTTTCCGTAACTTAGAACAAACCGGTAATCCTTGGGGTGCTAATAAAAACGATCGCGAAGCATGGATCGCCGAGTGTGATTTTCCAATTCGCGTGGTTGAAGGCACGTTGCCCGATGAAGTTGAATATTTGTTTTGGGTAGGTTGCGCAGGGGCGTATGACGAGCGTGCCAAAAAGACAACGAAGGCTGTCGCCGAGCTTCTTTACATGGCCGGAGTTAACTTTGCAGTTCTTGGAAAGAAAGAGACTTGTACCGGTGACCCTGCACGTCGAGCTGGCAATGAATTTCTCTATCAGATTTTGGCTGCTGAAAATATCGAAACATTTAAAGAGGTCTTTGCTGGGCGTAGTAAAGGGACGAAGAAGGTTGTTGTTACCTGTCCGCACTGCTTCACAACTATTGGGCGAGATTATGCACAAAGTGGTTTTGAGTTAGAGATGCTTCACCACACTCAATTACTCAATCAATTGCTGCGCGAGAAAAAGTTGCTACCAATCAAAATGAGCCACACTGCGATGACCTATCACGACCCTTGCTACTTAGGCCGTCATAATGAGATTTATCAACCTCCGCGCGAACTACTTGAGGCAACGGGTGTTGAAATATCTGAGATGCCGCGCAACAAAGAGCGCTCATTCTGTTGCGGTGCTGGCGGCGGCCGCATGTGGATGGAAGAAAAGCTGGGAACTCAGATCAACCTCAACCGAGTCGATGAAGCGATCGCGACTGGGGCGAAAGAGTTGGCCGTGGCCTGTCCTTTCTGTCGCGTTATGACCAGTGATGGGATGACGGCCAGAGGTTCCGATGTTGAGGTCTTGGACGTTGCTCAGGTTCTGTTGCGCTCGGTCAAAGAGTAGGGATAGTTCAAACCCAAGCGTAGTTTTCTGCTTAATCTCAGGAAACTCACAGTCTCTGGGGGCATTCTGTAGCCATGACTACAACCGCTGAAAAGACCATGCAACGCATTCTCGTCGTCGATGATGAATCAAGTATTAGCGAACTGATTTCAACCAGTCTTCGCTTCGTTGGTTTTGATGTCCGTACCGCCGCTAATGGCGCACAGGCTCTGTCAATTGCTGAGGAGTTTAAGCCGCATGCGATGGTTCTAGATGTCATGTTGCCGGATCTAGATGGATTTGCAGTCTGTAAAGCGATTCGCAATGAAGGTGTGAGTACAGGCGTACTTTTTCTCACGGCAAAAGATGGCATGGAAGATAAAGTAAAGGGTTTAACTCTTGGTGGCGATGATTATATGACTAAACCTTTTTCACTTGAAGAGTTAGTTGCACGTCTTCGAGCGCTTCTGCGTCGCACTGGAATAACAGAGATTGAAATTGATGATGAGAAGATGCGCTTTGCCGATCTTGAGTTAGATGAGGCAACTCACGAAGTTCGTCGCGCTGGCAACTTACTTGATCTATCACCCACTGAGTTTGCATTGATCCGTTACTTAATTATAAATGCCGATCGTGTAGTTTCTAAATCTCAGATTTTAGATCATGTGTGGCAATACGATTTTCGTGGAGATGCTGGAATCGTAGAAACATATATTTCATATCTTCGTAAGAAAATCGATGCTTTTGATCCTCCACTGATTCACACAGTACGAGGTGTTGGTTATCGACTACGGATGCCACCAAAGTAAGTAATGAACTCTCCGATTCGCAACTGGTCTCTACGTAACCGTTTAACGGTAGGTGTCTTGCTCCTCTCTGCAATCGGATTTATCGGGGCTGGCTTAACTTCACAGTTTCTTCTACGTAGCTACTTAATGAGTCAGGTAGATGAACAACTCAATAGCGTGATTGGTGGAACTACCAACCGCGTAAATGCTGCTGGAATCGTTAATGATGAAGAGGTATACCCTAAACGTTCTGAAGATGATGAACACATGCCGATGAGAACAAGGGCGGCAGCGCCTATGACGCCTTTGAATCGAGTGCCAACATCTATCTCTGTCACGGTTTTGGATCCCTTTGGAAATCTCATTGGCGGAATTGGTGGAGATTTAAATACCAACCGAATAGCAGATTATTTGAAAGGGTTAATCCCCAGCCAAGTTGCATCTTTTGGTAGCAACCCATTCACCGTAGAAGCTCCTGGGGCTGATTTTCGAGTTGTAACCCGTGTGCTTCCATCTGCATTGGGATCAGTTGTAGTTGCACAATCGCTCGGTGATTTCGAGAAAACGGCTAATCGAATTGGTCGAGTTTTTCTATTTATAGGTTTTATAGTTTTGTTTCTCATTGGATTTGCGGCTCGCCAAGTAATCCGATTGAGCATGAAGCCACTTGAGGCTGTGGAGTTAACCGCTGAAAAAATTGCCGCAGGTGACCTCTCTGCGCGTCTTGATAACTTCGAGCCCGATACTGAGGTTGGTCGATTGAGTACCTCTCTGAATACAATGCTTGGACGAATTGAAGAGTCATTTGCGATTAGAACTGAGAGTGAGGACAAACTTCGTCGATTCGTTGCCGATGCAAGTCACGAGCTTCGTACACCTCTAACCGCGATTCGTGGTTTTGCCGAACTTCACAGACAAGGCGCGGTTCCTGAGGGCGAAAAAACTAAAGAGCTCATCAACCGTATTGAAAAAGAATCAATTCGCATGGGTGCATTGGTTGAAGATTTGCTGCTACTTGCTCGCTTAGATCAATCGCGCCAAATGGAGTTCAAGCCCGTTGATCTCGTTCATGTTATTGAAGAAACAGTTGCTTCGGCCAAAGCTGCCGGTCCATCTCATCCAATAGATGTTGATGTTCCAAGTGAGCTTTACACACTCGGTGACTCTGATCGTATCTACCAGGTGATAACCAATCTCCTTGCTAATGCTCGAATTCATACTCCGGAAGGCACGAAAATAACTGTCATAGCTCGCGCCGATGATGATGGTGCTTATGTAAGTGTTGCCGATAACGGCCCCGGTTTAAGTGAAGCGGATCAGAAACAAATTTTTGAGCGTTTTTTCCGAGCCGACCCATCACGACAGAGAAATAGCAATGAGGGTAGCGGACTTGGTTTATCAATTGTCGATGCAGTGATGGCGGCACATGGCGGAAAAGTCGGAGTAGTTTCAAAACCGGGACAAGGGTCGACATTCACCCTCTTTTTCCCAAATGCTAAGGCTTAACCCGCTTTATTAGCTCAACGCCTCCATCGCCTTTAGAACAGCGATACGTTCGGCGATTGGCGGATGTGTTGAAAATAATTTAGATACTGCTTTTCCATCCAATGGTGATTCAATCCAAATGTGTGCCACCGATGTTGATTTCTGACGCACTACGGTTGAATCCGAAGCTAATACTTCTAATGCACTACGCAAACCAGCGGGATTGCGTGTGAAAGCAACTGCAGTTGCATCAGCGAGTGATTCACGTTTGCGCGAAATCGCTGACTTTAAGAGTATGGCGGCAAGTGGAGCAAGAATTAAAATTAAAAGTGAAATGACTAAAAGAATTGGGTTGCCATTACTGTCTCGATCGCGGCGACCTCCGCCGAACCACATCATCCGTGTCATCATGTCACTTAAAATCGCGATTGCGCCTGCAGTTGTCGCAGCCACGGCAGATACCAAAGTGTCGCGATTGGCGACATGGGCTAATTCGTGGGCGATTACGCCTTGGAGTTGATCCCGGTCCATCGCCTCTAAAATTCCGGTGGTAAATGCAATCAGCGCATGCTCGGGATTTCGTCCGGTTGCAAAGGCATTAGGAGCGCTATCTACGACTATTGCAACTTTAGGCATAGGTAAACCACTTGCGATTATGACTTCTTGAATTAAATTAAAAAGTTTTGGATTGTCTGACTCTTGAATTAATTTAGCTCCGGTCATAGTTATGACTAACTTATCGGCGCCATAGTACGATCCCCAGACTGAAATCAGTGCGATTCCAACTGCAATTGGGACGATACCCGCTGTAGAGGTTCCGAAATATGTTAGGGCTGCATAGACAACGAGCCACACAAGTACGGCCATGCCGACAAGTAGACCAATTGTTTTGCGTTTGTTAGCAGCCTGTTGTGTTCTAAAGTTCATTTATATTAGAAAGTTACTTTTGGAGCATTACGATCCTGAGGATCTTCAACCTCATAAAATTCGCGCTCAGTCACTTTTGCAAAACCTGC
>JACSDF010000003.1 GCA_015660815.1 Actinomycetota bacterium
GATGAAGTTGCGCGCATTCTTGGTACTCGCGACGTTATTGCCGTTTTATGGGGTAAGAGCGCACAAGAACTTGCATCTTATTTTTCTCAAGAGTTGGTTATCTCCGGAGTTCATCCAAGTTCTTTATCGGCATATCGTGGGTTCTTTGGATCAAAACCATTCTCTCGAGTCAATTAGATATTGGCAGGTAAAGGGCGTTCAGCTATCCAGTGGTGAAAGACTAGAACCCCGCAGATTTCTCTACGGGGTCCCAGTTGATTTCTTTGAGTTTTTATCCGATCCAAGCGTTAATAGGTGAAGTAAAGAAGTAGATCATGAATAATCCAGATACTAGAAGCAGTAGAGGATGAACTTCTTGTCGTCGACCTTGAACGAAGCGAATGACTACATGTGAGATGAAGCCAGCGCCAATTCCAACTGAAATATTGTAAGTAAATGGCATCAAAATGATCGTTAAGAAGGCCGGAATAGCAATTCCGTAATCATCCCAATCGATTTTCTTGATTTGGGTCATCATTAAGAAACCGACGATAACGAGTGCCGGTGTTGCAGCCTCATAAGGAATGACTGCCACAAGTGGAGCAAGGAAAGTCGTCAGTAAAAATAGGAAACCGGTGACAAGAGATGCCAGTCCAGTTCGTGCGCCTTCTCCAACGCCCGCAGCAGATTCAATGTAGCTCGTATTTGATGAGATGCTTCCGGCGCCACCTGCAACGGCGGCGAGAGAATCAACTAACAAAATACGATCATTGTTTGGGATATTTCCATCTTTATCAATGAGATCGGCTTCATAACCTATGGCAGTAACTGTTCCAACGGTGTCAAAGAAATCTGATAGAAGAAGCGTGAAAACTAGAAGGATGCAGGCGATAAGTGGTATCCGATCGAAGGAGCCAAAAAGGTTAAAATCTCCAAATAAAGAGAAATCAGGTGTACCAACTACGTCGCTTGGAACTACCGGAACGTTAAGTCCCCAACCCTTTGGATTAACTTCACCTGTTGCTCCATTAAAGCCAGGGCCGATTTTAAATGCAGACTCCACTGCGATTGCAGCAACTGTGGCCGCAGCGATTCCAATGAGAAGTGCGCCTTTAACTTTCTTAACCATCAAGATAATCATTAAGAATAGACCGAGTGCAAAGATAATAATTGGCCAACCAACAAGGGTTCCGTTATCACCTAAAGTTACAGGTACCGGACCTGCGCCGGTTTTTCTGACAAATCCAGCATCGACTAGACCGATGAGCGCAATAAATAAACCAATGCCCACAGATATCGCGATCTTTAACTGCGCTGGAACGGCCTTGAAGACTGCAGTTCTAAATCCAGTTAGGACAAGAATCGTAATAATGATGCCCTCAAGAACTACGAGTCCCATTGCTTCAGCCCACGTCATCTGGGATGCAATTCCAACGGCAACAAAAGTGTTCAACCCTAAACCTGTTGCAAGTGCAAGAGGGTAGTTACCGACAACGCCCATGAGAATTGTAAGAATTCCAGCCATTAGCGCCGTCATTGCGGCAACAGCAGCTAAATTTGGTGCATCTCCACCGCCAAGATATTTGCCATTCACATCCTTGGAGAGACCGATAATCAAGGGGTTGAGAGCAACGATGTATGCCATCGTGAAAAATGTGACGAAACCGCCGCGAATTTCACGAGATACGGTTGACCCACGTTCTGTAATTTTGAAATATGAATCGAGCATGGATTATCCCTTTCTGTTTTGGTATCGGGGGTGTTTACGACCCCGTGTGTGATGATTCGGCCAACACAAAGGCCGGGGGATAAGAAGAGGCTAATGGTTACCGAGAAGTTAGACGCGCCACCACACCGAGAGCGATCGCTATTGATTGCCCTATTAGAGCGGCAAATAGGAGCGTACCAAGGCCAACCTTGCCTCCCAGCAAGGCACCTAGAGCTACCACGGTTAGTTCAATACCGAGTCGAACGCGGCCAACGCGTACCCCCGTACGATTATGAATTGCAGTCATTAATCCATCTCGAGGCCCGGATCCTAAGCCGCAGGTAATATAGAAACTAGTTGCAACTCCCACCATGCCTATTCCTAAGAGTGCGAAAACAACTCCCGTGAAAAAGCCCTTTTGAATTGGAATAAAAGAAACACCCACTTGAATCGCTACCGCAATTATCACCAAATTAGAAATCGTTCCAAAACCCGGTTTTTCTCGAAGTGGAATCCAAGCAAGCAATACAACGGCGCTAATCCAAAAAGTCGACCACCCCATCGTTATGTTCAAATTATTCGATATTCCCTGAGCAAGAACCGACCAAGGTGTATTTCCAATATTGCTCTGAATAAGAAACGCATCGCCCAAACCAAATGTGAATAGAGCAGTGAAAAGAATGAATATTCTTAAAGGGTTCAAATCCCAACGCCCACTTGCTGTCCATGGAGTTTTTGGAACGCTTCGATGAGGGCGCAAGAACTCCATGAAGGCATTGGTCGACATTGTGGGAGTCTATTGCCTCCATTGTGTTTAGAGGGTATTTGAATGTTGCATCTAGATTTAGTTTTGCGTAGCCTTTGCAGAATGTTTCCCGGAATTGGCTCCGTAATTAATGTAATAGCAATAGTTATTGGTTCTTCGATCGGAGTATTAGTAGGAAATCGTATGGGTATTCGTACTCGTATTCTTCTCACAGATGTACTTGGGTTAGTCGTTTTGGTAAGTGCAGCATCTGCCTTGATTCCTATGTGGTCTTCACAATACACATCTGCATTTCCCCAAGGTTGGTCCTTACTAGTTATTTTGGGCTCATTACTAATCGGCGGCCTCTTAGGATCTGCACTAGATTTAGAATCCAAATTAGATCACATGGGTGAAGCGTTGAGAAAACGCTTTAAAGCCTCAAAGGAGAGCCCCTTCGTAGAAGGCTTTGTTTCGGCCGCGCTCTTATTTGCCATCGGCCCTTTAGCTATTCTCGGTTCAATTAGTGATGGCATGTCTACAGGCATTGACCAACTCTTGCTTAAAAGCACATTAGATTTCTTTGCAGCGATGGCCTTTGCTAGCTCGCTTGGATGGGGAGTTGCGGCATCGGCCATACCAGTGGCAATCTATCAAGGCTTTTGGACTGTTACAGGGCTCTCCCTCGGTGAGATTTTAAGCCCCTACCAAATTGATGCGATGACCATAGTTGGCGGCATATTGCTTATAACAATTGGTTTAAAGCTACTAAATATTAAGAACGTTGCAGTTGCCAACCTTCTTCCTGCGCTAGCTATCGCCCCAATTTTGGCATTGGTCGTACATAGTTTTAATTAGTGCAGTGTGTTAAAAGGTTGAAGCGTCAATGACAAATCTATATTTAACATCACTAGCAACGGTACGTTCGTAGGCAGTATTAACATAGCCGGCAGAAATTACTTCAACATCACTGACAATTGAATGTTTACCGCAAAAATCAAGCATCTCCTGAATCTCAGGAATTCCACCAATCATTGATCCGGCGATACGGCGACGCCCATTAAGAAGAGAGCCAACGTTGACACTATATGGTTTACCTGGCAATCCGATGACAACGAGCGTTCCATCTAATGTGAGAAGATCTAGATATGTATTGATATCCAAATCAGCGCTCACTGTATTTAAAATCAAGTCGAAAGTTTTATGTAGTGGCTTTAGAAGCGATGTATCTTTAGTGACAACAAAATGATCAGCTCCCATTTCGAGAGCATCGCTCTCTTTATCGGGGGAGTGTGAAAAGACTGTAACTTCTGCGCCCATCGCATGTGCAAACTTAACTCCCATGTGGCCAAGACCGCCTAAACCCATCACGCCTATTTTCATCCCCGGCCCAGCGCCCCATGTACGAAGTGGTGAGTACAAAGTAATACCAGCACATAGAAGTGGTGCAACCCCGGCAAGCGGGAGATTTGAAGGTATATGTACGGCATAATCTTGATTGATAATGAAACTATCTGCATAACCACCATAAGCAACGCTCGTACCATCGCGTTCTAGCGTGTTATAGGTACCTGTCATTCCCTCCACACAATATTGCTGCAACCCCTGCACGCAACTTGTGCACTTTCGACATGAATCGATAAAGACACCCACGCCAATGAGATCTCCAACGGCAAATTTTGTAACAGAATCCCCAACGGCCGTGACAACGCCAGCGATTTCATGACCTGGAACCATAGGAAATAACGCCGGACCCCACTCTTGACGGACTTGGTGAATATCGGAGTGACAGATTCCGGCAAATGCAATATCTAAAACAACATCATCTGGACCTAGTTCGCGTCGTTCAAACTCAAAAGGAGCCAAGGGTGCGTTCGGTGTGATTGCTGCTAAACCACGAGATTTCACGGCATTACTCCTTAAATGGAAGAGGTTGTGATGATATGTGACCGGCGCGTGAAGCGCGCGCCGTAACGTGGCGCATATGGTGGCGGCGGCATAAGACTTCATAAGCAATTTCTGCACCGGGTGTTACATCACCAACAACGACTTGCTCGCCCTCGATAACCATCGTGCCACCTTGTGTACGAGCGTTATGGGTGGCCCTAGAGCCGCACCAACATAGAGCTTCAACTTGGAGTGCGTGGATTCGATCAGAGAGTTCAATTAATCGAGCCGAACCTGGAAAGAGCAAGGTTTGGAAATCAGTGAGAATGCCAAAGGCAAAAACATCAATACCTAGACCATCTACGATTTTGGCGAGCTGTTCAATCTGCTTTCGCTCGTAGAACTGTGCCTCATCGCAGATTATGTAATCGATACGATCTCCGGCAGATAAATGGTCAACGACATGTTTGTGTAAATCTAATCCAGGACTAACTTCTATGGCAGGAGAGGTTAGTCCCAGACGAGATGAAATGACACCAGAACCGGCGCGATCTTTACTGGTAAAGATGACCCCACTGCGTCCGCGACTGTGGTGGTTATGAGCAGTTTGCAGAGCAAGTGTCGATTTACCACTATCCATGGTTCCGCAGTAATAAATTAACTCAGCCATGAAAACCATCCTGCCACATCATCAGTCAAAGACCCCTTTTTCCTTTAAGGCCGATTCTAATAATGGCTTCAAATGAAGAGACATCGCTATCGATATGTGTGACCTATCACGATAGGCGACGATGGAATCCTTTACTGCTGGGCAAATATCGCTGCAAAGCCAAGGAGTAGGGTCAATTGCTTCAAATCCCGGGATTACTAAGACTGGTGATTTTTCAGATGTATCGCATTCGTTCGCGTCACGTATTGCCAAACAGGATGGGATATCCACAAGTGGATGGGGAGTGTCACTTATATAGATTAAGTGCTCACTTGCACCTTTGAGGGAGTTAAGTAGTTTGATTTGACCATTTCTCCACCATTCCTGAGGATTTGGATCTTTCTGCGGAGCTGAAAAGTATTGGAAACTGCTCATTATCACAGCTAGTGGGCGGATAGATTGAATGCGTTCATACGAGTTTTTTCGCCATTCGGCACACTTGGCATACTTAAATCCTCCATCATCATCGCGTGGAGCATCTACTGCAGGACATGCAGATTTAGTTAAAGATAATAACTTGATACCTCTTTCCATAGCTATTTTTTCCAAGGCCGGAAACCACTGAGCTGCGTGCGAATCTCCATAGAGAACAATTGTTTTGTCAGAATTTACATCCCCATATGTACAGTCGCCTGATTTGTTTCCGCTGTGTGAGACGTGACAACCATCCCCAACAACTATTGGTTTAGCGATGACTTCGGCCAAATTAAAGGTAAAGGGCGCATTGCCACTGGTTGAAATATTTGATGGGACCGATGTAGCAATCGCTACGGCAAATATTAGTGATAACGCTGTCGTTGATATAGCTGCCAAATAAACTTTTCGTGGTGCAATCTTTAGATGTCTGATCGGTTCTTCGAAAGCTCTGTTTGTAAGGTCAGCTAAGAAAATTGTAAGTAAAATGCAAAAAGCTCTTTCAAGGAGAGTCAAAGGCCTACCTAATGCACTGCTAGGGATAACCAAAACCGGCCAATGCCACAGATAAAGCGGATAAGAGATTTTACCAAGCCATTGGCTTAAACGATTATTTGAGATGTTATTTAAAGTTGGCGGCCATATCGGAATTGTTGCTATCAAAAGCGCGGTCGCAAGAACCGGGACGAGTGCATTAATTCCTGGGAAAAGCGTCGAATCATCGAAATAAAATGATGTTACAACCAAAACAGCAAAAGCCGACCAAGGAAGTAATCGATGGGTAACCACTGGAGGAGGAATGAAAAGTAGTAGTGCCCCTATTCCTAACTCCCAAGCTCGAGTAGGAAGTGAATAGAATGCCCAAATTGGTGCAACCTGAACCATAATTATAGAAAGTATTAAAGAGAGCGCTGTTATTGTTGCAATTCCGATCAGTATTGTTCTTTTACCTTTGCGCGCAAGTAAAACAAGAATAATGGGCCACACTAAATAGAACTGTTCTTCAACGGCTAGAGACCAGTAGTGGATAAATGGCGAAGGTGTTGCATCGAGATTTTGATAATCATTTTCCCACCAAGCAAAAAGATAGTTTGAAATGTAAGCACCCGCGGCAAAAAAATCTCGGCCTAATTCGTTTCGATTAATTGCTGGCAATAAAGACCAGGAGATTAACGCCGTGGCAAATAAGACATATACCGATGCGGGGAGAAGGCGTTTGATACGCCGCTGGTAAAAAGCACCAAATTCGAATTTTCCAGTCAGCTCTATTTCGCGAAGTATTAATCCTGTAATGAGGTAGCCAGAGATAACATAGAAGATATCTACGCCGATAAATCCACCTGGTACCAGTCGGGCGTGAAAGAGAGTTACTACTATTGCAGCAAAGGCTCTAAGGCCTTGGATTTGTAGAATGCGCAAAGTTATGTCACTAACAAGGAAGTAATTGTGATTTCAGGGTATTGCGCATTGAGCGCGCTGCGCCCGTTCAATCCCTCGATTTCAATGAGGGCTAAAACTGCCTCAACATGTGCTTGGCTTCTGTGTATTAGCTCAATTGCTGCGGCAATTGTTCCACCAGTGGCTAAAACATCATCGATCAGGAGTACCGATGCACCAGGTGTGATTGCATCGATATGAATCTCTAAAGTATCGGTTCCGTACTCAAGACCGTAGTTTTGTGAAATCGTTTGGTGAGGAAGTTTTCCAGCTTTTCGGATTGGAATAAAGCCTGCGTTCAATTCGTGGGCCACAGCGGAAGCGAAAATGAATCCTCGTGCTTCAATACCGGCTACCAATGTTCCGACTGTTGCATAGGAGGCAAATTTCCTGGTAATTGTTGAAAATGCATCACCATTGGCCAAGAGGGGAGTGATGTCTTGAAAACGTACTCCAGGTTTTGGATAGTCAGGGATTTCACGGATGAGCGAAAGCGCATCAACAATCTGCATGTGTCCGAAAGGGGACTTGAACCCCTAAGCCCTTGCGGGCACTAGCACCTCAAGCTAGCGCGTCTGCCAATTCCGCCACCCGGACAGAGTGAGGGGTAAGAGTAGCAATTCAATGAGAGAATGGCTAAATGACTCCATCAACACAACTTGAAATTGAAGCAGTTCAAATTTGTCAAGATTTGATCCGAATTCCAAGCGTTAATTTTGGTGAAGGAAAGGGTGATGAGAGAGCTGTTGCTGAGTATGTAGTCGCATCATTAGCCGAAGTAGGAATCGAATCAACAATTTATGAATCTGCTCCTGGTCGATGCAATGTTGTTGCCCGAATCAAAGGTCGTGATTCCAATCGCGCCGGATTGGTGGTTCATGGACATTTAGATGTAGTTCCGGTGAATGCCGAAGATTGGAGTGTGGATCCATTTTGTGGCGACATTATCGACGGCATGATTTGGGGCCGTGGCGCTGTTGACATGAAGAATATGGATGCGATGATTTTGGCAACGGTTAGAGAATGGGCAAGAACAAATTATGTTCCGTCGAGAGATATCGTTTTAGCTTTCTTTGCCGATGAAGAGGCCGGAAGTATTTTCGGTTCACATTGGATGGTTGATAAGCATCCCGAACTCTTTGCTGGCTGCACTGAAGCAATCTCCGAAGTGGGCGGCTTTTCAGTGACAGTTGGTGGTGGTAAACGCTTGTACATGATTGAAACGGCAGAAAAAGGTATTCACTGGATGAAGTTAACTGCCAGTGGCCGTGCTGGTCATGGATCTGTCATGAATGATGAAAATGCGCTCACTAGATTAACTGAGGCAGTTGCGAGAATTGGAACCCATCAATGGCCACAACGCTATAGCAAGACGGTTAAAGCTTTGTTTAAACGTGTGGCTGATGCAACGGGTAAAACATATGACGAAAAAGACTTACGCCCGCTGTTAAGTGAACTTGGTTTCGCTGCTCGAATGATCGGCGCGACGCTTCAAAATACTGCAAACCCAACAATGCTTGATGCTGGTTACAAAGCGAATGTGATTCCTGGATCTGCCAGTGCGGTGATTGATGGACGATTTATTCCAGGATTTGAGGATGAACTCAATGAAACAATCAAATCTCTCATTGGCTCTCACGTCACTATTGAAACGATTACTAGAGATAAAGCCCTTGAAGTACCTTTCGAGGGAGATTTAGTTGACGCGATGTGTAATGCGATCCTAAAAGAAGATGCAGAGGCGATTCCAGTTCCGTATTTAATGAGTGGCGGCACTGACAACAAGGCCTTAGCGGAGTTAGGAATAATTGGTTATGGATTTTCACCATTGAAATTAGATGAGGACTTTGATTTCATGGCGATGTTTCATGGAGTTGATGAACGCGTTCCAGTCGAGGGATTAACTTTTGGTGTTCGAGTTCTGAAAGATTTCCTAGAAAGCGCTTAAGCACTTATGTCGTTAAGCGCACTTCTCACAATATCTGGAAGTGATATTTCTTCACTCTTGAGTACACCTCGAAGTTGTGCACCAGTTCTCGCCCCGATTATTGAACTAGTTACTCCGTAAGCATCGCGAGCCCAGACCAGGGCAACTTCTAACGGCGAGAAGCCTAAACCTTGGGCCGCAACAGCGACCGCTTCAACAATTCTTGCACTTCGGGAATCTAGGTATGGCTCAATGTGTTTAGCAAAATGTGGTGCAGCACCTCGTGAATCACTAGGAATACCGTTACGGTATTTTCCAGTAAGAACTCCTCGTGCAAGTGGCGCCCACGCTAAAAATCCAGTGCCGCAGTCGGCGGCACATTCAAGAAGCTCTATTTCAACATCGCGGTTAAGTAGAGAGTATTCACTTTGAATAGTTGTAATTGGCGCTTTCATAGAATTCGATGACTGCTTTGTCGCTGCGCGTGCCAATTGCCATCCGGAGTAGTTGCTTACACCGACGTATCGCGCGCGACCAGTCGTATAGGCATAATCGAGAGCTGACAAAGTTTCATCTAAAGGTGTTAACGAATCCCACGCATGTATCTGCCACATATCAACAAAATCAGTCCCGAGTCGAACAAGTGATTTATCTAGTTCGGCAATTAAATTCGCTCTGGAAGCGTCAACGTTTCTTATGCCATCTGGGAAGCTCAATCCAGATTTCGTAGCAATAACAACCTCTTCGCGATTAAAGAGCGTACCTATTAAGCCACCAATAACTCTCTCACTATCCCCATCACCGTATGTATTGGCCGTATCGATAAAATTACCTCCGGCATCAATGAACGCTCTGCACTGATCGGCAGCTTCATGTTCATCGGTGTCGCGTCCCCATGTCATAGTTCCGAGCCCTAGACGAGAGAGTTGAAGTCCGCTGGTACCGGCTCGTCGCATTTCCATGGAGCGACCTTAGCAAGGCGGAGTTCGGAAACCTGCGATAACCTTGAGTTTATGCAGGTAGTTTTGATTAGACATGCCCACTCTGAAGCCAATGCAAAGGCTTTGCTTTCAGGTCGAACCGTGGGGGTTCATTTATCCCCAAAGGGTCATACCCAATCGGAGGATTTAATTGCAAGACTTGGTCGATTGAAAGTCGCCACACTTCGGATAAGTCCTCTTGAACGTTGCTTCGAAACTATAAATCCTTGGTGGGACACACTTGGAAAAGTACACAATCCCTCCGTTGAATTAATCCGAGATGAAAACCTCAATGAAGTTGACTACGGCGATTGGAGTGGAAAAAAACTAGCTTTACTTTCGAAGAAGAAGTTGTGGCACACAGTACAAAATTCACCCAGTGCTATGTACTTTCCATCGGGTGAAGGCTTGGCGCAGATGCAGGAGAGAGCTATGCGGGCGGTTCATGAGGCCACATCCACCCGGAAAAAAGGCGCAGTTGTTATTGTTAGCCACGGTGATGTGATTAAATCCATTGTTGCTTCGGCGCTCGGCATGCATCTCGATAGCTTTCAACGTTTAGTGATAGATCCGGCCTCAGTAAACGTCATAGATTTTTCAGATACAAAACCACGGGTTTTGCTACTCAATGATTCGCGGGCACATTTGGAAGAGTTTTTGAACGCCCCTTATAGAAAGAAGAATCTACTTGGCGGCGGAGGCGGGACGTGAGTTTCCTATTTGAATCAGTGGAACGTTTTGTGGCTGGCACCGTGGGCCAACCAGGTGAACGTGCATTCTTTATTCAAGCTCGACATGGCAATCGCCTGGTAACTGTGGCCGTAGAAAAACTGCAGGTGGCGGCCCTAGCTGAGCGCGTTGAGCTTATTATCAATGAGTTTCGTAAGAGCGATTCAAGTATTCGACTGTTAACTTCTGAGATTGATGATGCCCCTCTGGAACTTCCTATCGAATCTGAGTTTGAGGTCGGTTCAATTTCGATCTCTTGGGATGAGTCCAAGAAGATGATGTCTATCGAACTGTTGGAAATTGTTACCGAGGAGATTGAAACTCCAAACACTTTAGAGGTTCAATTGAGCATTTCTATGTGTATCGCTTTTATTAAACGTTCTAAAGCGTTGATTGGTGCAGGTCGATTACCCTGTCCATTCTGTGGAATGCCAATCGATCCACAAGGCCATCTATGCCCGAGGGCAAATGGTTACCGAAGATAAATTTCTTCTGCTATCAAAAGGTGAATTGGTTGTAACCGGTCGATTGGTAGATGCCTCAAATGCAACGCTATTTGCATCACTGACATTTGAGGATCAATCTATGAATGCAATCTATAAACCAGTGGCGGGGGAGCGCCCCTTATGGGATTTCCCAGATGGAGCTCTAGCCGATCGTGAGTATGCGGCATTTTTAGTAAGTGAGTATTTAGGTTTAGGAGTTGTTCCTTTAACAGTTCTTCGGGATGGTCCTTATGGTGAAGGAATGGTTCAAGAGTGGATTGATATTGATGAGAGTATTGATCTAGGAAGTTTTTTCTCGACAGATAACGCAGATTTGAGAGCCATGGCCTTTTTCGATGCAATTATCAACAATACCGATCGCAAGATTGGACATCTATTACCTACCGCTTCAGGGAATTTATACGGATGTGATCATGGCGTTACTTTTCACGCCGACGATAAATTGCGTACTGTGTTGTGGCAATGGGCCGGAGATTCTTTGACCGACGCCGAGCTACTTCTGCTCAACAAACTCTCTACTGGCCTCGACGTTGATCTTGATTTATCGCCCCACTTAACATCATTGGAGATTGCCGCTATAAAAAATAGAGTTTCTCGATTAATCGCCCAGGCCGCAATGCCTCAACCAAATCCAAATTGGCCAGCGGTTCCTTGGCCTGCTTTTTAGTTCGTCAATAAGTAGTATTGGCAGATGAAGAGTTGGCCAAGGGTGGAAGTACCTCCACTACATTCTAAATATCAATTGAATGAATTATCTTTAACCAATTCGAAAACTGGTCTTATTCAAGTCGTACCAGCCAAGCCCATGTATCGCATGTATGTATGTGGGATAACTCCATACGATGCAACTCACCTTGGACATGCAGCTACCTACTTAACTTTTGATTTGATAGGGCGCTATCTCCGGGCAACAGGTTCGGTTGTCAATTATGTTCAAAATATTACGGATATAGATGATCCATTACTCGAACGAGCCGCCCGGGATGGGATTGATTGGAAGGATCTAGCGCACTCTCAAATCGAACTATTCACCAGTGACATGGAGAGCTTAAGAGTATTGCCACCAGATTCATACATCGGTGCGGTCGAAGCAATACCTTTAGTTGTCGATGCAATTCAAGGACTGCAGCAGCAAGGTTCGATTTATCCAATTAATCATGATTATTATTTTTCTAACTCACCTGAATCCACTTTTGGAGAGTTATCTCATTTGAGCCAGGAGAAGATGGAGGAAATCTTTTCACAACGTGGAGGAAATCCAGATTTACCCGGCAAGTTACACTCACTCGATTGTTTGGTATGGATGTCACAGCGTGAAGGTGAACCTGGTTGGCCTTCTTACTTAGGTATGGGTCGACCTGGTTGGCATATTGAATGCACGGCTATCGCGCTTGAATACTTACATCCAGACCCTGCAGATAGTTTCTTGATCGACATTCAAGGCGGGGGAAATGACCTTATATTCCCGCATCACGAAATGTGCAGGTCTCAAGCTAGAGTTTTGACAGGCAAGGAGTTAGCCGCCAATTATGTACATGCAGGAATGATTGGTCTTGATGGTGAAAAAATGAGTAAAAGCAAAGGGAATTTAGTCCTTGTATCTAAATTAGTTTCTCAAGGTATCGATCCGATGGTAATTCGATATGCATTGATGGGACATCACTACCGAGATGATCAGATGTGGAGCGATGAACTACTTTCCAAAGCCAAGGCATCCTTTGAAAAATTGAAACAAGCTTGCTCCCTGGCGGAAGTTCCTGAAACTTCAAAGCTCGTTGTCGAAATAGCCTCAGCTCTAGCTAATGATTTAGATACACCGACTGTAATTAAACTCTTAGATGAATGGGCGAGTGAGTGTCTACTTGGTGGCTCAGGCGGAAATGCAACCGACCTTAAAACCTCTCTTGACGCATTGCTAGGTTTGAAGTTTTAATCTTTGCTTTTGCGGCGAAGGTAACGTTCAAACTCTTTTGCGATCATTTCGCCTGAAACCTCTGGAATATCCAGCGCATCCTTTGACTCTTCAAGGGCTTTAACGTAATCGGCAACATCGCTATCTTCTCGGGCTAAATCATCTATCTCACTTTCCCATGCATCAGATGCCGATTCCAGTTCATCCTGAGGAATGCTGATTGCTAGAAGATCTTCAAGTGCATGGATGAGTGCTAATGAAACTTTTGGAGAAGGCGCACCAGAGGCATAATGCGGAACTGGAGCCCACAGAGATACTCCATCGATTTTGCGTCGCAGACATTCATCGTGAATAACTCCAAGAATTCCCGTAGGGCCTTCGTAATTCGAAATTTCTACATTAAATCGATCTGCAGTCGTTGGATTTGCTGCAGTGATGCCAACAGAAATCGGACGACTGTGTGGAATATCAGCCAACAACGAGCCAACTGTTACAACCATCGAAACTTCCAAATCGTCTGCTAAATCGAGAATCTCTTGCGTAAAAGATTTCCATCGCATGGAGGGCTCTTCACCCACAACAACTACTAAATCTCTATCCAAAGATGCAAGCGAAAGACCATAAATCTTTGTAGTAGGCCACGTAATACTTCTGGTGCTAGTTTCATCGGTGAACACCCGAGGTCTATTGACTTGGAAATCATAAAACTCCTCGGGATCTACATCAGCAATAAGTACCGGAAGTATTTTCGGCGATAAATCTGACCACACATTCATTAAATGATTGACTGCTCCAGTTGCGCCTTCACCGGCATCATTCCAACCGGAAAAAGCGATAACCATCACAGGGTTTCTTAGATTCGGAATTCTATGTATCTCCACATCAACAAACCTTACGGTACCCTCCTGCACGTGAGTAGTTACCAACCCCGACGGTTTTTTGAGGCTGTTTTTTTTGATATGGATGGCTTATTTGTTGACTCAGAGCCTATATGGCTCGAATCAGAGTCAGAATTAACAGCTTCCTTTGGATATGTATGGAGTGATGAGGATCAGGTTGCCTGCTTAGGCGGCCCGCTTTCTCGCGTTGGTGAATATATGTTTGAAAAGTGCAATCGCGTCGAATCACCTACTTTTTTTACTAATACGTTGATTGAAATTCAAACCGCTAAATTGCGAGGAAAAACTCCACTTTTGCCCGGGGCATTAGAATTGCTCCTTCAACTGCAATCACATGGAATTGCCACTGGATTAGTTTCAGCAAGTCCCAGAAACATTGTCAATGCAGTTCTCGAAAATCTCGGAGGAAATCCTTTTCCTTTTTCAATTAGTGCTGATGATGTTGTTAATACCAAACCTCATCCAGATGCATATCTGTTAGCGGCGGAAAAAGCCGGTGCGGAGATTTCACGTTGCTTAATCTTCGAAGACTCCCTAACAGGGGTTAGCGCGGCTAAAGCAAGTGGAGCTTGGTTAATAGCAGTGCCACATTTAGTAGTTGTTCCCGAGGAGCCCCGCGTTCGAAGTATAAAATCTTTGACACAAATCTCTTATGACACACTCCAAGAGTTGTTCAAGGATTTCACCACGACTATTTAACTTACATGAGCTGGGCAGATTGTTTTAAAGAAACACCAATCACACAATCTACTGGGTTTAGGAGGCCAGTAATTTTTCTCAATGGATGTAAATATGTCCAAGGCCGTGTGGTGCAGTATTTTTTCAGTTGATTCAAGTTGTGCAATAGTAGGATTACTTTTTACTATTTTTCCATCGCCAAGATAAATCAATTGCAGAAGGCGGGGTAGTACTCCGCTATTCTTCCAATAGAGAAGGGCGTAAATACGGAGCTGGAACAAAGCCTTCTCTTCCCACCCAGGTTTAGGTGCTTTGCCGGTTTTATAGTCCACAATTCGAACTTCCCCTGTAGATGCGATATCGAGTCGATCAACATAGCCGTGGAGGTAAACATTCTCTTCAAAATCATTTTCCAAATGCATTTCTCGATGCGTTGCTTCAAAAGTATCTGGGTGCTCTAAAGTAAAGTAAGTCCGGATAAGCGATCCGGCGCGATCGAGCCATTCTTTTTCGTTACTAATCAACTCTGCAAGCTCGGGTTTTGCACTTACTTGAGCTGCCCACCTCAATGGAAGTAAATCCAATGCCGTGGTTGGAGTTCTGTCCTTTGCAAGGCTTTCAAAAAGATCATGCAAAACCGTATGCACTAAAGTTCCACGTTCGGCATCTAGGCTTGGTGGTTGTGGAAGACGATCAATGGAGCGATATTTATAGAGTTGAGGGCAGTTGTTATATTCGTTCACCGCACTAGGGGAGAGTCGCAGTCGAGGATCAGTATTCACGAGATGCAAGATACTCGTACTTGCCTTAAAGTTTTCGCCTAGGATGCTCCCGTGTCCAATTTAGGTTATTTCGGTGAGGGCGATCGAATTCAACTGACCGACCCAAAGGGTAAGTTATACAGTTTTACAATCATTGCAGGAAAAGAGTGGCATACCCACAAAGGCTGGATAACTCACGATGATTTAATCGGTATGCCTGAAGGTTCAGTCGTCAGTACAACGGCAGGGTTAAAGTTCACGGCATTTAAACCTCTTTTAGCTGACTACGTCTTAACAATGCCGCGAGGGGCCACGATTGTTTATCCAAAAGATGCTGCGATGATTATTGGATTGGCCGATGTCTATCCAGGCGCACGTGTCTTGGAGGCTGGGGTTGGAAGCGGCGCATTAACAATTTCACTACTACGCGCAGTTGGTAGCAACGGTTCTGTACATTCAGTTGAACGACGCACTGATTTCGCCGAAAATGCTCGATCAAATGTAAATAATTATTTTGTAACCCCGCCAGAGAATTGGCAACTTACAGTAGGTGATCTTCAGGATCAGAACGTTGCCGATAATTATGATCGAGTTATTCTTGACATGCTCGCACCCTGGGAGTGTGTTGATCTAGCTGCCAGAGCACTTCGTCCTGGCGGCGTTTTTATGGCCTATGTAGCAACGACTACACAGTTATCTGTTACCGCTGAAGCGATGAAGGCCGATGGTCGCTTCACTGAGCCCGAGAGTTCAGAGACAATCGTCCGAGGCTGGCATCATGAAGGTCTAGCAGTTCGACCACAGCAACGGATGATTGGTCATACAGGATTTCTGATTCAATCACGGAAAATGGCGCCCGGTGTCGAAGTTTTAGCACGCAGACGTCGACCTGCGAAAGGAGCTTACGGTGTCTCGGAAGATTGAACGTCTTATTAATCTTACGATAGCTCTGCTTGCGACGAAGAGATACTTAACCAAGGGTGAAATCTTTAGATCTGTCGATGGATATGACGGCAGTGCAGAGACAATGGAACGGATGTTTGAACGAGATAAGGATGATTTACGAAATCTCGGTGTCATTATTGAAGTCGGAAGTTTTGATCCAGTTTTTCAAGATGAAGCTGGTTACCGAATTAAGCCAGAGGGTTACTCCCTAAATCTCGGTGAAATTTCCGGAGTAGAAATCGCACTTTTATCACTTGCAGCTGAGGCCTGGCGAGGTGCTGCTCTAGATGATGCGGCACATAGTGCGCTAACTAAACTTCATTCAATGGGTGTTGAATCGGATTTAGATTCACTTCCCGCAATTTCACCACGTTTGAATCCAACACATAGTGATTTTCAGGTGATTGCTCTTGCGATTTCTAAACGCGAGGTTATTTCTTTCTCTTATCTCTCTGCCGTAATGGTTGCACAGATGCGGACTATTGAGCCCTATGCCATTGCAACGAGAAATTCTCACTGGTACTTGGCTGGAAGAGATCTAGAAAAGCGCGAAATGCGGACATTTAGATTGGACCGCATCGATGGCGAAATTTCAATCTCCCATGGAGGTCAAGGTTTTGAGATTCCAGAAGGCTTTGATGTATTTGGTTCTTTAGAAAGTGATGAAACAGTAAACATTGCTACTCTCGATGTACGAAAAGGCAAGGCGCATCTACTGAGAATAATTGCCGATTCTTGCGTTGATAAGGGCGAGTGGGAGCAAATTACAGTTAGATACTTTGACTATCAACAGTTTGTCGACCAAATTCTTTGGCATGGAGCCGATGTTTTAGTGATTGAACCAACTTCACTGAGAAATCAAGTTATCGCTGGACTCGAAGAGATTGTGCGCTTACATGCATAACTCAATCCAAACCCCATTAAGTCGAACGGCGAGACTTTTAGATTTAGTGCCATATGTTGCCTCGCACCAAGGAATTGAGATCGAAGCCTTGGCGCAAAATTTCAACGTCACACAAGCTCAAATGATCTCCGATTTAACAACTCTGTGGATGTGCGGTTTACCGGGATATACGCATCTTGAACTCATGGATTTATCTTTTGATTCAGGTTTCGTCACCATTTATAATGCGCAAACTCTTTCTAATCCTCGATCGCTCAACAGTGAGGAGACAATCGCGCTACTTCTTGGTTTGGATTTAGTTATTCAATCTCTACCAGCTGAACGCGAGGATTTGAGAGAACGAGCTAGGGCATTAGTTGAAAAACTTTCCTCTAGGATTTCAATTAAGGCCAAACTAACTGCAATTCCATCGGCAGCTGGTTCGGTGCGTGCATTGATTGAGAATGCACTCACTAAAGATAGTTGGGTGGAAATTACTTATCACTCTTCATACTCCGATACCGTTTCCACCCGCCTAATACATCCCCTTGAACTACGAACCGAGGGGGGTTACGAGTATTTGTGGGCACTTTGTCACAGCGCACGCAATCTTCGAGTCTTCAGAATAGATCGCATTCAGAAATTAGTACCTAGTGCGCCACCGGAAGCACCTTTATATGCAGTTGAGAAAGAGGCTGAGAAAACTGCCTATGCAATACGTGTTCATTCTCGACCAAGAGCTGCAATGGAACGATTCTCTTTGAATCGCGATTCTTTATCACATGAGAATGAGATTTTATCCTTTTCAAGCGAATGGGTTCAGCGCTCTATCATGGCCTCATCTGGAAGCGTTGAGGTATTGGAACCTTCAGGGCTTCGAAACGAGATTGCTATGAGCGCCCAAGCGATACTTGATCGTTACAAAGCCCACTAGTTTCGCCTTTCCAGAGCGGCTGGCTCTAGGGTAGCCTTGCGCCATCACCTTTTGAAAAAACATAAGCCAAGGAGTTAGTACTATGAATCTAGGCCCGAGAGAAGTTGTTATTCTTTTGATTGTTGTCCTCGTCTTATTTGGTGCCAAACGCTTACCGGACTCGGCTCGCTCTCTTGGCCGCTCAATGAGAATTTTTAAGAGCGAAATGAAGGAAATGAGAAGCGACGAAACAGTTATCGAAGAAGACGGCAAAACCGAGAAATAAATTGATGGCATCTGCAAGTCAGGAACGGATGCCGCTCATTGAACACTTACGGGAGTTGCGCAATCGTGTTCTCAAGTCGGCCGTCGCGGTCCTCGTAGTTTTCGTTGGCGGATGGTATTTATACAATCCCATTATTGCGACGTTGGCTAAACCTGTCTGTGATCTGAAAGCAGCTCAGCAATCTGGCGCGGCAAGTTGTGGTGCCTTATATATAAGTGGAGTTCTTGGTCCGCTTGATCTTCAAATTAAAGTTGCACTTCTAACCGGTGTAATTGTTTCGGCGCCATTTTGGCTATATCAATTATGGGCATTCATAGCACCAGCACTTCATCGAAAAGAAAAACGCACAACTGTTCTGTTTGTTAGCGCTGCAACACCATTTTTTGCTCTGGGGGCAACCCTTGGTTATTTGATTTTGCCAATAGCGATCAAGGCTCTCTTTGGATTTACGCCAAATTCGATAAGCAACTTGGTGCGATTTGATGATTATTTAGATTTTGTTTTAAGAGTGATTTTGTTTGTAGGTCTAGCTTTTGAATTACCTATTTTCTTATTGACCTTCAATCTCATCGGTTTTCTCCGGGGTAAAACGATTCTTAAACCTTGGCGGGTTTGGGTGTTTGCAATTTTCTTAGCAGTAGCTGCTCTTTCTCCCACTGCCGATCCATTGAGTATGGTCCTTTTGGCTGCCCCTCTGATTGTGTTTTATTTCATGGCAGGGGGTATCGCAGTTTTAGTCGATAGGAAGCGGGATAAGAGAAGCGCATCTCTTGAAACCGGGGTCTCGCCGATTGAGAGCGCCACACCAATTACCGAATAGGGCGATAAGGTCGGCTTATGTGGGCCTTAGTCATCAATCCAACCGCAGGCTCTGGCAAAGGTGCATCCATCGGTAGCCATGTCGCCGGTTTCCTAACACAGCGCGATCAAGCCCACGAGATTGTTTCAGGAGATTCGGCTATCTCGTTAATCACTCATCTTAAGAGATTCATTGAAAACCATCCAGATTGCCAAGGCGTGATTGCAGTCGGTGGCGATGGTTTGCTACACAATGTTTTGCAGGTAGTGACACCGGCTCAAATTCCACTCGCAGTGATTCCCGCTGGTACCGGAAATGATTTTGTTCGAACCCTGGGGTGGCCACTAGAGAATTTAAATCCATATTTAGAAAACATCATTACAAAAAGACCACGGCCAATGGATTTAGGGTTAGTAGACGGTGAGTGGTTCGGAGCAATCTTATCAACGGGATTCGACTCAATCGTAAATGAAAAAGCAAATACCATGAGTTGGCCGAAAGGCCCAATGAAATATAACGTCGCAATCGCAATTGAACTTCCGCGTTTTGCGCCTCGAAACTATGAAATCACTCTCGATGATCGCTCAATCTCCACTCAGGCGATGCTTATCGCAGTTTCGAACGGACGATCATATGGAGGAGGCATGCTGGTTTGTCCTGATGCCGATATTCATGATGGGCTATTTGATGTAATGGTTTTACATCCAGTCTCGAAAATCGAGTTCATTAAGGTCTTTCCGAGAGTCTTTAAAGGTACGCATGTAAACCATCCTGCCGTTGAAATCGTACGAAGTAAGAAAGTAACAATCGTTGCCGATGCTGTGGCTTACTCAGATGGCGAGAGGCTTGGGCGCTTGCCGATATCAGCAGAATGCATTCCTGGAGTATTGCAAACATGGATTCCGTGACATCACCAGCGCAGAGATTTGAAGCCGCGAAAATTCGGGGAGCACATCCTGTCACGCAGAGTTTCTTAGCAACCTTTAGTTTTGAGTTTGATCCTTTTCAAATTGCGGCATGTCACGCCGTCGAAGAGGGGAGTGGTGTATTAGTTGCCGCCCCCACTGGAGCTGGCAAGACAGTTGTAGGCGAATTTGCCGCATTCTGTGCATTAAATACCGGAAAGAAGTGTTTTTATACGACCCCGATTAAGGCGCTGTCGAATCAAAAATATTTTGAATTTGTGGAGAAATTTGGCGAAGACAAGGTTGGGCTATTAACCGGGGATACAAGCATTAATGGTGAGGCCGATATCTTGGTTATGACAACTGAAGTCTTGCGAAATATGTTGTACGCCGGTTCATCGACATTAACTGGCCTAGGGTATGTTGTAATGGATGAAGTTCACTACTTAGCTAACAAGTTTCGAGGTGCGGTCTGGGAGGAAGTACTCATCCATCTTATGGAGAGCGTGCAGGTTGTTTCTTTATCTGCCACCGTTTCAAATGCCGAAGAGTTCGGTGAGTGGCTGGGTGAAGTTCGGGGAAATACGCAAGTAATAGTTAGTGAAGTCAGACCTATTCCTTTGTATCAACACGTGCTCATTGGAAATCGCATGTTGGATCTATTTCAAAGACCTGGGGTGATAAATCCTGAGATTTTGCAGCGAGAGCGTGAATCGTTGAGAAGATCAACTACGGATAGACACCGGAAAGGAAGCTCCAATGAGCCCAAATCAAGGCTCTCTCGCGCAGATGTTATTGAAAGACTCCAACGAGAAAATATGCTGCCGGCGATTACCTTTATCTTTTCACGCGTTGGTTGCGATGCGGCTGTAAAGCAATGTCTTGTCTCAGGTATTCGCCTTACTTCTTCAGAGGAACGAATCGAGATTAAGGCAACCGCCCTCAAATACATCGCAAATATTGCCGCTGAAGATCTCGAGGTTTTAGGTTTTAACGAATGGTTAAGTGCCTTAGAACGAGGAATTGCAGCTCACCACGCAGGTCTATTGCCGAGCTTTAAGGGCGCGGTGGAGGATTTATTTCAACGTGGCCTGGTTAAGGCGGTATTTGCAACTGAAACACTCGCACTTGGCATAAACATGCCGGCCCGAACAGTTGTCTTGGAAAAACTCGTCAAATTCAATGGTGAGGCTCATGTTCCAATCACTCCGGGGGAGTACACCCAACTAACAGGACGTGCTGGCCGGCGAGGAATCGATATTGAAGGAAATGCAGTGGTGCAATGGTCGCCCACCGTCGATTCAGCCTCCGTAGCCGGCTTAGCATCTACTCGAACATATCCATTGCGTTCATCTTTCGCACCTTCTTACAACATGTCCATAAACCTCATTTCACGATTTGGTCGAGAGCGTGCGCGAAGATCACTTGAATCATCATTTGCCCAGTTTCAAGCCGATCGCGCAGTAGTCGGACTGTCTAGACAGATTCGAAAGAACGAAAGCGCTATCGAAGAGATTCTTGCAAATGCAGTATGCCACCTGGGAGATTTCATTGACTATGCAAGTATTCGTCGCGAAATAAAGGAAGTTGAACTCCTGCTCAGCAAGCGAGATCAGAAAAAGAGCTTTGACAACCGACAGCGTTCTCGCTTAGAGAGTGATTTAAGTGATCTTAGAAAATCACTTCGCAATCACAGCTGCCACAGTTGCAATGAGCGCGAAGATCACGCGCGCTTTACCGAACGTGCTGGGCGTTTAAACCGCGAGAATGACGGGCTCCGTACACGAGTTGATAGTCGAACTAATGTAATCGCTAAGACATTTGATCAAATTTGCCAAGTTTTAACCCATTTGAATTATATTGAAGGTGAAAAACCAACTTCTCAAGGCAAGATCCTGACCAAAATATATGCGGAATCAGATTTGCTATTAACCGAGTCGATTCGCTGTGGGTTATTTGATGAACTCAATGCCACCGAACTACTTTCAATCGTCTCGTGCATGATTTTTGAATCGAGATCGGCAGAAAACCTAGCGCCTAAGATGCCGAGTATAAAAGTTCAAAACACATTAACGGAAGTAGTTTCTATTTGGGCCCAACTCGAAGAGATTGAAAGTACGTATGGTGTTAAGACGCAACGTGAACCAGATGCTGGCTTTTGTTGGATCTCCTACAAATGGGCCAGTGGCGGTTCATTGCAAAGCGTGCTAAAAGGTAGTGATATGTCAGTTGGAGATTTCGTTCGATCTATAAAGCAACTCATCGATCTTCTCAATCAAATCTCAGGTGCTAGTGAGAGCCTTCGTCCGGTATGCAAGGATGCAGTTAAGCGAATTGACCGTGGTGTCGTTGCATATTTAATGGGGGATGTATGACGTTAATGCTTTTAGACAGTGCATCGTTGTGGTATCGCGCCTACTACGGAATGCCCGATACTTTAGTTGCGCCAGATGGAACTCCAGTAAATGCGATTCGTGGCTATATTGACATGACTGCGCGATTAATTAGCATCTATAAGCCCGATCGTTTAGTTGCATGTTTGGATGGAGATTGGCGGCCATCGTGGCGTGTTGAACTCTTCCCTGAGTACAAAGCTAACCGTCTTGAAGCAGAAGGCGAAGAGGAAGAAGAGCCCGAAACTCTGACACCGCAGATACCAATTCTCTTAGATCTTCTGGATTTATTTGGTATACCTGTGGTTGGTGTAGATGATTACGAGGCCGATGATGTGATGGCAACGTATGCCGAGATGGAGAAAGGTCCCATTAGAATCGTTACGGGCGATCGCGATCTATTTCAAATGGTGGATGATAAACGAGATATTAAAGTTGTCTACTTAGCTAAAGGCATTTCGCAACATGATTTAGTCGACTTGAAATATGTTTCCGATAGATATCAGATTCCGGGGGAGCGGTACGCCCTCTTTGCAATGTTTAGAGGTGATCCATCAGATGGTCTGCCTGGAGTGCGCGGTATCGGTGAAAAAGGAGCTGCATTAATCGCGAATAATTTTGCCAATGTCGATGACGTGTTAGCTGGCGCTCATGGCGCGCATGAAAGCCTTTCGCCCGCGTTAGCAAAGAAAATAATCGCAGGAAGTGATTACTTAAAGATTGCACCGACCGTGGTTCAGGTGGCACGAAATGTTAGCCTGCCCCGTGTGGATATATCGATGCCGAAAACTCCAAAAGATTTGTCACAGATTTATCAATTTAAGGAGCGTCATGGCCTCGGTGCCAGCGTGGATCGCTTGATCAGTGCACTGGGTTGGTAAATCTTCTTCTCCCGATTATTAGTGGGGCTTTATTCAGTGGCGCTTTTGCTCCATTTGCATTGTGGTGGTTAGCACCGATTTCGCTAGCACTTCATATCTTTAGTCTTAGTAAGTCAGATAGACCATTTCTTAACTCGTTTCTTTTTGCATCGGCTTTCAACGCGATCGCATTACAGTGGACTAATATTTTCGTTGGTTCAATTCCGTGGATAATTCTTTTTTGTGGGCAGGCAGCACTTTTCATTCCCCTTGGATTAGTTAAAAAGTACGGGGTCGGGTTTTATCCACTGATTTTTCTCATTTTAGAACAGGTACGTTCACTCTTTCCATTTGGGGGATTCGGGTGGCTACGCCTTGCATATTCGCAGGCCGATGCACCATATAGCCAGTTAGCAGCGATCGGGGGAGCCAGCGCACTGAGCGCTTTAGTCCTTACAATCGCATTTGCACTGTATTCACTTTTTAACTCTCGATTTAATCTATTGCCACTCTTACCGCTTGCCCTTTTACTTATACCTATTGATGTGAAAAGCGTTGGTGAAATTCGCGCAGTTATGGTTCAAGGAAATGTTCCGCGCCTTGGTTTAGATTTTAATGATCGAGCCACTCAGGTTTTTTTCAATCATGTACAGGAGACCAATAAGGCGTTAGCTCTGGATGAAAATGTCGATTTTATTCTTTGGCCGGAAAATGCCGTTGATGTAGATCCCTTTACCAATACGAAAGTCCGCGAAGTTCTGGACACCTTTTCACAACCTTTAATAATCGGCGCAGTAATTAGACAGGATGGTGAGTTGCTCAATACCTCGATTTTGTGGCAGAAAAGTGGCCAAGAAATCTATGTAAAGCAACATCTGACACCTTTTGGTGAATACATTCCATTGAGATCTATAGCCTCAAAAATCTCCAAGTATGTGGAGTCAGTTGAGGATTTCAGCGCAGGGAATTCATCGAAGGCTTTCACCCTCAACGGTGCGAAAATCGCTCCAATTATCTGTTACGAACTCATTGATGATGCGCTTGTGGCACGTGCAGCTAGCAATTCTCAACTACTAGTGGTTCAGACCAATAGTGCGACTTTTGGAAAATCCCCACAAAATGCTCAACAATTAGCGATCACTCGTATCAGGGCGATTGAATATGGAAGAGATATTCTCTCGGTCTCAACAACTGGTGTATCTGCCTTCATCGATCATCGCGGAAAAATCCAGATGCAGACTAAGCCGTATCAAAGCGCACATTTATTCGTAAAACCGGCTCTCATGGATGGTCAAACGCCTAGAGACAAGGCCGGAGATTGGGCCTTAGTTGGCAGTTTAATCTGGCTACTTATCTGTGTTCGGGCAAACTCACACACCCGTAGATATCGCCGATAAGTTACATTATGTAAAGTAATGCAGAGAAGTGAAGAGTTTGGCTCTTCAACCCCTCCTACCGATACTCATCCAGTGGTATGCAGGCGCAGACCAGATTGCGATCTCCATGAGCTCCATCGATACGCGAAACTGGTGGCCAAAACTTCATCCGCGATCCAATAGATTCACCAGGAACTAGGCCATCGGGTATAACTGGATATCCGCCCCGTTCACGGCTGTACTCCCTCTCCCACTCAGCGGTCACCATAGTCAGGGCTGTATGAGGCGCATGGCGAAGCGCAGAACCTTCAACGCTTGTCTTTCCATCGATAATCTCTTGAATCTCAGCGCGAATAGAAATCATCGCATCGATAAAACGGTGGATTTCGGCAATATCCTCTGACTCAGTGGGTTCAATCATCAAGGTACCGGCGACAGGAAAGGACATAGTTGGGGCGTGGAAGCCATAGTCCATCAACCTTTTGGCAATGTCATCAACGGTGACACCGGACTCCTTAGTGAGCTCTCGAATATCGAGGATGCACTCATGTGCCACCCGACCATTTGCTCCGGTGTAGAGCACTGGATAGGAGGCCTGAAGGCGCGCTGCCATGTAATTGGCAGAAAGGATTGCCACCTGAGTCGAATGCGTTAGCCCTTCTCCCCCCAGCAAGCGAATGTAAGCCCAGGAGATCGGCAAGACGCCTGCTGAACCAAAGGGTGCAGCTGAAATCGGTCCAGGTCCGCTGGATGGTCCAGCCGATACATCCATTGGGTGATTTGGCAGAAATGGCGCAAGGTGGGCACGAGAGATAACCGGACCTACACCAGGGCCTCCTCCACCGTGCGGAATTGAAAAGGTTTTATGGAGATTTAAGTGAGAAACATCGGCGCCGAACTTTCCAGGCTGTGCAACACCAACAAGTGCGTTCAAGTTGGCGCCATCAACATAGACCTGGCCGCCTGCATCATGTATCAAGGCACAAATTTCGGAGACCGCTGTTTCAAAGACTCCATGCGTTGATGGATACGTGATCATCAAAGCGGCAAGCGTGGCCCCAAACTCTGCAATTTTCTTTTTAATGTCATCAACTGAAACATTTCCATTTTCATCACACTCAACGACAACAACCTTCATCCCAGCCATAACAGCTGAGGCTGCATTTGTTCCATGTGCACTTGACGGGATAAGGCAGATATTTCGGCTTTGATCTCCACGCGAATCATGGAAATTTCTAATCGCAAGCAAACCGGCGAACTCCCCTTGACTTCCCGCATTAGGTTGCAGAGATACTGCGTCATACCCAGTAATTGATACGAGCCAATCCGACAACTGTTGAATCAATTTTCGTGTTCCAGCGCTCTGATCGGCCGGAGCAAATGGATGCAATGAAGAAAATTCAGGCCACGTTACCGCTTCCATCTCGGTAACTGCGTTGAGTTTCATTGTGCACGAACCTAATGGAATCATTGTTCGATCGAGCGCCAAATCCTTATCGGCCAAATTGCGTAGATAACGCATCATTCCAGTTTCACTGTGATTCGTGTTGAATACTGGATGAGTTAAGTATTTGCTAGTACGCAGGAACTTTGCAGGGATCTTCTTCCCCACAAAATCCTGAATCCCTAAAATTGAAAGTACTTGCGCGAAAATCTCTTCAGTTGTTTCTTCATCGAAGGAGACTCGTAATTCGGTATCGCTGACTTTTGCAAAGTTTATGCCTGCAGCAACCGCTTTTTGATGAATTGTATGTGCATCATCGACAACGATATGTACCGTATCAAAGACAACATCGTCTCGGTTATTTGTTGCAGCATGTAAGCGGGATGCAAAACCATTTACTCGCTCTGCAATGTGTCGAAGACCAACCGGTCCATGCCACATCGCATAGAAAGCACTCATGTTTGCCAAGAGAACTTGAGCTGTACAGATGTTTGAAGTCGCTTTATCGCGTCGAATATGCTGTTCGCGAGTTTGAAGCGCTAAGCGAAATGCTGGTTTTCCAGTTGCATCAATACTTTGCCCCACAAGACGTCCAGGCATTGAGCGTTCAAGTCCTTTACGTACCGCCAAGAATCCAGCATGAGGTCCACCGAAACCCATTGGAACTCCAAAACGTTGAGAAGTTCCGACTGCGATATCAGCACCCCACTCCCCTGGAGCTTTCAATAGTGTCAATGCAAGAAGATCAGTTGCCGCAATAACTAATGCATCACGTGAATGCGCGAAATCAGCAAAGCTCGAATAATCAATAACAGTTCCTGTCGTATCTGGGTATTGAAGCAAAGCACCAAAGAATTCGCCCTCATACCCATCTCGAACTACATGACCAGAATCAATCTCAATTACGGTAATGCCTAGCGGCTTTGCACGCGTAAGAACAACGGCCTTTGTTTGAGGGTGAACATGCTCTTCAATCAAAAAGACGGCGTCATCGCTCAACTTTGATGCGCGTCGAGCAAGAGTCATTGCCTCCGCAGCGGCCGTGCCCTCATCAAGCATCGATGCATTTGAAATATCAAGTGCTGTTAACTCACAGATCATTGTTTGAAAAGTGAAGAGTGCCTCAAGCCGACCTTGCGATATTTCAGGTTGGTAGGGCGTATATGCGGTGTACCAAGCAGGATTCTCTAAAACATTTCTTTTGATAACTGGAGGAACGATAGTTCCGTAGTATCCAGTTCCGATTAATGAGCGGAAAACTTTATTCTCCGAGGCAATTGAACGTAGTTCTGCAATTACTTCAACTTCGCTTTTTGCAGCAGCCAGAACGTTCTCGATAACTCCATGTATGGCGATATTTGATGGAACAACGTCACTGATAAAGGAGGTTAAATCTGCGTACCCAAGCGCCTGCAACATCGCCATTTCATCTGCTGATGTTGGTCCTATATGTCGGCGCGAGAAAGAGTCGTGATCATTCATGAGCACAGACTATGGTGAATTAAGCCCCTTTGCTCTTACGTCTAAGCGAGAGCTCATCGTTATCTTGGCCACTAACTATCTGGCCATTTATTTCTCCCTGCAACATGAGAAGAGAGCCTTCAACCTCGTGCCAAACTTTTCCGACGGCTATACCAAAGACGCCCTGACCTCCGGCCAGTAAATCGATAATCTCATCGGCACTTGTGCACTCATAAATGGAGGCACCATCACTCATCAAAGTAATCGTCTCCAGATCGGTCACTCCCCTAGTGCGAAGGTGATCGACCGCGGTACGGATGTTTTGAAGTGAGACTCCAGCATCTAATAATCGTTTTACAATCTTCAAAACCAGAATGTCACGGAATCCATAAAGGCGCTGCGTTCCAGATCCGCTGGCCGTTCTAACGCTCGGTTCGACTAAGAATGTACGAGCCCAGTAATCTAATTGACGGTAAGTGATACCTGCCGCCGAGCATGCAGTTGCACCTCGATAACCAATCTCTAACTCTTGGGAAACCACGTGGTGCTCGATTCTCTTGGGGAGTGCTGGTTAATCTAAAGTAGTTTTTACCCGCTTTCAATAACCGACACGGTTGAAACCTCTACTTGAGATTGAGAGTTTTAAGCGTTAAACGCCGAAATCTTCAGGATTAATCTCATCTAAAAACGCTCTAAAACGTTCTACTTCTTGATTATCGCCCCCATTTTCCACCGGAATTTCAATCCCAGCCTCATCTAGAAGTTCGGCGCTGACCAAGATATTGCTATGGGTTCGAAGGGCAAGTGCGATCGCATCAGATGGTCTAGCTGAGATATTTAGCGCCGTTCCAGAGCTCTCCCGAAAAAGAAGGGAGGCATAGAAAATTCCGGATTTAACCTCAGTAATATGGACGGCGGTCAAGGTCGCATCGAAGCCTTCAACTATTTCGCGCATCAAGTCATGGGTCAATGGACGTGGTGGAATCAGACCTTGCTGGGCAAAGGCGATCGCAGTTGCCTCATTGGCACCGACCCAAATCGGCAAAAACCGCGAACCATCAATCTCTTTTAACAACACTATCGGTTGATTAGATGGCATCTCAACGCGAACTCCGACAACTTCCATTCCAATAAACATAGAGTTATGAACGAAGTCGATGCAGTCCGCCGCGAACTAATGCGGCATGTAGACGAATTGACAGAGAGGCGATCTCTTTTTGTACCTCTTCGGCGCGGGCCTTGGCTTCGCTGGATTTCTGTCTCGTCAATGGCGTGATGACCTGCTCAATCAAACCAATTTCGCGATCTGCCGCAGATTTAAAAGATCGCAGATGTCTAGCCTCAATGCCAAAACTAGCCATTTCAGTAACGGCTTTGGCGATGGCTAGAGCATCTCCATCGTAATGGCGTCCTCGTGGGGCGATTAATCCATAACCTTCAAGTTCGACAAGCTGCTCATCGCTAATTCCAGAGTTCTTTAAAAGCTCATCGCGAGATAAACGCATCTCACTCGTTTGTGCAAAAGCGCTCGGTGCCATAGCCCCATCAACGGTAGCTAAAGAGATTGCAGGGTGTGCGACGCCTCCGATAGCCGCTGGCTGTAAGCCACGATCCATCGCATCGAGATTCTCTTTAATTACTTTAAGTGGGAGATATTGATCGCGCTGTGCAAGTAGGACATATCGCAACCGCTCTAAATCTGATGTTGTGAATTTTCGATAGCCAGAAGGAGTTCGCTGAGGCTCAATTAATCCCTCTGACTCTAAAAAACGAATCTTTGAGATCGTAATATCTGAAAAGTCGCCTCTCAAACGGTTTAGAACCTCGCCAATAGATAGGTAGGCCCGCGCTGGAACTGCCATTAGTACTCCCCTAACTCTTTTAGTAACTTCATATTAAATTTTCGTACTGGTACTGCCGGTAACAAAGAGAAGGTGAAACTTCCCAATTTGAATCTCATCTCCGGAGCGAAGCTCAATCTCATTTACCGAAGTGTTATTTATATATGTTCCATTCAAAGATCCGCAGTCGCGCAATAAATATCCCGACCCGCTCTTTTCAATTACTGCATGTGCTCTAGAAACCGTTACATCATCTAGGAAAATCCCACTCTTCGTTGATCTGCCGATGCTGATGCCATCTTTAGTTACGAGATAGCGCGAACCCTTGTTCTCTCCCCTATGAATCAAAACCATAGCTTTATCACCGGAGGATAATTGGATCTCTTCAATGACTGCGCGATCAGCCTCTTCGAGCGAGGCTATGTACTCCTCAAGAATGCCTGCCGGAGAGAGATTGAACTCTCGAGGTGAAAGGTGAAGTGTGGATGTTAATTCATTAGGTGACTGCTCCACTTTTCACCTCCCCCTATTTTTTCACTCTCAACCTAAGGCTGAGATTAAAGGGGTATTGCGCTTTGGTCAAGCCGTTAGTTCAGCGTAATCCTTAGCGCTCAGCAAATCTGAAGGGGTAGTGCTCACTTCAATTTTTACCAACCAACCATCTCCATACGGATCGGAGTTGATTGATTCCGGAGTATTTGCTAGGGACTCATTAATAGCTACTACTGTTCCAGATACTGGAGCATAAATTTCTGAGACGGATTTAGTTGATTCAACTTCGCCACATACTTTTCCGGAAGTTATAACTTCTCCAACTTTAGGAAGTTGAACATACACGATATCCCCGAGAGCGCCTTGAGCGTAGTCAGTAATTCCCATCGTGTACGTGTTTGCATCGGCAGAGACCCATTCATGCTCTTTGGTGTACTGCAAATTTTCAGGAGTTAATGACATGTCCGCCTCTTATCTGCGAAATTGCTTCGCGTGCATAACTTATACCTGTAGAAATGTAGAGGGCAATGCCCCAGATAGCAAAGCTCCAGCCTAGGACGTAGGCCACATTTCCTACGAAATTTTCACTTTGCGCCAAAAGAATGAATGGAAATGCATACATAAGATTAAAGGTCGCCGCTTTTCCTAAATATGTCACGCGCAAAGGTCCATGACCGTGTTTCTTTAGAATGATTGTTAAAACTCCCAGAACTACATCACGTGTGATGAGAAGTGCAAACATCCACCATGGCACGATGTCGCGAATCAGAAAGGTAATTAAAATCGCAAGAATATAAAGCCGGTCTATGGCTGGATCGGCTAATTCACCAAAGCGCGAAGTCTGCCCCCATGCTCTCGCTAATTTTCCATCAAAATAATCCGTCGCACCACCAATGGCCAGGACAACAATGGCCCATGCATCGGCTTCCAGCTCTAGAGTCAGATAGATGAATAGAGGTATGCCGAGAAAACGCAGAAAAGTGAGAGCGTTTGGAACCGTGATTAAAGATGAATTCATTGGCCTAGTCGCGCTCTTTTACTCGGATTGCGACTTGGACAGGGGTGCCGGGAAAGCCAAACTCTTCGCGAAGGCGGCGCTCAATAAATCGGCGATATGAGGCCTCAATCCAGCCGCTTGAAAAGACCACGAACTTCGGAGGGGCGATTCCGGCCTGAGTCGCATAGTAAATTTTTGGCTGTTTTCCACCTCGCACCGGTGGTGGAGTTGCACCAATCAGGGCACCTAAGAATGAATTGAGTTTTGCAGTTGGCACACGTCGCTCCCAACTATCTAGCGCGGTACGAATAGCTGGAGCTAAACGATCTCGATGCCAACCAGTTTTGGCGGCAACATTGACACGTTGTGCCCATTCAACTTGGTCTAAATGTCTATCAACTTCTCGATCTAACTGATCGCGACGATCCTCATCTACTAAATCCCATTTGTTCATCACAATCACCATCGCTTTACCGGCCTCTTCAACCATGGTGATAACTCGCAAATCTTGTTCAGTGATCGGCTCTGATGCATCTAGTACAACTACTGCAACTTCACATCGTTCGAGTGCGCTCTGTGTTCGAAGTGAGGCGTAGTAATCGGTACCCGATGCTTGATTAGCCCGTTTCTTCAAACCAGCAGTGTCGATAAATCGCCAGGTCGACCCGCCGAACTCAATTAACTCATCGACTGGATCTCTCGTCGTTCCTGCAACGTCATCGACAATTGATCGGTTCTCCCCCGCTAAAGCATTAAGAAGTGAAGACTTACCGACGTTAGGTCGTCCAATCAATGCAACTTTTCTATAACCATCTTGAGTTTGTGCTCCACCAACTTCTGGAAGCTCTGCAACTATGCGATCGAGCAAATCTCCACTGCCTCGACCATGAAGCGCAGATACAAAGTACGGCTCTCCAAGGCCTAAACTCCATAGACCATGCGCTTCGCTCTCTTCGCGTTCACCGTCAACTTTATTACCAATTAAAATTAAAGGCTTCTTAGCTTTGCGCAGACGTTGTACCAAGATGTCATCTTCATCTAGCGCTCCAACTTGAGCATCTACAACAAAAGCTAAAACATCGGCCTCATCCATTGCAATCTCTGCACCGGCACTGACTTGAATTGAAATACCATCGGGCTTAGCTTCCCAACCACCAGTATCCATAACAATGAAACGTCGACCGCCCCATTCGCACTCATACTGAATTCGATCACGTGTTACACCTGGCGTATCCTCAACAATCGCTTCTCGACGGCCGATAAAACGGTTAATTAACGTTGATTTACCTACATTTGGACGACCTAAAATCGCAACGATTGGAAGTCCAAGTAAAGAACGCTGACGAAGTAGCTCCCAGATTCGCTCGATAGTTTCGTCAATAGTTAGGTGAGTAGAGTCAATTTGTACACTATCTGCGGCCATAACAAATGGTGAGGCTTCACGAGTTGAATCGGCAACATCTCGTGAATCTAATGAGCTACGAACATCAACATCTTTATCCGCAGTTTCAATCTCTCGTCGTTGCGCTCGTGCATCTAAATCAGCGGTCAAGAAGATTTTTAGCGCAGCATCTGGAGCGATCACCGTTGCAATATCACGACCTTCAACAACAATTCCTTTTTCTGAGCGTTCAATTATTGTGCGTTGAATTTTGAAGAGTTCATTACGAATCTGCGGCATTGCACTTATTCGGCTGACGTTTTCTGTAACTGAGCTTCCGCGAATTGCATGGGTGATCTGGGTATCACCTGCAAATACTTGTGGATCGATAGGATCTGATACAAAGCGAATTGGATTGCCCTTCAACGCCGCAACAATCTCTTGCGCGTTCTCCAAATTTTTTTCAAGAGCTAACCAGGTTACGGCTCGATACAGTGCGCCAGTATCTAAATAATTCCAGCCGGCACGAACTGCAATTGCACGTGATGTACTTGACTTACCTGCCCCACTCGGGCCATCCATTGCAACGACTATGCCCATGTGATGAGCCTACTTCTATTTCAGAATCGGATGAACGTTCCATCCGATCGCACTCAGATGGTTAGAGAGAGTATCTGCATCATGCGATGAGAGGGCAAGCGTTATTAGCGCACTTTGTTGACCAGGTGAGTGTTCAATATTTAAATCTTCGACGTTAACTGAAATTGCTGCACACTCATTAAATATTGCCGCTAACTGACCAGGTTTGTCATCGATAACAATAGGAACATATGTATATTCGCGAGCCTTACCACCATGCTTGCCTGGAATTCGCGAACGTTCAAAACGCCCCTTTTCAATAAAAGAGGCGATCGCAGTTTTACTCTCTAAATTTTCCAGTAACTCCCCAAGTTCGCGATGCATCCGTTGCACTAATCCAACAATCTGATCTCGATTTGAGAAAATAATCTCGCTCCACAGATTGGGATCAGAGGCAGCGATTCGAGTTGTATCCCTGAGCCCTGCTCCAGCTAAATCCAGCCACTCGGCCGGTGCGCTCTCCAGAGAGTGAGCCAGAAGGGTTGAAGCGATTTGCGGAAGATGAGAGATTGCAGCGACCGCTCGATCATGCTCTTCGGCAGGTAGAACGACTGCCGTTGCGCCAAGTAGATCTATGAGTTCTCGAACAATCTCTTCTGACTCTCTAGAGCATTCAGGCGTTGGCGTGATTACCCAGCTCCGGGTTGTAAAGAGATCTGCGCGGGCCGAGTGTGCTCCCCCAACCTCACGCCCTGCCATAGGATGAGTCGGAACAAAACGTGACAAAGGCAGGCTAGAATTCTTAATATGAACTATAGGTTCAGTTTTAACACTGCCTACATCCATAAAGGTTGAGTTCGGGTTTAAAAGGAATTCACCTTCTATGGCTAGCGGAATCGCCTCGGTTGGAATCGCTAAGACTACGAGCTCCGGAGCTTCAACTGCCTCAGCTTTAGCTAAATCATTGGCCAGGGCGGCAGCCGATGCATTGCTATCTACCAATTCAACGCGTATCCCCCGGGTGCTGAGCGCTAAAGCGATCGATGTACCAATTAATCCCGCGCCAACTATGCGTACTTGAGTCAGCATTACTGAGCGATATCTCGGCGCAGGGACTGCGCTCCATGAAGGTAAATATGGCTGATTTGGCCTGGAGCTATGCCGGTTTCAGCGTGCATCATGACACGGATCGTCCGCTCGAGCGCCCCCGGAACATCGACTTCGACTGCGCCGATCAATGGAACAGATTCAAAGCCGATCTCTCTACAGGCCGCTGCAGGAAAGGCGGCAGTTAAATCTGGAGTAGATGTGAAGATCACCGAAATCACAGAGCTAGGCGTGAGTGAGTTTGCGCGCATCATCGCGCCTATGAGCTCTTTGACTCCATCCCCAATTGCCTCAGGAGTATTTGCCGTAATTTGCGTGGCACCTCGCACCGCTCTCATTGACATGGGATAAGGGTACCTTTCATCTCAAAATTTCGTGGAGGTTTTAAACTCAATTAAGTGTTTAATACCTTTGTCGATATAACTGTTTTACTACATTCATGATCTGTACTACCTGTACTGCACAAATCCATTCATCTTTTTAGATTATCGATATATCGTTAATCACTACGCTTAACTTGCTCGTTAAATGTCGATATATCGGTTATGTTTACATCTAATATCGATATAACTATAAAACGCTTTTAGTCTTAATATTGCTTTATGGTTATATCTCTATAACCCCAAAACGTTTCGTAGATTTGTCAACTCCCCCGAGTTCAGGTCTCGCCATCTCCCCTCAGGAGTATCCCCCAAAGAGATTGGACCAAAGCGCGTCCGGATCAATCGCAACACGTCAACATCGACGGCCTCCATGAGTCGACGAATTATGTGATAGCGGCCTTCGTGAATTGTTACTTCAATCCATCTGGCGGAGAGCTCTTTAAACTCTAAAACTCGACCCATTCCATCCTCTAGCTCAACACCCTTCAGAAGTGTCTTATCGACCCCACTCGGCAGTTTTCCGTCGTATTCAATAATATAGGTTTTTTCCAATCCAAAGGATGGATGCGTGGCCCTAAATGTTAAATCACCATCATTAGTTAAAAGAATCAGTCCCTCAGAATCCTTATCCAAGCGCCCAACATGAAATAAGCGCTCTCGTCGAAGATCTATAAAATCACTCAATGAGGGGCGTCCATCGGGGTCGTACATGGTAGACAAAACGCCTTTTGGTTTATGAAGTGCTAGATAACTCTTAGTCATTGAGCGCTTAATTGTCTCACCATCAACTGCTACTTTAACCTTTTCTGGGTCGAATTTGGAGCCCATTGCTCGGACTGCGATTCCATCGACTGTAACTCGCCCAGACTCTATGAGCTCATCTGCACCGCGACGACTAGTTATTCCTGCATCAGCGATGATCTTATTAAGGCGCATATCGCCCATGGCTGTCTCCCGACTGTCGAAGCCAAGAGTAGCGCGTGAACTACTCTGTTAGCGAATCGAGGATATCGTCAAGCGCCTCTAGATTTGGCAAGTAGGGGGCCAAGGCAGGTAGATCATCGAGTGAGTTCAAGCCTAGCCTTTCGAGAAAGAAGCTTGTAGTCCGGTATAAAATAGCGCCAGTCTCATGCTCTAGGCCCGACTCTTCGACCAGACCCCTCGTGATGAGCGTCTTCATGACCGCTTCCACGTTCACACCACGAATAGCAGAGACTCTGGCGCGAGATACTGGCTGACGATAAGCGACCACCGAGAGCGTTTCAAGGGCGGCCTGAGTCAGGCGTGACTGTTGACCGTCCAGCACAAATCGCTCAACTACTCCCGCTAAATCTGGATGACTATAAAACCGCCACCCCCCACCGATCTTCTTTAAGGCGAAGCCACGATCCTCATAACTCTGGCTTAGTCGAGTTAACGCAGCCTCAATCTCATCGACTGTGCGTTCAAGAACTTGGGCAAGCGTGAGCTCAGTAACGGGCTCATCAACGACCATCAAGATCGCCTCAATCGAACGGTCAACCTCTACATTAGACATTTTCACTACTTTCCGGTTCTCCATCTAGATCTAAAACTACTGGAATATCAAACTCATCGCTGACTTCAACCTCACCGGAGAGTGAACCGGTCCAAGAGATCTGCAGCTCACCAAGGGCTACGACCTGATTAAAGCGTAAAACACCCTGGCGATAGAGATCAAGGAGCGCTAAAAAGCGGGCAACTACGACCATTGTGCTATCGGCATCGGAGATTAATGTTCTAAAAGAGAGGGTCATTGAGCGTCTTAAAGCCTCCACTACACCTTTAGACTCCTCGGCGACGCTGACCATCGTGTGGTGTAGATGTTCAACGCTAACCACCGGCGCGCTCTTGGGAGTAAGTACGCGCTCGGCAATAGCTGCAAATCGAGAGGCACCGACCCCGATTAATACCTCGGGCAGTAGGGCGCTCAGAGCGGGTTCTAGGGCCACAACTCGGGCAAATGACTTATCGGCAAGGGCTATACGCACGGCAAAGGTTGAAGCGATCTCTTTAAAGGCGCGATATTGCAGCAAGCGTGCAAAGAGAATATCTCTGGCTTCGAGAAGGGCTAGATCCTCTTCATCATCGACCTCACCGCTAGGTAAAAGTCTGGCAGCTTTAAGGTCGAGCAGCGTGGCCGCCACAACGAGAAACTCGGTCGCCTGATCTAAGCGCCAGCCTTCACCGCTGAGTTCGAGGTTTCGGATAAATGAGATGAACTCATCGGTGACGATACTCAAGGAGATTTCCGTGATATCCATCTTGTGGCGCGAAATTAGCTGGAGCAGGAGATCAAAAGGGCCATCAAAGTTTTCAAGATGAACCGAAAATGCACCGCTGCTAGCGGCATTCACATCGGTCGATTCATCCATTGAAAGATCCATGGAGGCACCTTACTTCACAGTTGCCCCAACTCTGTGTAAGGCGTAGGCTCCCGCAAATATCAAGAAAGAGGTTTGACGTTTGAGCGCTAAATCGACAATTCGAGAAGAGATCTCCACTACTTCAACGTTACTAGGCAAAAAAGCGTTAAATTTTCCCACCCCCACTGCGATTAGCGAACATGGGGGCGCAAAGGTTATTGCTGTCTTTAATCAAAAAGGTGGTGTCGGAAAGACTACGACGACCATCAACCTAGGTGCGGCTCTGGCCGAATTTGGTCGACGAGTACTGCTCGTTGACTTCGACCCACAGGGCGGTTTATCTCTCGGCCTGGGTGTTAATGCACACTCACTTCCACTTGAGCAGACCGTGTACTACGCGCTAATGACCCCAACAGCTGCGATAGATACGATTATTTTGAAATCCTCTGTCGCAGGTCTGGATTTTCTACCGGCTAACCGCGATCTTGGAACTGCCGAAACAACTCTTGGTGCTGAAATCGGTGGACAGCAGTATTTAAAACGCGCCCTGACATCTTTGCGTGATTACTACGACGTTATTTTAATCGACTGCCAACCGACTATGGGTCAGTTAACAATTAACGCCCTGGTTGCAGCCGATGAAGTCATCGTGCCACTTCAATGCGAATACTTTGCCCTACATGGATTTATCGAACTTAAAGGAAATCTCGATAAAGTCAAAACATTTCTCAATCCAAATCTAACTCTTGTCGGAATTCTTGCAACTATGTACGACAAAAAAACATCACATAATCGACAGGTACTCGAAAGAATTCTTGAACAGTTCCCTGCCGATGTCTTTGAAACAATCATTGCAAAAACGATTCGTTTTCCAGAAACAACGGTCGTTGGTGAACCGATTACTACGTATGCCTCGTCATCTGATGGCGCAGCATCGTATCGACGACTAGCACGTGAACTAATCTTCCGAGGAGGCGCACGATGACCCGCAGAGCAAATCTTCCAGGTGCCGATGAGCTCTTTCGCTCAACAACACCGGCGCTTACATCAGTGCCCACATCAGGTGAGGCCAGCGCGCCACTTGTGCCACCCACTATCGCTACACCAAAAGCACCATCGGTAAACAAAGGTGTGCGCTCGATTGCCAGACGACGTGTAACAACTGTTGACCGCTCCCCTTCAGGTCGCGAACGCCATGATGAAAAAATTACCGTCTACCTATCCCCCGATGAGCTCTTTGATTTAGATCAAGCACGTTTACTGTTGCGTGGAGATTTAGGTTTAGCTGCAGATCGCGGAAGAATTGTTCGCGAATCAATTGCAGTGATCATCGCCGATCTTGAAGCAAAAGGTGATCAAAGTATTTTAGCTCGCAGACTTCGAGGTTTATAAGAGCTTCACTTACGCACGAGGGTGTGCCATCGCATAACTCTCGCGCACTCTATCGATTGTAATCAACGTATAAATCTGCGTTGTAGTCACTGATGCATGGCCTAGCAGTTCTTGCACCACGCGAATATCTGCACCTCCATCTAAGAGATGGGTGGCATATGAGTGTCTAAAAACATGGGGCGTAACTTTTTGAGTAATTCCTGCCGACTCTGCCGCTCTTAAAACAATGTTCCACGCCGATTGCCTAGTAATACGGCCCCCACGAGCGTTGAGAAAGAGCGCCGAATTAGCCTTTGAACTCTTCGCGGCGAGTTCTGGACGAATTCGGGTTTTGTATTCATCAATGGCTTTAGTCGCAAAAGCACCTAAAGGAACAACTCGTTCTTTACCACCTTTTCCCCGCAATTTGAGCGTAGTGATTTCGCCCTCTTCGCTCTCTACTAATGAGATATCCCCCATATTGATTCCAATGAGTTCACTTACTCGCGCACCACTGCTATAGAGAAGTTCAACCATAGTTTGATCGCGCAACGTGATTGGTTGGCCCTCATGCAGAGCTGCTGCGATTAATTTAATAATATCTTCAACACTTAGAGCCTTTGGAAGCCTTCTTGCCGTTTTACTGCTTTCAATTTCCAGTGTGGGATCGGCAAATCCATGCTCTAACTGCAGATATTTAAAAAAAGTACGAAGCGTTGATTCAATCCGATTAATACTCGCCGCGGCTAATTTGGCATGCTTTAAATCTGATATAAATTCAGCGATCTTCGTTGAATCTATATCTTCCACCCTGCTTTGACCCAAGAACTCTGAAAGTTTACTTAAATCACGTCGATATGCAGCAACTGAATTAGCGGCTAATCCTCGCTCAATCGAAACGTGATTGAGAAATGACTGCGCTAGCGCATCAAAATTTAACGTAATCATACCCATGTGCCTGGGCTACAGCTTCGTAGTAAATCTGACCGTTATGAACATTCAACCCTTTTGCAAGATTGGAGTCTTTTTCACATGCTAATTTCCAACCATTATTAGCAATAGATAGTGCATAAGGCAGCGTTGCATTAGTTAAAGCGTAGGTGGAAGTTACTGGAACTGCGCCCGGCATATTTGCTACGCAGTAGAAAACCGATCCATGAACCGCAAATGTTGGCTCTGCATGTGTGGTGGGGCGGCTATCTTCAAAACATCCGCCTTGATCAATTGCGATATCGACTAAGACTGAACCGCTCTTCATAGTTTTAACTAATTCGTTAGAAATTAATTTCGGCGCTTTAGCACCATGGACAAGCACTGCACCAATCACTAAATCAGCTAAACGCGCTTCGCGTTCAATTGCATGTGGTGACGAAACGAGCGTTTTAATTCTTCCGTTGTAAGCAGAATCAATGTACTGCAACCTAGAAATTGAGCGATCTAAAATCGTTACATCTGCGCCAAGCCCAATCGCCATTATGGCGGCATTTAATCCGGCCGTTCCCCCACCAATCACAACTACATGGGCAGGTGCGACTCCGGGTACACCGCCTAATAAGACTCCGCGGCCACCGTTAGGTCGTTGCAAAGTGCTCGCGCCAACTTGAGTAGCTAACCGTCCTGCGACTTCACTCATTGGCGAAAGCAGTGGAAGTGCACCGTTTACTTCAACAGTCTCATAAGCAATGGCCGTTGTCTTGCTGGCGATTAACGCATCGGTGCAAGGTCTAGAAGCGGCAAGGTGAAGATAGGTAAAAAGAGTCTGACCTTGACGCATTTTTAGATACTCAGCCTCAATCGGCTCTTTCACTTTTAGAATTAAATCCGCAGAACTCCACACGCCATCGCTATCGCTAACAATGCTCGCACCGGCTGCGATGAAATCCTCATTGAGAATGGCAGAGCCCACGCCTGCCCCATCTTCGATAATTACTGTATGACCTGCGGCTACGAATTCGCTCACACCTTCTGGAGTAATCGCTACACGAGACTCATGAACTTTAATCTCTTTCGGAACTCCAACAATCATTTGAATTAACCCTTCGCCGCTACCGCCGCTGCGATCAATCCAACAAAGAGTGGATGAGGTCGAGTTGGACGAGATCGAAGCTCCGGATGAGCTTGCGTACCTATGTAGTAAGGATGCACCTCTTTAGGAAGTTCTACAAACTCCACTAAATCAAGCTCCTTATAAAAGCCAGAAAAGACCAGACCCGCTGCCGATATCTGATCACGGAACTTATTATTGACTTCATAACGATGACGATGACGCTCAGAGATTTCATCGGCTCCGTAGATAGAGGCGACCATCGATCCCGCAACGAAATCGGCCCTGTATAGACCTAATCGCATGGTTCCGCCCATATCTTGATTTCCGGCCACAATATCTCTTTGATTTTCCATTGTTGCAATAACTGGAGTTCCAGAATCTGAAAACTCCGCCGAATTAGCATCGGAAATTCCAGCTAAGTTGCGTGCAGCTTCAATCACCATGCACTGCAAACCAAGACAAAGTCCAAGAGTTGGAATTTTATTCTCGCGCGCATATTTGAGCGCGCCCACTTTTCCTTCGATGCCACGGATACCAAAACCACCTGGAACGCAGATTGCATCAACGCTACTTAAATTCTTTGCCGCACCTTCAGCGCTTTCGCACTCATCACTAGGAATCCACACAATCTCAATCTTTGCTTCATTAGCAAAACCGCCTGCACGCAACGCCTCTGATACTGATAGATAAGCATCGGGCAGATCTATGTACTTGCCGACCAAACCGATTCGGACATGGTGTTTAGGGTGGTGTACTTTTTCAAGTAGATCGTCCCAATCTCCCCAGACCACGTCATGGCACTCTAAACCCAGACGCTTAACAACGTAGGCATCTAAACCTTCAGCATGAAGGACTTTCGGAATGTCATAAATTGATGGAGCATCAACGGCGGCAACAACTGCAGCTAGATCAACGTCACACATCAGGGAAATTTTCTTTTTAACCGAAAGTGGAATTGCTCGATCAGAGCGAAGCACAATGGCATCGGGTGCTATACCAATACTTCGCAGCGCAACGACTGAGTGTTGTGTCGGCTTAGTTTTCAACTCACCCGATGGACCAATATATGGAACCAATGAGACGTGTAGGTAGAAAACATTGTCACGACCTACCTCTTGGCGAATCTGTCGGGCAGCTTCTAAGAAAGGTTGAGATTCAATATCTCCAACAGTCCCACCGATTTCAGTAATCACGATATCGATATCGGGTCCGGCCATTGCGCGAATTCGCTCTTTAATCTCATTTGTAATGTGTGGAATAACTTGTACGGTTTCGCCCAAATACTCACCGCGACGCTCTCTGGCGATAACGCGTGAATAGACTTGGCCCGTGGTTACATTTGCCGAACCATGCAGATTGGTATCTAAAAAGCGCTCATAATGTCCGATATCTAAATCGGTTTCAGCGCCATCATCGGTTACAAAAACCTCACCATGTTGAAAGGGATTCATCGTTCCTGGATCGACATTCAAATATGGATCTAACTTCTGCATCGTTACTCGAAGTCCTCGAGCTACAAGTAATCGGCCGAGAGATGAGGCGGTAAGTCCTTTACCAAGAGATGAGGCGACTCCGCCGGATACAAATAGGTGTTTCGTCACATGTTGCTGGCCCATGGGAGACGAACCTATCACTTTTTCAGTGGCTTCTAATCCATCTTTAAAGATAGTAGCTCAGCGGCGTGTTCACGCGCGCTCACTGAGTTTTCTAAGCCCGCTAGCATCCGCGCAATCTCTTCAATTCGATTGTCGCCATCAACTTTTCGAACATCACTTTGACTCACAGAGCCATCGGAATCCTTAGTAACTACAAAATGAGAATCTGCCCATGCAGCTACTTGAGGCAGATGTGTGACAACAACGACTTGGGCGTGGCGAGAGAGTGAGTGGAGCCGACGTCCTACTTCAATTGCTGCTTTACCTCCAACGCCAGCATCGACCTCATCAAAAATGTACGTACCCACTGGATGTGTAGCGGCGATGACGACTTCTAAAGCCAACATCACACGTGACATTTCTCCGCCACTTGCCCCTTTAGCAAGTGAGACAAGAGGTGCATCTTTGTGTGCTGAAATAAACATTGAAACTTCATCACAGCCGAAAGCAGTAAAATCTGATTCTTTCAATGCTGCATAATCAACGCTTTCCACTTTTACGTAGAAACTTGTATGTGGCATCGAGAGCGCCTGAACTTCAACGGTAACGGCCGAACTCAATTTTTCAGCAGCTAATTTTCGAAGTGATGAAAGAGATTTAGCCGCAATGATTAGTTGCTTTTTTACATTAACTAGCTCGGCCTCCATCTCTTTTAAGCGATTATCACCACCCTCTAAGTCAGCTATCTCATTCGTAGATGCTTCAAAGCGAACAATTAACGCATCGGCCTCCGATGCAATCTCATTGTTTCCACCAAATTTCTTAATGAGCGTATGAATTTCCGCCCTCCTTGCCTGCAAGTAATCCAATTGGGTTGGATCGGCCTCAAGTGCGCCCAAATAGCTTGCAAGCGCTCCCTTAGCATCTTCAATGAGATAAAAGCCCTCGCTCAATTGAACATAGATTGCTTCGAGTGCGGCATCTTTGCTTCGGGCGTTTTCTAGCGCCCTTCTGGCTACACCTACTGAAGTTAAAGCTCCTGCATCTTCATCATCGACGGCATTCATGGCAGATGTACTCGCGATGCGCAGTTCTTCCACGTTAGCTAATCGATCAATGGCCAAATTAATCTCTGGATACTCGCCTCTTTTAAGTTTGAGAGTTGTGAGGGCTGAAACAAATTCGCGCAAGGTTTTAAGCTCTTGATCAGCGCGTTCAATGCTCTTTCGAAGCGCAGCAATTCTAGATTTTAAGGCGTGGTAATCGGTTAAAACCCTGGAGTATTCGGCGAAAGCAACTTCAAACTCTTTGCCTGCAAATTTATCTAACAAATCGCGCTGCTTGGAACTCTTACTGATATTTATATTTGCAGCCTGAGCGTGAACTTCAACTAGAAGATCACTTAGCGAACTGAGCGTATTGGCGGTAACGGTTATTCCATTACACGTCGCTTTACTTTTTCCATCAGCGTTTACAGAGCGAGTAATGATGAGTTCACTATCTTCGACTACGACACCGCAGTTTTCAAAGATTTCAATCTGATCGGCAGGGATAGAAAACCTCCCGCTTGCCACTAGCCTCTCGCTACCTTTTCGCACTAAAGCACTATCACTCTTGCCACCTAAAATCAGATTCAGCGCCGTCAAAATCATCGTTTTACCCGCGCCAGTTTCGCCGGTTAAAACCGTTAACCCTTTAGATATTTCCAGCGTTGCTTGATCAATGACACCGATAGAACGAATCGTTATCTCATCAAGAAATGTTCGTTCACTCACCGCGCCAGCCTTGGATTGGTAATTTAAACTTTGCAACTAATCGATCGCTAAAAGATGTATCGGTTAAATGAGCTAACTGAACATCCTCTGAATCCTTTGAAATATGCACTCGATCACCTTGGAGCAATTCAAAGTTTCGAAGTGAATCGGCAGATAAAAGTGCCTGAACTGAATCGATGCGCACAACAATCTGTGAGTGTGTAGAGATTACAAGTGGGCGGGAAAAAAGCGCATGTGCCGAAATTGGAAGCACAACTAAGGCATCAACTTCAGGCCAAACAACGGGGCCTCCGGCAGAAAATGCGTATGCCGTTGAACCTGTTGGAGTTGAGCAGATTAAACCATCACAGCCCCAACGCGAGATTGGACGATTGTCGATCTCCAGAAATAACTCCACCATCGTTGCATGCTGGCGCTCTACCGTAACTTCATTGAGCGCCCAGCCTGAAGCGACTTCTTGGCCATCTCTTTTCACTGAGTATTTCAGAGTCATTCGGGGATCAATTACATATTTCTTCTCAGTAATCGCGCTAACCACTGCGTCAAGTGAGAGTTTTTCAACTTCGGCTAGAAATCCAACATGGCCAAGATTGACGCCCAGCAACGGAATTTGATGTTTTCTCGTTACCTCAGCCGCGCGCAACATTGTTCCATCGCCACCTAAAACTACCGCAACTTCTAACTCTGGCAATTTATCAACGCTGCAACGAGTCACACCTTCGATGTCAATATCGGAGATTGAAAAGATTGAAAAACCGACGTCATTAAAATCTGCCGCAAGCTTTATCGCCGCTTCTACGGCTTGTTCTCGGGTGGGATTACATACAAGTAAGAGATTGCGCATCAAGCCGGACCTTCAGCGATTGCTAAATCCAACGCTTCATGATCAATTGCCGGTGCACCGCGGCGCAGCCAGAGGAAATACTCAACATTTCCAGCAGGACCCGGCAGTGGAGAAGCAACTATCGCCATCGTGCCAAGACCTACGTCATAGGCCGAATCTGCAACATCGATTACTGCCGCTTTTCGTAGCGCTGGATCTCGCACTACTCCACCTGCTCCTAATTTTTCACGGCCAACTTCAAACTGCGGTTTAACCATCACCACGAAATCGGCTTCAGGTTTAGAAACGGCGGCAAGGGCGGGCAGAACTAAGGTCAAAGAGATAAAACTCAAATCTGCAACAACTAAATCAATGGGGTCGCCAACAACATCTCCAGTTAAGTGTCGAATATTAGTGCGATCTAAAATACTCACTCGTGGATCTTGCCGTAACTCCCATGCTAACTGTCCGTAACCAACATCGACGGCCACTACATGCGCTGCATGTCGACGAAGAAGAACATCGGTAAAACCACCAGTTGATGCTCCGGCATCCAAGGCACGTTTGCCTTCGACAACAACACCAGTAAAGGCATCTAAAGCCCCGGCCAATTTGTGCCCGCCTCGTGAGACGAAATCATCACGCTTGCCCGCTAATTTAATCGAGGTTTCGGCATCTACCATCGTCGCCGGTTTCGTTGCTGGAATACCATTGACCAAGACTGAACGTGATTCAATTAAATCCGATGCATTTTCACGCGAACGTGCGAGTTCGCGACGAACTAATTCAGCATCAAGACGTATCTTCATCGTTTAATGAACCTGTTAGAGCCCATCGATTGAAGATAGTGATTTTACTAGAGCTGAGTGCAAAACTTCATAACGCTCTGCATGATCATTGATTGCCATTGAATCGATTTCAACCAATTCATTGCGAACCTCTTCAACTAAAGAGCTGCCATCTACACTCAACTCTGGTTGCATTTACTTACTCGCCTTTTTCGAAGCCGCCTTTTTCACCGCAGCTTTCTTAGGAGCAGCCTTCTTAGCAGTCGAATCCTTTGTCGCGGCTTTTTTCGTCGCTGACTTTGTTGATCCCTCATTCTTTAGATCAACCTTCAAGCGTGCAAGCTCTTCTTTAAGCGCCTCAAACTCTCCGCGCTTCACAAAACCCATCTTGGAGACTGATCGCTCTACCTCATCCTCAATCTTTACTTTGAGCGCTTCGCCACCCTCGCGAAGCCATTGATTTACAGCTGATGCAACCTCAGTTGCCTTTGTATCGCCATCGGTTACCTTGGTGAGATAGGTACGGAGCGTAGAAAAAATGTCATTTGCCATAGCGCTAAGCCTACCTATATTCGCGCAATCTCAATCGCTTCTACCTGCCAACGGCTTGCAAGACCTGCCGCACCCTTCCAAAATCGACGATGAACACTTCCCGTGACCTCAATCCACTCGCCCGGTTTCAAGCTCATCGCACTTCTCCGGGCCTTGGAGTTCCACGCCCCAATATCTAAGGTGTCAACGCCTTCGCCCTTTGATCGGGTAACAATCAACCTGAACTCAACAACCTTATCTCCGCTTGGTAACTCTTTTTCGATTCCTTCGGCCGATACACGTCCTCGAAGCAGTACATCATTGAGTGAGTAATCGGCATCTGGATCAGAGCTTATAACTTTTGCCTTAACCGCTTTTGACTTAACCATTGCCATCCTCCTTATGTAGCTGAGGGATGAGAATCGCTTATTGCGCCGACAACCATCTAAAAAATGGGGAGATTGATGTGGATAAAGAGATTAACTCGATCGGGTAAGAGAGAGATTTAAGGTGAGAGGGAGGTCAGTATGTGGATTTGGCAGTTGATAATTCGTCGTGCCAAAAAGGTTACCATCCCCCTCACTATTGAAAACTGTACTCCTTTTCCTACGATTTGTTCCACCACAATGAAAAATTCTTTTTTAAAGCTTTGGTGCTGGACCAGCCCCAACATTTCCATATCGATGGTTAGTAATTGACACGCTCTGCTCCAAAAGCCAACGCGGTGCTTCAATCTCTCCCCGAGCAGCAATCGGCCGGCGATCGAGTGATATTCCGCGCTCTAAGAGTTCAACGGTAGGAGCAGGATTTCTTGAGAGCCAGCGCACTTTCTCGCAATCACCAATTTCATTATCCTCGCCACTCCAAAAAATTCGTGTGCCAACAAGTTCGCTAATCCATTTAACAAACTCAATGACACCCGGCGCAGTATCACTATCTATAACGACAGTAACGCCCTTGGAATATGGACGATAACGTTGATAGTTTCTTTCAACACTCAACTTTTGCCTATCAATGGCCTGTGAACCAGACTCGTCCCACCATTTTTGAGAACTATCTTTAGTGCTTTCCAAAGAATGCATCTGCGACCAGCTGCGCAGATTATTCAAATAGTTCGGACCTCCTGCTTTCGATGTTGCGCCCACACTGCTGCGTTTCCATCCACCAAATGGCTGTCGATCAACCACCGCCCCAGTGATACCTCGATTGACATAAAGATTGCCCGCCGCAACGCTATTGATCCACATTTCGCATTCTCTGGTATTGAGTGAGTGAATGCCCGCGGTTAAACCATAGTCAGTTGCGTTTTGTAATTTAACTGCAGTTGCAAAATCTGGCGCAGGTATAACTGCCAATACTGGCCCAAACCATTCGTTGAGGTGGCTCCATGAATCACCTACAACACCCATTTTCACGCCAGGTGAATATATAAATCCATTTGTATCTAGCACTCGAGGTTCTACTAACCAACTTTCTCCCGCATCTAACTGGGTCAACGCGCGCAAAAGTGGACCGATAGGCGGATGAATCAGCGGACCAACTGAAGTTGAAAAATCTGTTCCCGCGCCAACCTGCAATGACTCCACGGCATCCTTTAACTGGCTAATAAAGGCTGGGTTGCTATAAATACTCGCATCCACAATTGCAAGACTTGCGGCGCTACATTTTTGCCCCGCATGACCAAAGGCCGACTGCACTAAATCTTTAACCGCGTTATCGATGTCGGCACTGGCCGAGATATAAATAGCATTCTTTCCACTGGTTTCAGCGATGAGATTTATGTGCGGTGAAAATTTTGTAAACATTAAGGCCGTATCAAAGGAGCCGGTAAGAATAACGGCGTTGACTCCTGCCTGGCTGACGAGATACTGGCCATTCTCATCATCTCTGGTCGGCACAAACTGCAAAACATTCTGAGGCACACCTGAACTCCATAAAAGTTCGGCAATCAAATATGAAGTGGCAACAGTCTCTGGCGCCGGTTTTAGAATGACGGTATTGCCAGTTGCAAGGGCGGCACAGACTCCCCCAAGAGTTATTGCGAATGGAAAGTTCCACGGTGGAACAATGAGGACAACTCCCAACGGTGTTGATTCACTCTCTTTTTCAAGTGATGACAATGCGTAATAACGTGCAAAATCAATTCCTTCACTTACCTCAGGATCGGCCTCTGAAAAGGTTTTTCCGGCATCCCTAGACATCACTGCGATTATTCTCGCTCGACTTGCAGCCATTGTTAACGCTGCACGTTCAAGAATCTCACCTCGTCCATGTGCACCAAGTGCACTCCATGTAGCCATCGCATCCCGCGCGGTTTTGATCGCGTTATCAATCTCTGTCACGCTTGCAACACAATATTTATACCAAATCGATCCATTAGCGCTCGGGTCAACTCCTGTTTCAATTTCAGAGGTAAAGATTTCCTCACCATTAATTACAATCGGGATATGAAAGATATCTTGGGCCAATTCATTTGAAATCGCCCTTTGAACCGCCCCACGAAACTCTGAATTAGTGGGATCTCCATCACTCTGATTCGCAAATCTAATGAGTTCAGATTCCTCATACGGATCCTGCCTGAAAAGCGCGTGTCTACGGGATTGTGTGGAAATTAAATGTCTAGCCCGGACTGATTCAATGAATCGCTCGCGCTGGGCAATAAACTCACTATTGCCTTCCTTCATATCAAAAGAGGCGCGCAGGTAGTTTTCTACCGAAGTATTTTCATCCAGGCGCCGAACAAGGTATGCGACTGCAGTTGGAAAATCTTTCTCCCGTGTGATGGGAGTGTATAAAAGTACTCGACCGAATTTATGTGCCACGGCTAAAGCTTCAGCATTAGCCATTCCCTCTAACATCTCAATATCTAACTGATCCTCTACCCCGCGCAATCTAGCTACCTCGATTGCCCACGCCACATGAAAGAGATTGTGACTTGCTACTCCGATCCCTATCGCTTGTGCATTCTCAGGGCGAAGCGCAACATCAATTAACCTGGCATAACTTGCATCAACATCCGCCTTACTCTCATACGGCGCAGCCACCCAGCCATGTAGTTCGGCTTCGGCTTTTTCCATCGCTAAATTCGCACCCTTCACCAATCGAATTTTTATTCGTCCGCCGCTTTCGGCATACCGCCCTATCGCCCATTTAGCTAGTTCGGCAAAAGCTGCATGGGATTCGGGTAGATATGCCTGTAAAACTATTCCGGCATTCATCGCTGAAAACTCCGATTCACTTAAAACCTCTTTAAAGGCATCGACAGTAATGCGAAGATCTCGAAACTCTTCCATGTCTAGATTTATAAAGACACCACAGAATTGTGCTTGGCGATAAAGAGTTCGCAGTTGCGTTGCTGCACGATTGACTGAGCCCGCATGATCAATTGTTATGAGTTGACTTACAATGGATGAAATCTTTACCGATGCATAATTAACCTCTGGTCGGGAAACTAATTCAATAATTGCGTTCAATCTTGCATTGGCTTCGGCATCACCCAGGACCGCTTCTCCTAATACATTGATATTGAGTCGCACTTGCTCCTTGTTTCTATTCTCAATATGTTTGCGCAAAGCAGCATGTTCGGCTGGCAAGATAATCCCAAAAGCCGCATTTCGAACTCGCCAATGAACCATGGGCATGATCAAACTTGGAAGAATTCTCGAAACAGGTGCGGCAAATCTCAGACCCACAAAATCAAAGAAACCAAGACCTTTGATAGTTCCTAACTTTGCATTGTGTCGTAGTGCCTTTGCGGCCTGACGTACCGAAGTTATCCGTATGACCTCATCGGTCAATGACATCGTTAAATCGACCGATGCACGATCTTTAAGCAATCTGGAAAAGCGTTTTCGGTTTGCTCTATCCCGCCGCCTGCGGTTCGCATCAGATTCAATAAGCAAATCACTCACTGATGAAATTGACTGAGTGATTAACTCATCAATATCTTTCCGCGTCGAAAGAGGTTCACCTTGCACGAGTTATAGTCTAGGTACTTTCCATTGTGTACATATTGAAAGCCGATCGGTTCACCTTGTGCTAATTACTCAACATAGATAGACGATGCATCTAAAATCATGGGTGGACACGGTTGCCCTGGTGCCGACAAACCCTCAAAATGCCACCACTCATTCACATATGCTCGACAGAGTCCATATGTAAATCCATTTTTCTGTAGCCACAAAGTTGAGGTCGAATCATTGGGATAGTTAACATCTATTGCTAGACCCATGGGATGGTGCGAAGCAGTGGGTGGGAGCACCCAGTGCGAAGCCGCTTCTTCACTTCCATACTTTTTTACTGCCGCCTTAAAAAGGTAAGTTTGGCGAGCAAGGGATCTAAAGCCCGAAGTAATTTCCAACCGAACTCCCTCTTTCTTGGCAGCAGATTGAGCTGCTAAAAAGCGCGCCTCTAAAAATGGATCTAGTTGATTCACTGGAACAAGCGGCACTGATAGCGCCGTTGCACCCAAACTTTTCTCACCATTAAGACACCCGGAAACTGCATCCGAACTACGCAACAGATCAGTAGCTGGGTCGAAGCAGAGAAGTTGAAGTGGGGTTGGAGTTGCACTAACAGATGGCGTCGGTGTCGGCGATGGAGTTTGACCGATTGAACTATCAGTTATTGATTCTCTTCCTACATAAAAACCAATCGCCCCACCGGCCAGGATTGCCACCAGCACTAGGGATACGATTTTAATTTTCAATGCGGACTACTTTTCTCGGGCGAGTGCCCTTATGGCAAGTTCGGCATGGATTTCCACACCCTTACACAAAACGCTATCGTCAAAAGTGGCAAATGCACTGTGGTTACTCGGCGCTGTTGCGAAATCATCACTGGTGCATGCTCCCAAGAACATGTAGCTTCCAGGGACTTCAAGAAGAACTCTGGAAAAATCTTCGGCCCCCGCAATAGGAAACTCCATTGGTACGTAGGACCCTGCACCGAATAGTTCTACCGCCGTGTCGGCGACAATCTGGGCGTGCTCAGGATTATTAATCGTTACCGGATACCCTCCCATGGCAATTACATCTACTTCAAGGCCATGGGCCTCGCCAATTTTCTCGCACAGTAACTTTGCTTCACGAAGAATCTTTTCACGGGCAATGAGTGAAAATGCCCTGATTGTTACTTCGAATTTTGCCTCACTCGGAATAATATTTGCCTTAGTACCTGCATGAAAGTATCCGACCGTCACAACAACTGGATCGAAAATATCGAATTTTCTCGTCACAAGTGTCTGTAAATCTCCGATCATTTGCGCAGCCACAACAATTGGATCTTTAGCAAAATGTGGCATCGACCCATGACCACCCACACCGCGAACCGTTACGTGAAGTTCATCTGCCGAAGCCATCATCGTGCCCGGTTTCGTTGCAAAGACATTGCGCGGCACTAATCCTGATGAGACATGGATTCCGTAAGCGGCAGAGACTCGAACTCCCGCGGCATCCAAAACACCCTCAGCAATCATGTGGCCAGCGCCGTCTTGGCCCTCTTCACCAGGTTGGAACATAAAGACAACATCACCCTCTAGTTGATCACGATGTGCCGCAAGTAATTTCGCTGCACCAACCAACATCGCAGTATGTAAATCATGTCCACATGCATGCATTGCGCCGTCGATAGTGCTCGAGTAATCCACGCCTGTTTCCTCTTGAATAGGCAGTGCGTCCATATCACCGCGTAGCAACACTGCCTTGCCGCGTTTGGCACCTCGCAGTACAGCAGTCACAGATGAGAGCGTCTTGCCCAGAGTAATCTCTAGACCAAGTCCATCCAGCGCCTCAAGAACCATCGCCTGCGTCTCAGGTAAATGCAGACCAAGTTCAGGTCGCTGATGCAAACGATGCCTTAAGTCAGCTAACTCTGGTTGAAGCGCAACCGCTGCATCGTGAATAATTTTTGACATTAATTGATAACCCCTAAATACGAGTGATTATTGAATTAAGCGAAGCCTAATTCAATAATCACTTCAAAGATAGTATGCAATTACTGCAGATTACATATTTATGACAACTTTGCCGCGTGCATGTCCGGCCTCTAAATAGGTAACTGCTTGTGCCACATCTACCATTGGATACCTACGATCAATAATTGGTCGCACCTTTCCTGAGTCAATCAGATCAGTTAGTGCAATCAAATCTGTCTTACTTCGCTTTGCTAAAAATGCCGGTATCTTCTGTTTAGACATCTTCGATATCACTAGCGTCTTGAGCATTCCAAAAACAAATCCCATTCCGAAGGTAGCTTTTACCCCGCCGCACGAAGCTGTTTCAACGTGTAGTTACCGGCCGTCTGAATGATAACGTCGTACTTATCTAATCCAGTAAAGAAGTCTTCCTTTTTATAATCTATAACTCGATCGGCACCGATTGATTTCACCATCTCAACATTTACCGTACTGCAAACGCCTGTAACGTTGGCACCCATTGCTTTAGCAATCTGGACTGCAAAAGTTCCGACTCCACCTGATGCGCCAACAATCAAAACCTTCTGACCAGCTTTAACTCCGGCTTTATCGCGCAGAGCTTGGATGGCGGTAAAGCCCGCCATTGGCACGGCCGCTGCCTCTTCGTAATTCAAACTTGAAGGCTTCAAAGCTAAAGAATCTTTCCCAAATACCGCGAAATCCGATAGCGCTCCCATGCTTTCTCCATAGACCTCATCGCCAACTTTGAACTCTGAAACCTTTGCACCTACAGTTTCAACGATTCCGGCCATATCTAGCCCAAAATTGCCTTTCTTGGGTTTTAACAGACCACTTTGTAGCCGAACTAAATACGGAGTCCCTCGCATGAAGTGCCAATCTGCAGGATTGATGGAAACTGCCTGGACTTTCACCAAAACCTGATTTTCGGTAATCGCTGGAACTTCTACCTCAGAGATCTCTAAAACATCTGCCGAACCGTATTTTTTGTATGTAACTGACTTCATTTCTCCCCCTAGAGACTTACATTGTATGCTTATGGTGTAAGATACAACCATGTCAAAGACTATGTCAAATCAAGCAAAAGACCAGAGCGTCGTAGTTCGTGAAAATCTCAGCAGAGAGCGAGTCTTAAGAGCTGCCATCGCTGTTGCAGATCGCGATGGAATTGAGTCTTTAAGTATGCGCAAACTTGGTTTAGAGCTCGACGTCAAAGCTATGTCGCTCTACAACTACATCTCTAACAAGGAAGAACTTCTCGACGCGATGTGCGATTTCATCGTCAGCCTTTTTGATTCACCTGATATCAATATCCATTGGAAGGAATCTCTGCGACGAAGTTCACTCTCTGCGCAAAAAATTCTATGGAAACATCCGTGGGCTTGCGGATTAAGCATGTCTCGCCCAAATATTGGGGGTGCCTCTTTAATGTATGCCGAGACAACTATGGGAGTTTTACGTAGAGCAGGATTTTCTACTCAACTAACGCACCACGCACTTCACGCACTGGATAACCATCTCTACGGTTCCACTCTGCAAGAAATAGGTTTTAAACTTGGAATGGAATCATTCGGTCCTGAAGTTGCAGCGATATATATGCAACAAAGGCTAGAGAAATTTCCATATGCAAGCGAAATTATTCTCGAAGCTACACATGATCACGAAATTGAATATGCATTCGTACTAGATTTAATTTTAGATGGCCTTGAGAGAGTACGTGATGAAAAATTATGAACGCTCGTTCGCATCAGTTGATTCTTCTGAATCAAGTTGTGCACACTTGGCAAACCAATCGCGTGCCTCTTTTGTGCGACCTGCAGCATATAGTGAATCAGCGTATGCATAGCGAAGACGAACTGCCCAACCTTCGCTTTCATTCGACAATTCCTTGCACGTTAGTGTTACGACAGCTGCATCGAGTTCACCTAAATCACGACGAGCACCCGCAGCAACGATTCTCATCTCAATCTCTTCTGGTTTAGCTAAACGTTTTACTTCAGAAGATCCAGCAAGTGCAAGTGCTTTTAGTGGATTACCAAGACCGCGTTCGCAATCGGCCATAACGGGCCACATGGAAACATCGCCTGAAATTCGATGTGCGGCACGTAATTCTTTTAATGCAATCTCATAAAAACCTGCGCGGTATGCTGCGTATCCTGCTGATTCGCGAACTACAGCTAAACGTCCGGCATGATGTGCTGCAGCAACTCCATGTTTATGTGCAAGAAGCGGATCGGAATCGGCATACAAAGCAAGACACTCGAGGTGTCTTGAAACTACTTTCGCATTCTCTGGGGAGAGAGATAGAAGTTCAGCGCGCAAAGATTTATCGAGCTCCTCCCCTGTGATCTCTTCAGGGATATCGGGTTCGAAAATTCGTGGACGTAATCTTGATTGATCGCGATCCATTGGTGCAGGTCCTGGTCGCGATGTTGATCCACCACGTGCCGGTAAATCTTCACGGCGACGTTGGGAATTAGGTCCAGATGGTTTTTTAGCTCCAGGTTTTGAGGGGCGATCAGATGGTGGACGTGAGTTTCTACGTTCTTCCATTTGAATCTCCTCTTTTTAATTTTTGATTAATTTACTAAATACGCAATGTTTTCATTACCAAGATTACTTCACGGGAAATAAAAAAGGGGCGCTCGTTAAAGCGCCCCTTTTTATAAAAGAAGTCCGGCGACGTTCTACTCTCCCACAAGGTCACCCTTGCAGTACCATCGACGCTGAGAGGCTTAACTTCCGGGTTCGGAATGGGACCGGGTGTTTCCCTCTCGCTATGGTCGCCGAAACACTATTGAGTTTTCGGTCTAAATAAAAAGGGGTCAAAGCCTTCTTATTTGTTTGCGGATCTCGAGACCGTATCTCGAGAGCCACACAGTGGACGCGTAGCAACTTTGTAGTTAAATCCTCGGCCTATTAGTACCGGTCAGCTCCAAGTCTTACGACTCTTCCACTTCCGGCCTATCAACCCAGTCGTCTAGCTGGGGGCCTTACCTGATAAATCAGTGGGAAACCTAATCTTGAAGCGAGCTTCCCGCTTAGATGCTTTCAGCGGTTATCCCTTCCGAACGTAGCTAATCGGCGGTGCTCCTGGCGGAACAACCGACACACCAGAGGTTCGTCCAACCCGGTCCTCTCGTACTAGGGTTAGGCCTTCTCAAGTTTCCTGCGCGCACAGAAGATAGGGACCGAACTGTCTCACGACGTTCTGAACCCAGCTCGCGTGCCTCTTTAATGGGCGAACAGCCCAACCCTTGGGACCTACTCCAGCCCCAGGATGAGACGAGCCGACATCGAGGTGCCAAACCTTGCCGTCGATATGGACTCTTGGGCAAGATCAGCCTGTTATCCCCGGGGTACCTTTTATCCGTTGAGCGACGGCGCTTCCACAAGCCACCGCCGGATCACTAGTTCCTGCTTTCGCACCTGCTCGACATGTCTGTCTCACAGTTAAGCTCCCTTGTGCACTTACACTCGACACCTGATTGCCAACCAGGTTGAGGGAACCTTTGAGCGCCTCCGTTACTTTTTAGGAGGCGACCGCCCCAGTCAAACTACCCACCAGACACTGTCCCTGATCCGGATTACGGACCGAGGTTAGAAGTTCAAAACGATCAGAGTGGTATTTCAACGATGACTCCACAAACACTGGCGTGCCCGCTTCAAAGTCTCCCACCTATGCTACACAAACCGTTCCGAACACCAATATCAAGATATAGTAAAGGTCCCGGGGTCTTTCCGTCTTTCTGCGCGTAACGAGCATCTTTACTCGTAATGCAATTTCGCCGAGTTTACGGATGAGACAGCGCTCAAGTCGTTACGCCATTCGTGCAGGTCGGAACTTACCCGACAAGGAATTTCGCTACCTTAGGATGGTTATAGTTACCACCGCCGTTTACTGGGGCTTAAGTTCTCAGCTTCGCCTTGCGGCTAACCAGTCCCCTTAACCTTCCAGCACCGGGCAGGCGTCAGTCCGTATACATCGTATTGCTACTTCGCACGGACCTGTGTTTTTGGTAAACAGTCGCTTGAGCCTGGTCTCTGCGGCCTCCTAACGCTTCGGAGGTAAACTCCTACACGCCAGAGGGCCCCCCTTCTCCCGAAGTTACGGGGGCATTTTGCCGAGTTCCTTATCCATAATTCTCTCGATCGCCTTGGTATTCTCTACCTGACCACCTGTGTCGGTTTCGGGTACGGGCCGCAATAATTCTCGCTAGATGCTTTTCTTGACAGCATAGGATCATTCACTTCGCCTTACGGCTCGGCATCAGCTCTCAGGATATATGTGATGCGGATTTGCCTACATCACTCCCTACAACCTTACCCCGGGACAACCATCGCCCGGGTTGAACTACCTTCCTGTGTCACACCATTGCTTACCTACTTGAACACCGGTTCGACCGATCCATCGAGCCGACAAAAGCCAGCTCAACTTGGAAGTCTTAGCATTAGTTCTTTCGGTATGGGCGAATTAAAGCGGGTACTGGAATATCAACCAGTTGTCCATCGACTACGCCTGACGGCCTCGCCTTAGGTCCCGACTTACCCTGGGCGGATTAGCCTGGCCCAGGAACCCTTGGTCTTTCGGCGGAAATGTTTCTCACATTTCTCTCGCTACTCATGTCTACATTCTCACTTGTGTAGCTTCCACGGCTGGGTTCCCCCGCCGCTTCACCAGCTACACAACGCTCTCCTACCCATCCAGACTCCTGGATCTAACAGACAAGCCGTTAGACCGGGATAATGTTTGAATGATAGAACTTCGGTGCTGTGCTTGAGCCCCGTTACATTGTCGGCGCGGAATCACTTGACCAGTGAGCTATTACGCACTCTTTTAATGGTGGCTGCTTCTAAGCCAACATCCTGGTTGTCTATGCGACTCCACATCCTTTTCCACTTAGCACAGGCTTTGGGACCTTAGTTGCTATTCTGGGTTGTTTCCCTCTCGACTATGAAGCTTATCCCCCACAGTCTCACTGCCACGCTCTCACTTACCGGCATTCGGAGTTTGGCTGATGTTGGTAAGCTTGTAGGCCCCCTCGACCATCCAGTAGCTCTACCTCCGGTAAGAAACACGTGACGCTGCACCTAAATGCATTTCGGAGAGAACCAGCTATCACGAAGTTTGATTGGCCTTTCACCCCTACACACAGTTCATCCCCTAATTTTTCAACATTAGTGGGTTCGGTCCTCCACGCGGTCTTACCCGCGCTTCAACCTGACCATGCGTAGATCACCTCGCTTCGGGTCTAGATCGTGCGACTCTGACGCCCTATTCAGACTCGCTTTCGCTACGGCTTCCCCTCGACGGGTTAACCTTGCCACACGACACTAACTCGTAGACTCATTCTTCAAAAGGCACGCTGTCACTACTCAAGGTAGCTCCAACGGCTTGTACGCACACGGTTTCAGATTCTATTTCACTCCCCTTACGGGGTTCTTTTCACCTTTCCCTCACGGTACTAGTCCGCTATCGGTCATCAGAGAGTATTTAGGCTTAGCGGGTGGTCCCGCCAGATTCATGCCGGATTCCTCGAGTCCGGCATTACTTGGGATACTTAATCAGAGTCAATCGAGTTTCAGCTACGGGGGTCTCACCCTCTGTGCCTGGCTTTCCCACGCCATTCACTTACCCAACTGATTTTTTACTCTGTTAATCAACGGCAGTTGATTCAAAAAGTCCCTCAACCCCGATACTGCAACGCCTGCCGGCTTGACACAGTATTGGTTTGGCCTCTTCCGCTTTCGCTCGCCACTACTAACGGAATCACGGTTGTTTTCTCTTCCTGTGGGTACTGAGATGTTTCACTTCCCCACGTTCCCTTTATCTACCCTATATATTCAGGTAGAAATAACCAGACATTACTCTGGCTGGGTTTCCCCATTCGGAAATCCTCGGATCAAAGCTCGTTTGACAGCTCCCCGAGGCTTATCGCAGCCTACTACGTCCTTCATCGGCTTCTGATGCCAAGGCATCCGCCATGTGCGCTTAATAATTTGACCACAAAGATGCTCGCGTCCACTGTGTAGTTCTCAAAATACGGGCGGTACTCAATAAAGCCTTGAAGACCTTACTCAAAAACTCTGATTAAAGAGTAGAGAGTTGGTTTCTTCGCCTTATTAAGTCCAGAGGTTTGGCTCTTCAGCCGTCCCCTCAGGACCCAACAACGTGCTCAGTTAATTCTTTGAAACAGAGCCAAGTTTCCACTCCCACTAAAAACTATAAATAGTTAGTAGAGGGTTGTACTAATGGATGAATTTTGTAATAAACCTAAGTCAATGCTCCACTTATGAGCTCACCTGCTTATTGCTGAAACCTATGTCCAGCGCATGTGAATGCTCCTTAGAAAGGAGGTGATCCAGCCGCACCTTCCGGTACGGCTACCTTGTTACGACTTCGTCCCAATCACCGATCCCACCTTCGGCAGCTCCCCCCTTACGGTTGGGCCACTGACTTCGGGTGTTACCGACTTTCGTGACGTGACGGGCGGTGTGTACAAGCCCCGGGAACGTATTCACCGTAGCGTTGCTGATCTACGATTACTAGCAACTCCGACTTCATGGGGTCGAGTTGCAGACCCCAATCCGAACTGAGACTGGCTTTTTCGGATTCGCTCCACCTTGCGGTATCGCAGCCGTTTGTACCAGCCATTGTAGCATGCGTGCAGCCCAAGACATAAGGGGCATGATGATTTGACGTCATCCCCACCTTCCTCCGAGTTAACCCCGGCAGTCTCCTGTGAGTCCCCAACTAAATGCTGGCAACACAGAACGAGGGTTGCGCTCGTTGCGGGACTTAACCCAACATCTCACGACACGAGCTGACGACAACCATGCACCACCTGTATACAGACCTTGCGGCTATGACATCTCTGCCATATTCCTGTATATGTCAAGCCTTGGTAAGGTTCTTCGCGTTGCGTCGAATTAAGCCGCATGCTCCGCTGCTTGTGCGGGGCCCCGTCAATTCCTTTGAGTTTTAATCTTGCGATCGTACTCCCCAGGCGGGGCACTTAATGCGTTAGCTGCGTCGCAGAAACCGTGGAAGGTTCCCACAACTAGTGCCCACCGTTTACGGCGTGGACTACCAGGGTATCTAATCCTGTTCGCTCCCCACGCTTTCGCTCCTCAGTGTCAGTAATGGCCCAGAGACCTGCCTTCGCCATTGGTGTTCCTCCTGATATCTGCGCATTCCACCGCTACACCAGGAATTCCAGTCTCCCCTACCACACTCTAGCTCGCCCGTATCGAATGCAGGTCTGGGGTTAAGCCCCAGATTTTCACATCCGACGTGACGAACCACCTACGAGCTCTTTACGCCCAATAATTCCGGACAACGCTTGCACCCTATGTATTACCGCGGCTGCTGGCACATAGTTAGCCGGTGCTTCTTCTGCAGGTACCGTCACTTTCGCTTCTTCCCTGCTGAAAGCGGTTTACAACCCGAAGGCCTTCATCCCGCACGCGGCGTCGCTGGGTCAGAGTTCCCTCCATTGCCCAATATTCCCCACTGCTGCCTCCCGTAGGAGTCTGGGCCGTGTCTCAGTCCCAGTGTGGCCGGTCGCCCTCTCAGGCCGGCTACCCGTCGTCGCCTTGGTGAGCCATTACCTCACCAACAAGCTGATAGGCCGCGAGGTCATCTTCAACCGAAAAACTTTCCAGAGCCACAGATGCCTGCGGTTCTCGTATCCGGTATTAGCCCCGGTTTCCCGGAGTTATCCCAGTGTTGAAGGTAGATTCCTCACGTGTTCCTCACCCGTTCGCCGCTAATCCATCCCCGAAGGGATCTCATCGCTCGACTTGCATGTGTAAAGCACGCCGCCAGCGTTCGTCCTGAGCCAGGATCAAACTCTCCATAGAAAGTTTTATCTGGCGTACAGACAAACAAACTAACGTTTATTTTGTCTTATATCCAAAGGAAATCAACGGGTATAACTTTTAACAGTCATACCTCATTGAAGTATTTTTTTTGCCGTGGGTATTATCAAAAAGTGAGTGTAAAACACTTACTTTGCGCTATTTAAAGCATGTCAAATAGAGCCACATATGGCATATATTGCATTGACTTATAGCACGCTGTTGAGTTCTCAAGGTACGGATGCGCACTGGTCCCAGGAGTTATCCTGTTTTCAGGGCAGACTGCCAAACCTAGCCCATACAGGCGGGCGCGGTCAAACCGGGCTACATGTATGAATTAGAGCTGATAATCGATGCTGTTCGGCCTAAAACGTCCGATTCACAACAAGACGCTAACTATAACCCGCACGCTCAGACGGGTCAAATCGGCCATTTCGATATTTTCATGTACGAGAAAACACAAAATAACGCTAGCGGGCTAGGGTTTTAGGCCAGTAAGTTGGAGGTTAAATTAATTCAACGGCGGCAAGATCGCGCTTGCCTTTTCTCAAAACCGCATATTTGCCGCATAAAAACGAGGATTTCGTCGGAGCGAACTCTTCGGATATCACCTTTTCATTATTGAGATATGCGCCACCATCTTTTATCACACGACGCGCAGCTGATTTCGAATCTACGACGCCTGTTGCTGCTAGGAGATCCACCCATGTAGGAAACTCTTGATCCTTTGAAATAACCGTACGCGGAAGCTCTGCTAAAGCACTTGCGAGAGTGGCTTCATCGAGTTCGCTCAGATCGCCTTGACCAAAAAGTGCACGTGCCGCGCTTTCAACGCGAGTTGTCGCATCGGCCCCATGAACCATCGTTGTAAGTTCTTGTGCCAAGGCACGATGTGCTTCGCGTAAGCCCGGATTTAATGCGTGCGAATTTGCTAATTCCGTTATCTCTTCATGTGATTTAAAAGAAAATACTTTGAGAAAATTAATCACATCTTTGTCTTCAGTGTTTAGCCAGAACTGGAAAAAAGCGTACGGCGAAGTCATTGCCGGATCTAACCAAATACTTCCGCCGGCAGTTTTACCAAACTTCGAGCCATCTGATTTAGCCAACAATGGAACAGTAAGTGCATGGCCACTACCTGATTCAACTCGACGAATTAAATCTAAGCCGGCAACGATGTTGCCCCATTGATCAGAGCCGCCCAGTTGAAGTGTGCAGTTATTGCGTCGGTACAGTTCTAGGAAATCGTATGACTGCAAAACTTGATAGGAAAACTCCGTGTATGAAATTCCACCAGCTTCTAAACGCGCTGACACCGATTCCTTCGAGAGCATTTGATTGACGGAAAAATGTTTACCAATATCTCGAAGAAATTCAATTGCACTAAGAGGAGCGGTCCAATCCAAATTGTTTACAACAACTGCTGGATTTACTGTGGTATCAAAATCTAGAAAAGCTGCAACTTGTTTACGAATTCCTTTAACCCAGCCTTCAACAACATCACCGCTGTTGAGTGTGCGCTCGTCATTGCGTCCGCTTGGATCGCCAACTAAGCCAGTAGCGCCTCCAACTAAGGCGATGGGATTATGCCCAGCCAATTGAAAACGTCGCAAAACTAAAAGAACCACGAGATTGCCCACATGTAATGAGGCTGCAGTTGGATCAAAACCGATATAGAGCGTTAGCGGTTTCTTAAGCGCGTCAATCAGATCTTTTTCATCGGTCGATTGTGCAATCAAGCCTCGCCAGCGCAGATCTTCAATTAGATTCATGCGCTCATCATCTCTGAAAATGCCTGCATCCTGCTGGCAATTTTCTGCTCGGTCTCTGCATTAGCAATTTGTGCCTCTTCAATCTGGGTAGCGACAAGGGCTGGCGCAGTGCCACCTAACGTTGTGCGTGAATTCAATGCGCCATGAACGGTTAATACCGTGCGAACTCCACCATCTAATTGTGGATGAACCTGAAGAAACTGAGCATCGGTTAGTTGATGAAGTTGAAGATCTGAAGCCTCACACAGCGCCACACATTCTCCAGCAGCTTCATGGGCTTGAGAAAATGGAACGCGTTTTTTAGCCAAATAATCGGCGATTTCAGTGGCTAATGAAAAACCTGTTGGTGCCGCCAATGCCATTTTATCGCGATCAAAATCCGTTGTTGAAATCATTCCAGTAACTGCGGGTAGAACCAGTAACAATGTGTCGATACTGTCGAACAAGGGCTCTTTGTCCTCCTGTAAATCTCGGTTATAGGCAAATGGAAGACCTTTGAGCATTGTTAATACGCTCATAAGATTTCCGATGAGCCTGCCTGATTTACCGCGGGCTAACTCAGCCATATCTGGATTTTTTTTCTGAGGCATAATCGATGAGCCGGTTGAATAAGCATCCGCCACTTTGGCCCAAGCAAACTCGGTAGAAGACCAGAGCGTCCACTCTTCACCAATTCGAGAGAGATGCGTTCCGATCATTGCGAAAATAAAGAGCGCTTCTGCAACATAATCGCGATCGCTAACGGCATCAATACTGTTGGCAAATGAAGTTTGAAAACCTAGATTGGCTGCGGTAAATGCAGGATCTAGTGCAAGTGAAGATCCGGCCAAAGCGCCTGCACCTAATGAACTAACAGAAGTACGCGACAACCAATCATCTATTCGATCAAGATCTCGAGCAAATGCATGTGCATGTTTTGCAAGCTCGTGGCCGAATGAGACGGGCTGAGCATGTTGAATATGGGTGAATCCCGGGGCTGGATCATTAACGTATTCCGTTGCTTTACTTAGGATTGCATCTTGAAGTTTAGTAATTAGCATCGCTATCTCTAACATGTGATCGATTGCAAAGAGACGAAGATCGGTTGTGACTTGATCATTGCGAGAGCGGCCGGCACGCAGAGCTCCCCCGATTTCGCCAAGTTTTTCAGTTAATCCACGCTCTAGTGCGCTATGAACATCTTCATCACTTGCGATGGGTTGAAATTCACCATTGGCAACCTCGACGGCAAGGGCTTTAAGTCCGGCAAGAATTGCAGCGGCATCATCGCCATTAATCAATCCATTCTTTTTCAGGACTGCTAAATGCGCTATTGAGGAGCGAAGGTCATACGGAGCTAAACGCCAGTCGAAATGAATACTCCTGGAGAGAGCAAACACTGAGTCTTCGGGTCCTTGACTGAAACGTCCACCCCAGAGCGCCATTATTTCCTCTTTCCATCGCCACGTGCATAAGCAAGCAATTCTTTCGCTAAATTCGCTCCGCCCGTTGCTTTCTTGGATACCAAAATTATCGTGTCGTCACCAGCGATAGTCCCTATTACTCCCGTCAGGTTAGCGTGATCGAGTGAACTGGCTAGAAACTGGGCCGCACCAGGTGGAGTATGAATTACAGCTAAATTCGCACTGTGATCAACTGAGAGAATGAGTTGAGAAGGCACCGGCGTGCTTCGAACGATTGCATCATCTGAACTTTCACGAATTTCATAGGTTGATTCACCTACGGTGTTTCGAGCACGGATTGCGCCGATCTCCTCTAAATCTCTACTGGCAGTAGCTTGAGTTACTTTGTAGCCAGCTTTCTTAAGTAGGACTACTAAATCAGATTGCGAATGAACTAATCCCTCTTGAATGAGCGAGATCGCTTTAGCTCTGCGTGCTGCAACAGATTGTGCGCTAACTGACATCGCTGAGTACCTTTCGAAAAATTGAAATAAACTTTTTGATTTGAGCATCTGTGACGATCAATGCAGGTGCTATTCGAATAGTTGAATCCGTGGCCGCATTTACTAGAACACCCTTTTCTTCAAGGGCGCGTGCAACGTGGCCAGCTTCGAGGCTGACCAGCTCAATTCCTAGCAATAAACCGGCACCGCGAACCTCTTTGACTCCTGGGATTAACGCAAGCTCTTGCATTAAATACTCCCCCTGCACTTTTACCGTAGCAAGCAGATCTTTGTTTTCGATGAACTTAATCGCCGCAAGACCAGCCGCGGTCGTAACTGGATTTCCACCAAAAGTTGAACCGTGATCTCCGGGATTAAATAAATTAGCGGCCTTACCGAGTGCAATCATTGCGCCAAGTGGAAGTCCTCCACCTAGCCCTTTAGCTAAGGTAATTACATCGGGTGTGATCCCGGAGTATTCATAACCAAACCAATCCCCCGTGCGACCCATTCCGGTTTGAACTGCATCAAAGACAAGTAGAGCGCCCTTTTCATCACATAATTTACGAAGTTCTTGCAAATATCCGGGTGGCGGAACAATGACCCCTGCTTCACCCATTATTGGTTCAATGATTACCATTGCAGTTTTCTTAGTGACGGCTTTTCGCATCGCGGAAATATCGCCATAAGGCACGTGTTTCACGCCTTTAATTAACGGCAGAAATGCTTCGCGCTTTGAAGGTTGCCCAGTTAAAGATAGGGCTCCCATTGTTCGACCATGAAATGCCCCCTGCGCCGCAACAACACGAACTTTCCCAGTTTTGCGTGAGAGTTTAAAGGCCGCTTCATTGGCTTCGGCCCCTGACTGACAAAAGAAGACTTTTCCACTTTCGGCACCCGTCATTGCGATGAGTTTTTCGGCAAGTTCTACAACATTAGGATGCGCATAGAAATTGCTTACATGAGAGAGCATGGAAATCTGTTTACTAACGGCCTTTACGATAGCTGGATGCGCATGTCCAAGAAGATTTGTAGAAATCCCGCCTAGAAAATCTAAATAGGGTTTTCCATCAGCATCTGTAACGACAATTCCTTTACCCTTTACAAGCGCAATTCTTGGAACGCCGTAGTTATTTTGAATGGCCGAGCTCCAACGTTGTGAGAAATCACTATTTTTCATGCGACCACCAATGTTCCGCCTGTGCCAGCCAGGGCAGCGGCAAAGCTTTCAGGATCAGTTCCGTCAATAATCCTGACGGCTTTAGCACCGTTGGCAATTGCATCGAGTGCGGACTGCACTTTTGGCGCCATTCCCTGCGCAAAAATATTCTTGATCTCTGAGAGTTCTGTTGATGAGATCACTTCTATAAGTGAAGCCTTGTCAGGCCATTGCCTATAAATGCCAGGAACGTCGGTCATGATAATGAGCGCCGATGCACCGAGAGCGCCGGCCAAGGCCGCTGCCGCTAAATCGGCATTTACATTTAAACCATTGTCAGAATCAATATCTGCAGAAATCGGCGCTACCACCGGAACAATGTTGCTATCCACCAATGCAAGAATCTCTGAAGCATCAACACTGACTACATCTCCAACTAATCCCAGGTCGGCAGTAGTACCGTCAACGAGAAACGTTCTTTTTCGGGATACAAAGGTTGGCAAAGTGCGACCCGAAATTGCTTTGGCCTTTATTCCAAAAGTATTGAGAGTGTGGGCGACGTTCGGACCGACTTCTTCAGTTAGAACCGCTTCAACCACAGCGAAAACTTCAGGAGAAGTAACTCGAAAACCACCGACAAATTCGCTGGTAATTCCCGCTTTTTCGAGGGCTTGGTCTATCTGAGGTCCGCCTCCGTGAACTACAACTACCGTTTCGCCCATTTTTTGGGCGGCTTCAATCGCCTTAGCAAAATTTCCGGTTTCATCTACCATCGCATGACCGCCAAATTTAACGACAATCATGTGGAGTAAGCCGAATTCTCGTGAACGTAATCATGGGACAAATCATTGGTCACAATAACTGCAGAATGGGCGCCACAATTCATGTTGATTTCGATTTCTACTAGCCTATGAGAGAAATCAACTAAGTTTTTGTCGGCATCCGGTGCGCTATTAGTGGCTACCTGAACGCCATTTAGTTTGACGCCAATTGCAAAAGGGTCCATGTGGGCGTCGGCGGTACCGACGGCAGCAAGTACTCGTCCCCAGTTAGGATCTCCACCAAATATTGCCGCTTTCAATAAGTTATTTCGTGCACAGGCACGTCCAATTTCCACAGCATCACTCTCTGAAGCGGCATTTGAAACATGTATCGCTACGGTCTTGGTTGAGCCCTCAGCATCGGCGATAAGTTGCTCTGATAGCGATCCGCAAACCTCCATAAGTAGCTCTTCAAGTTGATCGTCATTTAATTCAATTCCACTAGCCCCTGATGACATCAATAAAACCGTGTCGTTAGTAGATGTACAGCCATCAGAGTCAATACGATTAAAGGTTCGATCAATTGCCTTGGAAAATACGTTCTGAATATTTTCAGAAACAACTGCATCAGTCATTACCACAGACAACATAGTGGCAAGTGCCGGTGCCAACATCCCCGCGCCCTTTGCAATTCCGGAAAATTCAACGCCATACTTTTTTGCACTAGCGATCTTGGGGACAGAATCAGTGGTCATGATCGCCTGTGCACTTGCTAACAATCCATCATTACTTAACTGTGGTGCAATAACTTCTAAGCCAGTGAGAATTTTTGACATTGGCAGAAGTTCGCCAATTAATCCCGTTGAACAAACGACTACTTCGCCCGCAGATACATTGAGCAGTTCACCAACGAATTCAGCCGTCTTATGCGTATCGGCAAAGCCCTGCGGGCCCGTACATGCATTTGCCCCGCCTGAGTTAAGAACTACTGCTCGAACAATTCCTTCCTTGGCAACCTGGCGAGACCAAATAACCGGTGCTGCAACTACTTTATTGCTCGTAAAAACCGCGGCAGCGTCAAAGCGCGGACCGAAATTTTCTATGACTGTTAAATCGAGTGCGCCTGAACTCTTTAACCCTGCAGCGGTTGCGCCCGACCTAAAACCTTGTGGCAGCTTCATGCTCCAAACCCATCATGGTCGATTCCGGTTTTCTCATCCAACCCACATATCAAATTCGCATTTTGAATCGCCTGTCCGGCTGCGCCTTTACCTAAATTATCAATGGCGACAGAGACGATCAAGCGATGAGTGTGCTCATCAACGGCCACTTGAATCTGCGCCTTATTGCTACCAGTTAAAGCACTCGTCTTAGGCATCTGACCAAGTGGCAGTACATCTATGAAGTACTCGTCACCGTAGGCCTTCGTATACATTGCATGCGCTTCGAGCGTGGAAAGTGGTTTAACTAATTTGGCAGTGATCGTCGAAAGAATTCCACGCGGCATTGGAGCAAGAATTGGTGTGAAAGAAATTTTCGCAGGTTTTTGCGCCACAGCGGATATCGCTTGCTCAATTTCAGGCGTGTGCTGGTGAACTCCACCGAATTTGTATGAGGTCAGCGAGCCCATAACTTCACTTGCAATCAGATTTATTCTTGCGCTTCTTCCGGCTCCTGTAGTACCCGAAGCTGCAACGACCACGATGTCTGACACATCGATAAAGTCAACAGCAGGAACGATTCCGAGTGAAATTGAGGTTGCGTAGCAACCGGGGTTTGCCACTCTACTTTCGCTTTTGATTGCATCACGTTGACCAGATGCGAGCTCTGGTAATCCATAGACCCAAGCACCGGCATGGACGCCTCCGTAATATTTTCCCCATTGGCTTGCATCCTCTAATCTGAAATCTGCACCTAAATCAACAATCTTTACTCTCGAAGGAATCGTTGAAATCAGAGCCGCTGATTCACCGTGCGGAAGGGCAAGAAAAACAAGATCGATATTGGAGAAATCTATTGAATCAACGGTGGCAAATAAGCGTCCTGCATAACTGCGAAGTTGAGGATGTACCGAGGTGACAAGCTCTCCGGCATTTGAATGCGCACTAACGGTTACAACTTCAAAATGTGGATGTCCCGATAAAATCCGCAGGAGTTCTCCCCCGGCATAGCCGCTACCACCAATAACCGCTGTTTTCATTAAGTCAGCATAAATCAAAAGCAATATTTATGCAAACGCATGCATATTTATGCGGTACGAACTACCGCTCCACATTTAGCAGTTGCCACCGCAGTAGCCGCCTCACGCATAGCTGAAACCTCATCGCCTGTGAGCGTTCTATCAGGTGCGCGAAAAGTTAGCGTGAAGGCTAGTGAAACCTTCCCTTCCCCAATCTTGTCGTAGCGATCAAAACAGGTAATTGATTCAAGAAGGGCTCCAGCACCTTCGCGAAGTGCAGCCTCTACAGATTGGGCACTTACAGTTGAGTCAACAATAAGTGCGACATCCTGAAGCGCCGCAGGCATTGTCCCAACTTGAGTTGGTCGCACTAACTGCGAATGCGGCAAAACGCTCAGGCCTACTGCAAATGCCACTGAGCGCGCGGGCAAACCATATGCCTCGAGAATACGGGGATGAAGCTCACCTGCATGTGCCACGGCTTTGCCGTCAATAATCAATTCGGCACAGCGACCTGGATGCCAAGGCGCAAAATCAGAACGTGCTACCGTCCACTTTAAATTGCACAGATCCAAAATATCTTCAGCAAAGGCGATTGCATCGCTCCAGTTGTAATCGCGCGCCTTACCCTGCCAATTCTCATTCTCTATTTTTCCTACTAAAACACCGGCAACGTGATACCCCTGTGGCGGTACGCTCGCAAAAATCTCTTCAATCAATTTCTGCTCAGGTCGCACTGAAAGCTCGGGAGAAATTGCGGTGGGTAACTTCTTAGAGCTACGGAAAATCGAGCCCATCTCAAAGATTGCAAAATTTTTTGCACCACGATTGATATTGCGCTGTGCAACTTCAATCAAACCAGGGACGAGGTGTACTCGCATAAGAGGAAACTCTTCAGACATTGGGTTGGCGATGCGGTACGTGGCAGCGCGTTCTCCGATGAAACCCATCGAATCAATTGTTGCTTGATTGGTGAATGGAAATGTTTGCACTTCAGCTAAACCACGGCTGGCAAGCATAGAAGCTATCGCCCTTCGACGCTTTTGGTTGTTCGTCAAGGTTGCATGGAATGGACGTGGCGGAAGAATCGATGGAATTGAGTCGTAACCAATCATTCGCGCGACTTCTTCAGCAAAATCTGAAACCGTTACAAGGTCAAAGCGCCACGATGGAGGGTCAACGGCAAACTCTTTTTCGTCAACATCACAACCGATTACACGCAAAACTTCCGCTATTTTTTTCGGCGGGATTTCAATGCCAAGAATCGCTGAAATTTTTGCAGGATCTATGGTTACTACTGGCGCATAGCGTGGTTCTCCAGCAACGACGGTTGCCACATGCGTAGCCGAACTATGCGCACTTAAAAGTTGAACGCATCGAGCAGTGGCAAACTCGGCCAAAGATGGATCAACGCTGCGTTCAAATCTGCGCGAAGCTTCAGAGGAGATTTTGTGACGACGTGAATTCTTTGCAATTAAAGTTGGATCAAAGCGAACTGCTTCGAGGGCAATCTCCGTGGTGGCTTCAGAGATTTCAGAGAAAGCCCCACCCATTGTGCCTGCAAGGGCTAATGGTTTTTCATCATCACAAACCATCAAATCATCGGTATCCAACTGGCGTACCTGACCATCCAAAGTTGTAAAAGCTTGGGCAGAGCCGGCCCGCTTAACGATCAAGCCACCTTTAATCTTTGAGGCATCAAAAGCATGCAAGGGTTGCCCAAGTTCGAGCATGACGTAGTTTGTAACGTCGACCACTAATGAGATTGAGCGCATCCCCATTTTTTCGATTCGCCGACGCATCCACAGCGGTGTTGTTGCCTTCGGATCAAAGTTAGTAAGAGTTCGTAGATAGAAAACCGATGCCGTGGAAGGGTCAGCGATTTTTGCGCTAACTCCCTTGCCAGTTTCCGTGAACTCAAGATTGCGTAACGCCTCAACTGGGTCTCTAAATGTGAGGCCGAGTGAACCGGCAACTTCACGGGCCATGCCTCGAATACTGAGGGCGTAACCGCGATCTGGATTAATTGATACATCGAAAATTACATCGTTAATCTGCAAACCCTCAATGGCATTTGCGCCAATTTCAACTTCACCACCGTGTAAAACCATGATCCCAGCGTGGTCATCACCGATGCCCAATTCACGCACCGAGCAGATCATTCCATTTGAAGTTTTGCCATATGTTTCTCGCGCTGTGATAGTGAAATCACCCGGCAAGACCGCGCCAGGAAGGGCTGCTACAACCATATCCCCTACAACAAAGTTCGTTGCACCACAAATGACATAACGCGTTGTACCTTCACCGCAATCAATTCCGACGTAGCGAATTGGCTTTTTAAACTCAGTAATCTCTTCAATCGAGAGAACTTTTGCAAACACAAGTGGTCCGGTTAAATCTGCACCCTGTTCAATAATCTCTTCAACTTCAAAACCGACTCGAATAAGTGCATCAGATATCTCCTGAGCCGTTATTGAAGCAGGAATATCAACAAACTCTTTTATCCACGACAAAGGTGTCAGCATTACAGGCCAACTCCAAACTGGCGGGTGAAACGAAGATCGCCTTCGACAATATCGTGCATATCGGTAATGCCGTGACGAACCATGAGCGTTCTTTCTAGCCCCATTCCGAAAGCAAAACCGCTATAAAGATCGGTATCGATTCCGCATGTTGCAAGCACCATTGGATTTACCATTCCGCAACCGCCCCATTCAATCCAACGATTGTTAAAGAAAATATCTACTTCAGCACTTGGTTCGGTGAATGGAAAAAATGATGGACGAAGTCGAGTTGTAACACCTGGGCCGAACATATGGCGTGCAAAGTTATCTAGTGTTCCTTTTAAGTGCGCCATCGTGATGCCTTTATCAACGACTAAGCCTTCTACCTGGTGAAAAACTGGACTGTGTGTGGCATCGAGCTCATCGGCTCGAAATGTGCGCCCTGGACAAATTATGTAAATAGGTGGTGTCTGGGTCAGCATCGTGCGAATCTGTACGGGCGACGTATGCGTGCGCAAAACCATGCCAGATTCAACGGGCTCAATAAAAAATGTATCCTGCATAGTTCGTGCTGGGTGATCTGCAGGCATGTTTAGCGCATCAAAGTTGAGCCAGCCTGATTCAAGCTCAGGACCTTCCTCAACAGAGAATCCCTGCTCTATAAAGAAATCTGTGACTTCATTTCTGATAATTGAAATTGGATGAAGTCCCCCGCGGTGGGCGCGTTGCACGGGCAAAGTAACGTCGACTACTTCTTCGAGCAAAACTTTTCGGTCGCGTTCAGCCTCTAATGCGGCCGTTGCCCCTGCTAATGCAGAAGCGATCGCAGCCTTGGCATCACCTATTAACTTTCCAAAACTTGCCTTATCTTCTGGAGCCATGCCTCCGAGCGCGCGTGATGCTAAAGAAATCGGAGATTTATCTCCGGTGTGCGCTAATCGGACAATTTTGAGGGCATCGAGATCAATCGCGCCATCAAAAGCGGTGCGGGCATCTGAAATCCAGACACTAATCTCCTCAACGCGCATAGGGCTGAGTCTATCGGGTCGAACTTTAGAAGGAGCGCATATTTGCTAAGTGGTACATGGTTATAGATGCCGCCGCCGAAAGGTTCAGAGATTCAGCCGATCCGGGCATCGGGATATGTACGGATTCAATTGTGGATAGAGATTGATTACTATCTAATCCTCGGGCCTCGTTACCAAAAATCGCTAAACAATCACCTTTGGTCTTGAAATCAGCTAAGGGTTTTGAACCGCTGGCACCGAGAGCAAACGCATGAAGTTGCTTCGATGTGAGAAGCTCTTGGAGATCAAGAGATTCAAAAACTGGAATATGCCAGAGAGAGCCGGCAGTACTTCGAACTACTTTTGGTGAGTACATATCTACGCTACCCGGTGAAGTAATAACGGCATCCATACCAAAAGCATCGGCCGAACGTAAAATCGTTCCAGCATTTCCCGGATCTTGAACTTCTGAGAGATAAATAAATTTTCTTGTTCCATCAAGCGGTATGGATTCCAAAGAGTTTTTTGGGATCTCGCAAATAGCAAGAATGCCTTGAGGAGTAATCGTTTCTGACATTGCACGCATAACTTCATCAGAAACATCAAAAGTTTGTAAGAGTGATAGATCGGTGAATTCATCGATTTTAACTCGAGCGCTTTCAGTTAAATAAAGTGTCGATATTCGTGGACCTTGATTCGAATTAATAGCTTCGCGAAAACATTGCAGACCTTCGGCAACAAATGCACCTGCTGCTCTTCGTTCACGCGAACCCTTAGAACCAATAAGAGCCTTAACTCGCGCAACATGTGGCGAATTAAGGCTCTCAATCATTGGCTATTTACAAAGAGACGAGGCTCTTACGAGCAACATCTACAAGGGTCTTAAACGTGGCTGGATCATTAGTTGCTAGATCCGATAGAACACGACGATCTACTTCAACACCGGCAGCTTTTAGGCCTTGGATGAAACGGTTGTAAGTCAAACCATGTGCACGGCAACCAGCATTAATGCGTTGAATCCATAGGCGACGGAAATCGCCTTTTTTATCTTTACGGTCATTGAATGCGTAGACCATTGAGTGCGTAACTTGCTCCTTCGCCTTAGTGAAAAGACGTGAACGTTGTCCGCGATAACCGCTGGCACGCTCTAAAGTTGTACGGCGCTTCTTAGCTGCATGTACTCCACGTTTTACTCTCATTTAATCCACGTTCCTTACTTCAAGCCAAGCATGCGCTTGGCTGTCATTGTGACGGTCGGCTTTGCTGACTGCTCGGTTGAGAGACGGCGTGTAATGCGTGAAGATTTACGCTCGAGTAAGTGTCGCTTGCCAGCGCGCTCGTGCATGATCTTTCCGGTACCTGTAACGCGGAAAGTCTTCTTAGCTCCGCTGTGCGTTTTCATCTTTGGCATCTTTATGCTCCATCCGTTGTCTCTGCCGCTGCATCTGCTTTGGCTTTACGTGCCGCCTTGGCCTCTGCAACTGCTTCCGTTTTCTTCTTTGTCGGTCCAATCACCATTGTCATATTTCGTCCCTCTTGCTTTGGGGCGAATTCAATGAATCCAAACTCTGCAATATCTGTTGCCAAACGTTGCAGCATTTTGTATCCAAGCTCTGGCCTCGTTTGCTCTCGACCTCGAAACTTCATCGTCACCTTCACCTTGTCGCCACCCTTGAGAAACTTCTCAACTTGATTACGTTTAGTTTCATAATCATGGGTCTCGATCTTTGGTGTTAAACGCACTTCCTTCACCACAATGTGGGTCTGGTTCTGTCGCGCCTCCCGTGCCTTTTGTGCAACTTCGTACTTATATTTTCCGAAGTCCATAATCTTGCAAACGGGTGGATTGGCCTCTGCTGCGATCTCGACTAAGTCCAGACCTACTTCATCTGCCATTTTTAACGCGGTATCAATATCGACTACTCCAATTTGTTGGCCGGTATGTCCGATCAAACGAATTTGGGGTGTGCGAATTCGATCATTAATGCGTGGTTCAGTGCTGACTGTGTGCTCCTTCGGTTAAGTAAACGCTTTGGTGTTACAGCGCTGCTCAAGAAAACCGCAAGGATGCAGAAAACAAATTACATCCGACGAACCAGCTCGCACGAGTGGCGAAGAAGGTGGGAGCGGTAACTCCTCTTGCAGTGAACTGTTAGGCCACTGGTCTGTGGGAAAGGATACCTGAAGGCTGCGAAAGCAGGAAATCGGGCGAGTTCTTAAGCGCCCATCGCGTGTAGACCACCATCGACGTGGATGATTTCAGCGGTGGTCTTTGGAAACCAGTCTGATAGCAGCGCTACCGCAGCTTGGGCTGCTGGGACTGGATCGGTGGTATCCCATGCTAGAGGTGCGCGCTCATTCCATACTTTTTCAAACTCATCAAAGCCGGGTATTGATTTAGCGGCCATGGTGCGGATCGGGCCTGCAGCGATTAAATTGATGCGAATATTCTCAGCCCCTAAATCACGAGCCAGATAGCGTGAGGTCGATTCCAGCGCGGCCTTGGCCACTCCCATCCAGTCGTACTTTGGCCAGGCAACGGCGGCATCGAAATCTAAGCCGACTACTGATCCACCACCATTGAACAAGGGGCGCGCAGCCATCGTGAGAGCTTTAAGTGAATATGCCGAAACATGCAGCGCCGTTGAAACATCTTCCCACGAAGTATTTAAAAAATTTCCACCGAGGGCGGCTTCAGGTGCAAAACCAATTGAGTGGACAACACCATCTAGACCTTCTGGGAAGTGTTCGCGTACGCGAGCCTCTAACGCATTTAAATCCTCGGCATTTGTAACATCAAGTTGCACAATCGGTGCAGGCTTAGGAAGTCGACCTGCGATGCGAGTTGTTAAAGAGAGCACGCGGCCATAAGAGGAGAGCACAACGTCAGCTCCTTGCTCTTGAGCAATGCGCGCAATATGAAAGGCAATTGATGCATCGGTTAAAACTCCGGTAACAAGTATTTTTTTGCCGTCGAGGATTCCCATTAGTGTCCCATGCCTAATCCGCCATCAACTGGGATTATCGCCCCGGTTATATAGCTTGCTTGTGGTGATGCGATGAATGCAACAACATCAGCTATCTCTTCTGCACTGCAGAATCGTCCTAGCGGAACAGATGCTGCAATCTCATTTCGGCGCTTTTCATCCAAAGTTGCCGTCATATCGGTTTCGACAAAACCCGGAGCTATTACATTTGAAGTAATTCCGCGGCTTCCAATTTCACGTGCAAAGGATCTCGCCATCCCAACTAGACCAGATTTGCTAGAGGCATAGTTAACTTGACCAGCAGAACCCATTGCTCCAACTACTGAACCTACGAAAATTAAGCGACCTCGTTTTAGTTTGAGCAGGCCCCGTGTTGCACGCCGAGCGACACGAAAAGCGCCCGTGAGATTTGCGTTAATTACATCGTCAAAGTCGGCATCGCTCATACGCATTACAAGACCATCTTTAGTGATCCCTGCATTAGCAACGATTATCTCTGGAACTCCCCATTGGCTCTCAATCGAATCAAAGGCGCTATCTACGCTTTCGGTAGATGTGACATCCATGACAACACAGTTAAAACCAACGGGAGCTGGACCGCTTCTATATGTGATTACAACCTCATGTCCGGCCGATTTAAGAGCCTTCGCAATCGCCAAACCGATTCCACGATTGCCGCCAGTGACAAGGGCAAGTGAACTCATGAACTTTAATCTAGTGGCTACCGCTAGGTATTCAAAAGATGCAGAGCTGCGTGGCTAGCAATAGGCTTGACAGTATGGCCGCTGAGAAGGAGTTCTTTGATATTACCAACGCTCCAAGAGCGTTAAGTAGTGATCAAGCATCTCGTCAAAAAAGATACTTCATCTCAATGATGGTACGTACCGCCTGTTTTATTTTGGCGGTTATTTTGCCTAGCCCTTATCGCTGGTTTGCGTTATTCGGAGCGGTTGTTCTTCCTTATTTTGCGGTGGTGATTGCCAATGCGGGTCGCGAAACGATAACCCCCGGCGCACACATACGCGATGAGAAACCGCGTGCCATTTCTTAAACTAAAGTAGGAGAATGCAACGCGAGCCTTGGGCAATCTTCAAATCGCTTGTAGCCCTGGGGCTTATTGCCCTGTGTTTATGGGCGGCCCAATGGCAGTATCAACGGGGGGTGGATCGCCACGCGCGTAATTCAATGATTGCCGAGCACATTGCACTGCCACCAACTCCACTTATTAAAGTAGCCACAGAGCCAACACGATTTGAATGGCAGAAAGTCACAACCTCTGGAAAGTTCAACCCAGATGAACAAATACTTTTACGCAATAGATACTCAGAAGGCGTTTATGGTTTCGAGGTACTAACGCTCTTTACTTCGATCGATGATAGAACTTTTTGGGTGGATCGTGGTTGGGTGAAGGCGGGTAAAACAGCGACGGAGCCCCCGGTAGTAACACCTATCCCAACAGAGATTGTGGAGATAACCGGAAGATTGCGCTTAGATTCATCGCTTCCGCGCGGTTCATTTTTTGCTCTACCGGCAAGTGGCACGGGATTAGTAGGCGAACTCAACGCCCAATCACGTATCGGTACCGAGAAATTTTACCTGGATCTTCTGAGCGGATCACTGCCAGACCTCACACCAGAAGTTACGGCGCAATTACCTGAACTCAGCGATGGTCCACATATGGCATATGCCCTTCAATGGATATTTTTTGGTGGCCTAATTGTTTACGGAAGAATTCTAATTCGCCGAACCCGTTAAATCTTGACGGTTATAGAGATCGGCATACAACCCCCCGAGAGCAACAAGTTCATCATGCTTTCCTCGTTCAATAATTGAACCATTTTCCAATACAAGAATTTGATCTGCATCTCGAACAGTACTTAAACGGTGCGCAATAACAATACTTGTACGTCCTTTAAGTGCATTCTCTAAAGCGGCATGCACAAGCGCTTCATTTTCCGAATCCAAATGCGCGGTCGCCTCATCGAGAATAACGAGCGCAGGTGATTTAAGAAGCAATCGAGCAATTGCTAACCTCTGCTTTTCGCCGCCCGACAGACGATGTCCACGCTCTCCAACCATTGTGTCAAAGCCGTTAGGCAATGACTCAATAAGTTTCCAGATTTGTGCAGCTTCACATGCTGCCTGCATCTCTTCTAGAGTCGCATCGTTTTTGGCATAACGCAGATTCTCTGCAATAGTTTCGTGAAATAGATGTGCATCTTGCATTACTACACCAATGGAGTCTCTCAATGACTCTAAAGTTAAATCCCTAATATCGTGACCATCGATAGAGATAGAACCACTAGTAACATCGTAGAGGCGGGGTATCAAGGCGCTTATTGTTGTTTTGCCGGCACCTGATGGTCCGACAAGTGCGGTTAAAGTACCGGGTTCGGCGGTGAAAGAGAGATTCTTGAGAACTTCACCACTCTCAACGGTCTCTGGCTTGGCCGCAGACTCTAACGATGCCAGTGATATTTCATGTGCACGCGGATAAGCAAAGCCAACATTAGTAAAAGTTAATTGGGGATTACGGCCACTGTAAATCTGGGCAGCTTCGCGATCTTTAACCATCGGCTCTAGATCCAAGACTTCAAAGACGCGTTCGAATGAGACTAATGAGGTCATTACATCGATGCGCACATTAGATAGGGCGGTTAAGGGGCCATAAAGACGCGCCAAGAGCGCAGTGATGGCGAGCAAAGTTCCAACGGTGACTGCCCCATTAATCGCTAGATGTCCACCTATGCCATAGGCAAATGCAGTAGCAATAGCTGCAACGCTAGTGAGAGCAATGAAGAAGAGTCGGTTAAGCATTGCAGTTTTAATTCCAATGTCTGCAACACGTCGTGCTCGTGAACGGAAATACTCTCGTTCGCGAGCTGGCTGGCCATAGAGCGCGACCAACATGGCACCTGAAACATTGAAGCGCTCGGTCATTGTGCTCGACATTTGCGCATTAACATCAAAGGACTCACGAGTTAAAGCCTGCAATTTTCGGCCGACCCATTTAGTCGGAATAAGGAAAAGCGGTAAAAGCAAGAGCGAGAAGATTGTTATTTGCCAGGACAAAATCAGCATGGTTATACCGACTAAAACTAGTGAAACAACATTACTTACTACTCCGGAAAGGGTTGCAGTAAATGCTTGCTGAGCACCCATAACATCAGAGTTGATGCGTGAAATTAATGCTCCGGTTTGAGTTCGCGTAAAGAATGCAATTGATTGTCGTTGAACATGAGCGAAAACCAAGGATCGCAAATCATAAATTAACCCTTCCCCGATTCGAGAGGAAAAGTAGCGTCCCAACATGCTTACTGCGGCATCTGCGATAGCTAGCAGGCCAACCAGAAGTGCCAGTTCTGTAACTAGCGCTCCATTTTTAGGGATAACACCGTCATCTATTAATCGCAGAAGCAATAGCGGTGTCGCAACTATGAATCCGGCATCAACCACAACTGTGGCAAGAAAAATAAGAATGCTTTTACGATAAGGCTTAGCAAAAGCAAAAATTCGCTTAACCGTGCCTGGCTTTAACTTGACTTCCTTAACCGATTGGTCGGCGGTCATGGAGCGATGGGTCATCCAAGCGGCATGCATTGACATGGCTCTAGCCTATGGATTCAGTGCTTAAACCGTAAATCCAAGGGCGCGAAGTTGATCACGACCATCATCTGAAATCTTATCTGGGCCCCATGGTGGCATCCAGACCCAATTAATCTTTACATCGCTGGTCATTCCGGCCAAGGCTTGACGAGTTTGATCCTCAATAACATCTTGAAGTGGGCAAGCCGCCGATGTAAGCGTCATATTTAAGATTGCAATATTTGCATCATCTACCATTACGTCATAAATTAAACCAAGATCGACAACATTTATGCCGAGTTCTGGGTCGACAACATCTTTCATCGCCTCTGTTACATCATCTACGCTCGTTGTCATATCTCTCCTTAGTTCTTTGCCTGGGCTTGAATTGCTACGTCCTTATATGCCATCCAGCCAAGAAGTGCGCACTTTACACGACCTGGAAACTTCGAAACTCCTGCAAATGCAACGGCATCCTCTAAAATCTCTGGATCTCCCGCCGAGGTGCCCTTACTAGACATAAGCTGAGAGAAAGAATTAACGACGATTAAAGCCTCATTCAACGTCTTTCCGATCAACAAATCACTCATGACTGAGACACTCGCCTGAGATATTGAGCATCCCTGTCCATCCCACGATAGCGAGGTAATGCAATCGCCATCCAAATTAATATTCAATGTAATTTCATCACCACAACTCGTATTGACATGATGGACTTGCGCATCAAATGTGGAGCTTAAGCCCTTGTGTTGAGGGTGCTTATAGTGATCGAGAATCACCTCTTGGTAGAGCGAATCTAACTCCATTTTAACGCCCCCCAAAATACTTTGAAGCGCCTTGTATCGCATCGATGAGTACATCACAGTCAGACTCATCGTTATAAACATAGAGCGACGCCCTAGTTGTTGCGGGCACTTGCATGCGTTTAGCCAATGGCCAAGCACAGTGATGGCCAGTTCTAACGGCTACGCCTTGGCTATCTAAATATTGGCCAACATCATGGGGATGAATATTGCCAAGGGTAAATGAGATTGCACTACCTCGTGAAAGATTATTAGTGGGACCTACAACTGTGAGATCAGAAATCAAACTCATTTTTTCGAGTAAATATCCTGTTAAAGCATGCTCGTGTGCGCTCACATTATCCATACCGAGCTGCGTTAAATATTTCAGGGCCACGCCAAGTCCAACTGCTTGTGCCATATTAGGAACACCAGCTTCAAATTTCTGTGGAACCGCAGCCCATGTAGCACCTGTCATGTCTACGCTTTGCACCATAGATCCGCCATAGAGAAATGGGGGTAGTTCATCGAGTAAATCTTTGCGGCCCCACAAAATACCAACACCAGTTGGTCCTAAAGTTTTGTGACCAGAAAAGGCTAAGAAATCAACACCTAAGGTTTCTACATTCACGGCCATATGTGGGACCGATTGACAGGCATCGAGAACTACTATTGCACCAACTTCATGGGCTCGAGTGGTTATTTCTGAGAGCGGATTTATTGTTCCGAGAACATTCGATTGATGTGTCAAACTGACGACTTTAGTGTTAGGTGTAATGACTTCATTAATATTCGACAGATCTAAACGTCCATCGTCGGTGACGCCAAACCAGGCTAAATCTGCACCTGTTCGAGCGCAAAGTTGCTGCCATGGAACGAGATTTGCATGGTGCTCCATCTCGGTCACGACAATTCGATCGCCGTTCTTTAATGCAAATCGATTCCCGATTGGCGCATTACCCATTGCATAAGCGAGCAGGTTAAGGGATTCGGTTGCACTCTTTGTAAAGATAATTTCATCAGCGCCCCCTGGAGCACCTAAGAAATCCGCCACAATCTGACGTGCGCCTTCATAGGCATCTGTGGCTTCTTCGGCAAGCTGATGCGCTCCACGATGAACTGCAGCGTTATGTAACTTATAGAAATCACTTTCAGCATCTATGACACTAATAGGTTTCTGGCTCGTTGCTCCGCTATCTAAATAGACCAATCTTTTTCCTCCACGAACCGTGCGTTCAAATATTGGAAAATCTTTACGGATCTGCGAAGCGGAAAATGACATTATTTCTTACTTGCTCACATAATCTGCGTAGCCGTTGGCCTCCAACTTATCTGCAAGGTCAGCTCCACCCTCTTCAACAATGTGTCCATTAGCAAAGACGTGAACAAAATCCGGCTTTATATATTTCAGGATACGTGTGTAGTGAGTGATTAATAGAACACCAAGATTATTGTTCTCCTTAGCGCGATTGACTCCCTCTGAAACGATACGGAGAGCATCTACATCTAGACCTGAGTCAGTCTCATCGAGAATTGCGATCTTTGGCCGCAAGAGTTCAAGCTGCACAATTTCATGACGCTTCTTTTCGCCGCCAGAGAAGCCTTCATTGACGTTTCTAGATGCGAATGCAGGATCCATGTTCAGAGACTCCATCGCCTCTTTGACCTCAGCTACCCAGGTCCGAAGTTTTGGTGCTTCACCACGAAGGGCGGTTGCGGCAGTACGAAGAAAATTTGAGACCGAGACGCCAGGAACTTCAACGGGATACTGCATAGCTAAAAAGAGTCCCGCTCTTGCCCGCTCATCGACGGTCATTTCTAAGACATCTGCTCCATCAAGAGTGACGCTACCCTCAACAATTGCATATTTTGGGTGGCCCGCAATTGAGTATGCGAGCGTAGATTTTCCGGAACCATTTGGTCCCATAATGGCATGGGTTTCACCTGATTTTATGGTGAGATCTACGCCTTTAAGAATCTCAACGGCACCATTTTCCGTATTTACAGAAACATGAAGGTTGCGAATTTCTAATGTGCTCATTGTTTTCTCTTCTCTCTTAAATCTCTACTGTTACGGAATTTGCGTCGATTCTTACGGGGTATGTTGCTAGTGCAATATTGGCTGGAAGAGTGATTGCCTCACCTGTTCGCAGATCAAACTCGGCTCCATGTAGCCAGCATTCAATTTTGAATCCACTTACTTCTCCTTCAGAAAGCGAGGCCTCTGAGTGCGAGCATGTGTCATCAATTGCGAAAACTTCATCACCGACACGGGTCACACAAATACTTTTACCCGCCTTTTCGAGCTTAACCGGCTTTCCTGATTCGAGTTGATCAAACGTGAAATCCGACATCTAGGCACCTGCTCTTTCAAGTTCAAAATCAATTCGATTCATTAAACGTTCCTGAATCGCTTCAATTCCGATCTCAATTACGATTTCATTGAAGAAGCCTCGCACAACCAGACGACGTGCATCTTCGAGGGCAATACCACGTGACATTAAATAAAATAGTTGCTCATCATCGAAGCGTCCTGTAGTGCTTGCGTGTCCCGCTCCGACGATTTCTCCTGTTTCAATCTCTAAATTAGGAACTGAGTCTGCTCGTGCACCATCGCTGAGCAATAGATTGCGGTTGAGCTCATATGTATCGGTTCCTTCAGCAACGGCGCGAATGAGAACATCACCAATCCATACAGTGTGTGCATCTCGACCAGAGAGAGCACCCTTAAAATTAACCCTCGATTTCGCTTTTGGAACGGCGTGATCAACATGCATACGGTGTTCAAAGAATTGCCCTGCCGTTGCAAAATACACACCAAGGAGTTCGGCAGATCCACCGGGTGCAATGAACTCAACCGTTGGCAAAATACGAACTACATCTCCCCCAACTGTTACCGTTACAGATTTAAAAACTGCATCCCTGTCGATTACGGCGTGATGACGAGCGGCATAGACACTCTTAGATTCAAACTCCTGAAGCGTAATAAAAGTCAGAGAAGATCCAGGAGCTAAAGAGATCTCTAAATCCTCGGCAAGAATCGTATCGCCAGTGTTTTCCACAACAACTGTTGCCACCGCGTGAGCTCCTAATGAAATTCGCACACGAGATAACTCAGCGCTATCGAGTGCCCCTGTTAATCGACCTAAATGAATAGGGGCTTCGAGCTCGGTATTTGCAGAGATGGAAAGGTGAGCTACTTCTGGAGAATTTCCCCGAATACGTTCGATGATGATGTCATCACTTGTTGCAAGCGGGGGAAGTTCTTCGCGCACAAAACTTACGCCACTGGGTAATAGTTCTTTTACAATTAGTGAGGAGCGCAAACTAATCTCGGCAGTGCCATCATGGAGTCCACGCAAACGTTTGAGTGGCGTAAAACGCCAGGCCTCTTCACGCCCAGTCGGTGTTAAGTAATTAGTAGTTAAAAGTGACATTAACCAACGGCGCCTTCCATTTGAAGCTCAATTAGTCGGTTGAGCTCAAGTGCGTACTCCATTGGAAGTTCACGTGCGATAGGTTCGATAAAGCCTCGAACGATCATTGCCATTGCTTCATCTTCGGTCAAACCGCGAGACATAAGATAGAAAAGCTGATCATCGCTGATTTTCGAAACCGTTGCCTCATGACCCATAGATACATCGTCTTCACGAATATCAACATAGGGATAGGTGTCAGATCTTGAAATCGTATCTACTAGTAGTGCATCACACTTAACCGTGCTCTTAGAGTGATGTGCGCCTTCTTGCACTTGTACAAGTCCGCGATAGGAAGTTCGTCCACCGTTACGTGCAACAGATTTCGAAATAACTGATGATGAGGTGTAAGGCGCGGCATGAACCATTTTTGCACCTGAATCTTGGTGTTGACCCTCGCCGGCAAATGCCAAAGAGAGAGTTTCGCCTTTCGCGTGTGCTCCCATCAAAAAGATCGCAGGGTATTTCATTGTTACTTTCGAACCGATATTTCCATCGACCCACTCCATAGTTGCACCTTCTGCACATGTTGCGCGCTTTGTAACTAAGTTATAAACATTGTTCGACCAGTTCTGAATTGTTGTGTATCGAACGCGCGCGCCTTTCTTCACGATAATTTCAACTACTGCAGAGTGCAGGGAATCTGATTTATAAATCGGAGCAGTGCATCCCTCAACGTAGTGAATATACGAATCCTCATCTGCGATGATTAAAGTGCGCTCGAATTGACCCATATTTTCAGTATTAATGCGGAAATATGCCTGTAAAGGTATATCGACATGGACTCCCTTTGGCACATAGATAAATGATCCACCCGACCATACCGAGGTATTAAGGGCGGCAAATTTATTATCGCCCACTGGAATAACCGTCGCGAAATACTCTTTAAATAACTCTGGGTGCTCCTTGAGCGCGGTGTCAGTATCTAAGAAAATAACTCCTTGAGCCGCTAAATCTTCGCGAATTGAGTGGTAGACAACTTCTGATTCATACTGCGCAGCTACACCAGAAACTAGGCGTTGTTTTTCCGCTTCCGGAATACCTAATCGATCGTACGTATTTTTAATCTCTTCAGGAAGGTCATCCCACGTTGCCGCCTGTTTTTCAGTCGAGCGTACGAAGTATTTAATCGTGTCGAAGAAGATTCCTGAAAGATCTGAACCCCAATTTGGCATAGGCTTTTTTTCGAAGAGCGCTAAACCTTTTAGTCGAAGATCGAGCATCCACTGCGGCTCGGATTTCTTTTCAGAAATATCGCGAACAACATCTTCATTGATGCCACGGCGTGCATTTGTGCCAACTTCACTTTTATCAGACCAGCCGTATTCATAATTTCCGAGGCCTTCGAGTTCTGGATGTGCGATTGTCATGCACGTACCTTTCTGTTGGTGATGCCAGTTTGTGGAGTAGGAATAAAAGTCGTACATACGCCATCGCCATGAGCTATGGTCGCTAAACGCTGCACGTGGGTACCAAGTAAGCGCGAGAGTGCTTCCGTTTCGGCCTCACATAGTTGAGGAAACTCCGATGCCACGTGGGCGATAGGACAGTGATGCTGGCAAAGCTCTTCACCCATCGGGCGAACTTCAATGCTCGCTGCATATCCCTGCTCAGTTAAAAACTGCGCGAGCTCGGCACTCTTGTTTCCTTTTTTGGTCAGAACAAGTGCGGCTTTACGTTCAATCTCTTCAGCACGGTTTTTTGCAAAACCGGCAACTAAGTGCTCCCCCATTTGGGCCGACATAAACTTAAGGGCCGAGACTGCAAGGTCATCGTATGAGTGTTCAAATTTTTCGCGCCCAGAATCTGACATAAGGAAAACTTTTGAGGGACGACCGCGGCCGCGCACGACGGCGGAGTGAGGTTGGCGTGCCTCCAAAATGCCATCTGCCACCAAGCGATCTAAATGGCGGCGAATACCGGCCGGAGTGAGTCCTAATCGAATGGCCAGAGTTGGAGCACTTGATGGTCCATTTTCAAGGATTGAGCGAGCGACGAGTTCACGGGTGCGTGGATCATCGGATTTACCCGTTGCCTGGATGCTCGATAATTTCACAACACTATTGTGTCTTAATTCGACACCTTTGGCCACTTCAACCCCGAAGCCACGCTGGGCAATAGGGTTAGGCCATGAGTACATCTGCAAGATTTTCCGCGCGGATCCTCGCCCCAGCTACGGCAATTCTCCTTTTTTTGCAGGGTTTCATCGTTGTAACGGGCGGAGCGGTTCGATTAACAGGCTCAGGTCTGGGTTGTCCCACCTGGCCCGAGTGCACCGAAGGCTCTTATACACCTGTAGATGGCCAGATTGAAGGTCAGTTCCACTCATGGATTGAGTTTGCCAACAGGTTATTGACCTTCGTGCTCGTTTTAGCCGCACTTGTAACACTCATCGCCGTTGTACGCGCCGGTCGCAGAGATCTACGCGTTCTAGCCGTTGGACAGTTCTTAGGAATCTTTGGTCAAGGCGTTTTAGGTGGCATCACTGTTCTTACAGATCTAAATCCTCTTACAGTTGCAGCTCATTTTCTGCTGTCAACGATCTTGATCGCGGCTGCAACATCTCTCTTTACACGGCGGCATCAACCAGCTCGCAAAAAAGAATCTCAACGAACTCCCGATATTTTTTCTCGTCTGCATCTATCACTTACTGCCATCGTCATTATTCTTGGAACTCTTGTTACTGGAGCTGGACCGCACGCAGGAGACTTAGATACTCCACGACTTGATCTTCGAATTCAAAGTGTGACATTAGCTCATGGAGTAGCTGTAGCGATTCTCTTAGTGTTGACCTTATTCTTTTTCTTATCCCCTCTCACTGAAGAGATTACTAAAAAACGATTGGCACTCTTTGCACTATTAACGTTTGCTCAAGGCGCAGTTGGACTTATTCAGTACATTCAAGGAGTACCTGAACTTTTAGTTGCAGCACATATTCTCGGATCGGTCATTATCTGGATTAGCGCGTGGAGTATTTGGTTATCTGTTCAACGAGAAGAAATGGACATAATGAAATGACGGTGATGGCGGATTGGAATGAACTCGATGATCGCGCAGTTGCATATGCTCGAGCACTCGCCGCTGACTCAGTACAAAAAGTCGGCAATGGACATCCAGGAACTGCAATGTCGTTAGCACCCGTTGCATATTTACTATTTCAACGCCATTTAATTCATGATCCCTCCGACCCTACCTGGCTTGGTAGAGATAGATTTATTCTCTCGTGCGGACACTCCTCCCTTACGCTCTACACTCAACTTTTTTTTAGTGGCTACGGATTAGAGATGGAAGATCTTAAAGCCTTCAGGACGTGGGGCTCATTGACACCAGGACATCCTGAGTTTGGTCATACTGCCGGTGTTGAAATGACTACTGGTCCACTGGGGCAAGGAGTTGCAACGGCGGTAGGAATGGCGATGGCGGCGCGATATGAACGTGGGCTACTGGATTCAAAGGCCCCTGCATACACATCTATTTTTGATCACACTATCTGGTCCATCTGCTCTGATGGTGATTTGCAAGAGGGAGTAAGTGCAGAAGCCTCATCGCTTGCTGGAACGCAAGAGCTTGGAAATCTCAATGTAATTTATGATGATAACCGCATTTCGATTGAGGGCGATACACATAACGCCTTTACTGAAGATGTTTCAATGCGATATCGAGCATATGGTTGGCATGTCATTGAAGTTGACGCTGCCAGTGATGGAAGCGTCGATATTATCGCTCTGGATGCTGCGATGATTGCCGCAAAAAATGAAAGGACAAGGCCCTCACTCATTCGTTTGAAAACAGTTATTGCCTGGCCCGCGCCAACTCTTCGCGGAACTGGCAAGTCTCATGGTTCGGCACTTGGTGATGAAGAAGTTGCTGCGACAAAAGTTTTACTGGGTTTAGATCCGAATGAAAAATTTGCAATGCCCGATGAAGTATTAGCTCATGTTAGAGCGGTGAAAGTCCGAGGCAACACCCAGCACGCGGAGTGGAAAATCGCTTTTAGTCAGTGGGAAGAAGAAAATACTGAAAAAGCGGCGCTATTAACCCGACTTCGAAACCGCACACTGCCTGAAAATTGGGCATCTGGCATTCCAGTTTTTGTGCCAGGAAAAGAGATTGCAACACGTGCTGCATCTGGCGAGGTGATTAATGCAATCGCACAAACACTGCCAGAGTTTTGGGGCGGATCTGCAGATTTAGCAGGTTCAAATAATACAAGCATCGATGGGGGCGGTTCATTCTTACCGGCAACAAGTGCCATAAAAGGTGCAGATCCATACGGCAGAATAATTCATTTCGGTATTCGCGAGCATGCGATGGCCGCAATACTAAATGGAATCACACTGCATGGATTGACTCGTTCATTTGGTGGAACTTTTGCCGTCTTTAGCGACTACATGCGACCTGCAGTTCGTCTTGCCGCCCTGATGAAAATCGCGTCAACTTTTGTATGGACGCATGATTCCATCGGCGTTGGAGAAGATGGTCCAACGCATCAGCCAATCGAACACTTTGCCGCTCTTCGAGCAATTCCAGGTTTGGATGTCATTAGACCTGGCGATGCAAATGAGGTTGCTGAAGCGTGGAAAGCGATAATTATTCGAAATCGTCCAGCTGGAATTTTACTCTCTCGCCAGAACTTGCCAGTTATTGATAGGAGTATTACTTCTCCTGCATCTGGCACGGCCAAGGGTGCGTACGTATTAAAGGACTCTGAAAATCCAGTTGCGATTTTAATTGCAACGGGCTCTGAACTCTCATTAGCTTTAGATGTTCAAAGCGCGCTTGAAGCCGATGGAATCGGTGTGCGGGTAGTAAGTGCGCCATGTTTGGAGTGGTTTGCTGAGCAAGAACTTTCCTACAGAGAGTCAGTACTGACACCACACATTGCTTTGAAAGTCAGTATTGAAGTTGGAATCGCTCAGGGATGGCGAGAGCTCATTGGAGATGCAGGTATATCAATTTCGCTAGAGCATTACGGAGCATCTGCCGACGCAAAACGCCTCTTTAATGAGTTTGGATTCAACGTTGACGCTATTGTGAAACGGATTAAGGCGGCCCTGTAATGAGTATTGAGGATTTGGCCAGAGCTGGAACTTCCATTTGGTTGGATGATTTATCGAGAGCAAAGATCTCAGGAAGCGATGCACACTCGCTACCATCTCGAATCGCGCATTCTGGTGTTGTCGGAGTTACAACTAATCCAAGTATTTTTGCCGCTGCGATTGCTGGAGCCGATGAGTATGCCCAAGATATTTCACGCTTAAAAGATATGAGCGTTGAAGAGTGTGTACAACGTTTGACGACCGATGATGTTCGTAGCGCCTGCGATCTTTTTAGAGATATTTTTCGAAATAGTAAGGGCGTTGACGGACGCGTGAGCATTGAAGTAGATCCCCGTTTAGCTAACGACACCGAGGGGACTATCGCTGCTGGAAAAGAACTGTGGAAAATCATCGATCGCCCAAATCTGATGATAAAAGTTCCTGCCACTATCGAAGGACTTCCGGCTATTACTGCGCTACTAGCTTCAGGTATTTCGGTGAATGTGACTTTAATTTTTTCAGTCAAGCGTTACGGCGCAGTCATAGATGCATACATGGCTGGAATAGAAGCCGCTAGTAATCCATCCCATGTTCACTCCGTTGCCTCTTTTTTTGTAAGTCGAATCGATTCAGCCGTAGATGCACTTCTTAAAAGCGACGCAAGTGAGGCGGCAATAAAACTTCTGGGAAAGGCCGCCATTGCTAATGCCCACTTGGCATATCAATTATTTGAAGAGAAGTTTGCTTCACCGCGCTGGCTGGTTCAGGCAGAGCGAGGCGCGTATAAACAACGCCCACTGTGGGCATCTACCGGCGTAAAAGACCCGACCTACGATGATACGCGTTATGTTGTTGAGTTAGTTGCACCAGATACGGTCAACACGATGCCACAAAACACTCTTGATGCTCTTATTGACCACGGGATAGTACGTGGCGACACGATTACCGCCAACTATGCACAGGCAGTTGAGGTTTTTAAATCACTATCTGAACTCAATATCTCTATCAATGCGGTAACCACAGCGTTAGAAATCGATGGAGTTAAAAAATTTGCACAGGCTTGGGAAGAGCTTCTGGCCACGGTAGCGAAAGCACAAAATCAGTGAGTAGTTTACGTGGCAGAGTAATTTCACAGATTGATAGAACCGATCCTCGTTATGTAGCTCTTTGCGATTTTCATAATCGACTTGCGCTTAAAGATTCTTCTATGTGGGGCTCGGATGCTCAGGCAGAGGCGATGCTCCGATTAAACTGGATTGATTTACCTGAGTTATCTAGAGATTTATTGCCCCAATTAGATGCGCTATCGGCCAAGCATCGCGACAAATTGCATGTCGTTCTGTGTGGCATGGGTGGTTCATCACTTGGTCCAGAGGTTATCGCTAAAAGCTTTAAACGCGATCTCTTTGTATTGGATTCAACTGATCCTAACTATATAAGCCATGCTCTCTCATTTGATTTAAATAAAACCTTAGTTATTGTAAGTTCAAAATCAGGATCTACTATTGAGACTGCTTCGCAACGCGCACTCTTTGAAAAAGCATTTACAGATGCAGGTTTAAAACCTACAGATCACATCGTAATTGTCACGGATCCAGATTCACCACTGGATAGACAGGCGCGTGCTGGTGGATTCATGGTTGTAAATGCCGACCCACATGTCGGAGGTCGCTTTAGCGTATTAAGTGCATTTGGTTTAGTCCCGGCTTCACTTATTGGCGTGGATGTTTCGGTATTGCTCGATAATGCAAGTGATACAAAGGCTGCATTTCTAAAAGATTCAACACTTGTTGTAGATATGGCATATGCAATCTCATATCTTTCTGGTCAATATATGTCTTACTCTGATAGCGGTTGCGATATGCCAGGTCTTAGTGATTGGGCCGAACAATTAGTTGCCGAATCAACTGGAAAAAATCAAGTTGGACGTCTACCGATAGTTGTTGAAGAAGGAATCGAGAGTGAATTCTTTTCGATCGCCTTCAGTGGAACTGCAGATTTAGTTCTGGAAGCAGATCTAGCCTCGCAGTTCATAATTTGGGAGTGGGTCACAGCCCTTGTCGGCGCCGCCCTTGGAATCGATCCATTTAACCAGCCCAATGTGACTGAGGCGAAAGAGGCGACCGCTGCGCTCTTGCATGAGTGGAATGGAGTTTTACCAAACTTCTCCCCCGATGCAATCGATGGCGCAGTAGAGATATTCGGTGCTGGTTCTACAATCGCCAATAGCCTCACACGTTTTATTGATTTAATTCCTGAGGATGGTTACGTCGCTGTAATGGCCTATTTAGATCGCCGCGATGATGCTGCAATTCTTGAACTTCGCGCTCTGCTGTCGCAAAAAACTGGGCGGCCAGTTACTTTCGGTTGGGGTCCACGTTTTCTACATTCAACGGGACAGTTTCATAAGGGTGGCCAACAAAACGGCGCTTTCTTGCAGATTACTGGTGATGTAGATCGAGATTATGAAATCCCAGGTCAAAACTTCGGCTTTAAGACACTTCTTGCAGCTCAAGCTTTAGGCGATGGAAATGCGCTGGCTTCAAGAAAATACCCACTGCTTCGATTTAACTTAACCAATCGGAGTGTGGGTATTCAAGAAATTCTAAAATCTCTAAAAACTAATTAATCATCTTCTCCGCGAAGTTTACGTAGGGCATCTTCAAGTAGACGTTCCCCCTCGGCGTCGGTACGACGCTCCTTTACATAGGCCAGGTGTGTCTTGTATGGCTCATTTTTGATTGGGTTTGGTGGATTATTGCGGTCGCGGCCTGCTGGGTATCCACACTTTGGGCAATCCCATTCAGCTGGAATTACAACGGTCTCTTCAACGGCAAATGAGGGACGAACTTCGTGACCATTAGCACAAAAGTACGAGACGTAAGCACGAGCGATTGAATCACCGCGCTCGGCTTCACCCATTGGTCCTGCGCCGACTCGGCTTCCGCGAATTGCACTTGCCATTAACTACTCCTTAAAAAATAAATGAGATGGAAAAGAATTACTTAAGCACAAGGCTTAGTGCAACTACAAAGGCAAACCAAAGGCCACCGGCCACGATTGTGATGCGGTCAAGGTTGCGTTCAACGACCGAAGAGCCTCCGTAGTTAGATGAGACTCCGCCACCAAAGAGATCGGAGAGTCCGCTTCCCTTTCCCTTATGCAAAAGGACGAGAAGAATCATTAGAACGCTCGTAATAATGAGCAAGATTGAGAGAGCTAGTTTCACGGTTCGTAAACTCCTTATTTCGTAGAGGGTAAGGATACCTTTAAATTGGTGGTCAGAACTACTTAAACCTGAGCGTAGAACTTTACAATCTTTGCTAACTCTTCAGGATCTAGGCTTGCACCACCGATAAGTGCCCCATCTACATCGGGTTTAGCCATGATTTCAGCGACGTTAGAGGATTTCACTGATCCACCATAGAGAATTCTCATCGCAACGGCGATTTCCGCCGAGCCAATATTTTCAACCTCTTCACGAATTGCAGCACAGACCTCTTGAGCATCCTCTGGGGTTGCAACTTTGCCGGTCCCAATAGCCCACACTGGTTCGTAGGCGATAACAATCTTTTTTAACTCTGGCTTACTTAAGCCCTCTAATCCGGCGCGGATCTGACGAATAACATGCGAGACATGCGCCCCAGATTCGCGCACGGCAAGCTCTTCACCAACACAGAAAATCGGAACCATTTCATGGGCAAGTGCCGCTTTTATTTTGCGGTTTACAAGCGCATCGCTCTCTGAGTGGATTGAGCGGCGCTCAGAGTGGCCGACTAAAACAAATGTGCATCCAAGCTTGTGCAGCATTGATCCAGAAATATCTCCAGTGAATGCGCCACTTGCTTCAGGTGAAAGATCTTGAGCACCGTAGGTCAAACGCAAGCGATCGCCATCGATTAACGTTTGAACTGAACGTATATCGGTAAATGGCGGAATGATTGCGACATCTACTGCGTCATAATCCTTATCATCGAGTGAGTAGACCAGTTTCTGAGTAACGGCAATCGCTTCAAGATGATTTAAATTCATCTTCCAATTACCTGCCATCAAAGGTTTACGCATATCTCCCCCTATAACCCCAAAGCTAATAGGCCAGGAAGTTCCTTGCCCTCTAGATACTCAAGTGATGCTCCACCACCTGTAGAAATATAACCAAAATCAGAGTCGGCAAAGCCTAGGGCGCGAACTGCCGCCGCTGAATCGCCTCCACCCACAACCGAAATTCCTGAAACCTTAGTAAGCGCCGTTGCAACGGTTTTGGTACCCGCAGCAAAGTTTGGAAATTCGAAAACACCCATTGGTCCATTCCAAAAGACTGTAGCGCATTTTTCAATTTCATCTGCAAAGGCTTTGGCCGAAACAGGTCCTATATCTAACCCCATCTGGTCAACTGGAATATCATCGACGGAAACTAAAGTTGGAAGCGCATCTGCACTAAACTGCGAAGCGACGACAATATCCGTTGGAAGAACGAGTTTTACGCCCTTCTCGTCTGCGCTTTTAATCAGCGCCTTCACGACATCAATCATCTCCATCTCAACTAAGGATGTGCCAATCTCTTTACCGAGTGCAGCTAGAAAAGTGAAGACCATTCCTCCGCCAATCGCTAATGTATCGACCTTGTTTAATAGATTTTCGATAACACCTAATTTATCTGACACCTTCGCGCCACCCAAAACAACTCCGTACGGGCGTGCTGGATTGTGAGTTAATTTTTTCAAAACATCGACTTCGGCTTCAACGAGTAACCCAGGTGCATGTGGCAACAGCTGTGGTAAGTCAAAGACCGATGCATGTTTGCGATGTACCGCGCCAAAACCATCGCCCACATATACATCTGCGAGTTCTGCTAATTGCGCGGCAAAAACCTGTCGCTCGCTCTCATCCTTGCTTGTCTCTGCTGGATTAAAGCGAATATTTTCAAGGAGAAGAATTTCTCCAGCTTTTAATGAATGTGCCGCTGCGCTCACGTCCTCAGTGCTGGAATTTCCAATGAAGCGTATCTCCTGTTCAAGAAGCTCACCTAAGCGCACTGCTACTGGCGCTAATGAAAACTCTGAGAGGTTATCGCCCTTAGGTCGACCTAGGTGCGCCGCGATTACTATCGATGCACCTTTATTGAGCAAGAGCGAAATAGTTGGAAGCGAGGCTTTAATTCGACCATCATCTTTTATGGTTCCATTTTTTAATGGAACATTTAGATCACATCGAAGAAATACTCGCTTACCACCTACATCAAATGAATCTAGGGATGACATTAAAGGGATTTGCCAACGTAACCAATTAAGTCGACGAGACGGTTTGAGTAACCCCATTCATTGTCATACCAACCAACAATCTTTACTTGATTGCCGATTACCTTAGTTAATCCTGAATCGAAGATACATGAGGATGGATCTGTAACGATATCGGAGGAGACGATTGGATCTTCGGTGTATGTTAAGTAGCCTTTGAGTGCGCCATTAGCGGCCGCTTTCATTGCGGCGTTTATTTCGGCCGCAGTTGCCTCTTTAGCAAGCTCTACCGTCAAATCAGTTGCTGATCCTGTTGGAACTGGGACTCGCATGGCATAGCCATCGAGTTTGCCCTTGAGCTCTGGCAAGACAAGTGCGATTGCTTTGGCAGCACCTGTAGAAGTTGGAATCATATTTATTGCAGCTGCGCGTGCGCGACGAAGATCCTTATGAGGAAAATCTAGGATTACTTGATCATTTGTATATGCATGAATTGTGGTCATTAACCCTTTTACAATGCCCCAATTGTCGTTGAGCACCTTAGCCATTGGCGCAAGGCAGTTAGTGGTGCATGAGGCATTTGAAATAATGTGATGGGTAGCAGGGTCATATTTTTCATGGTTAACGCCCATTACGATTGTGATGTCCTCATCACTTGCCGGTGCAGAAATAATTACTTTTTTTGCTCCTGCGCTAATGTGCTTTGCAGCATCGGCAGCCTTTGTAAAGTGTCCCGTTGATTCAAGAACCACATCTGCCTTCAATAACGCCCACGGTAAGTTAGCGGGATCACGCTCAGAGAAAACTTTGATGGTCTTTCCATCGACGGTAATTGAATCGTCGGTGAAAGTGACCTCAAGACCTAGACGGCCAAGGATTGAGTCATACTTGAGAAGGTGAGCCAGGGTCTCATTGGGTGTGAGGTCGTTAATTCCGACTATATTTATCTCTGGATTTGTCAGAGATGCACGAAAGAAGTTGCGTCCGATTCGTCCAAAACCATTAATTCCGACATTAATCATGAAATATGTCCTTGCTACTTAAGGGGCTAGAAATAAAAAAGCCCAACCGTTGGAAGTCTATTAAAACTGCCACAACGTTGGGGTCTTGAGGCTAATCCTAGCAGTGGCTATCTGGTGAACACTGCGTGCCGATGAGTTAAGGCGCTCTAATTCAATAAATCAGGTGAAAGTCCGCTCTCCGTATCAGGTATTCCAAGTTCACTGGCACGTTTATCGGCCATTGCAAGCAATCGCCGGATTCGACCCGCGATGGCATCTTTAGTCATGGGCGGTACCGCTAAAGAGCCGAGCTCTTCTAGAGATGCCTGACCATGATTTATGCGCAACTCCCCCGCCTCCTTTAAATGGGCAGGAATTGTCGCGCCAAGGATTTCCATCGCACGGGCAACTCGGGCCGATGCAGCAACGGCGGCCCGTGCTGAGCGCCGAAGATTTGCATCATCGAAGTTAGCAAGACGATTAGCAGTTGCCCGCACTTCGCGGCGCATCCGACGCTCTTCCCATGCAAGAACGGATTCATGTGCACCCAGACGGGTAAGTAATACACCGATTGCATCTCCATCACGAATCACAACTCGATCAACTCCACGAACTTCTCGCGCCTTCGCCACAATTCCCATGCGACGTGCCGCTCCAACAAGTGCTAAAGCCGCTTCTGGTCCAGGACATGTGATTTCGAGCGACGATGAACGTCCGGGTTCGGTGAGCGAGCCATGTGCAATAAATGCTCCACGCCATGCCGCTTCTGAATCACAGATTGCTGCAGAGACAACTTGCGGTGGAAGTCCGCGTACAGGTCGACCATGAGAATCTACGAGTCCAGTTTGTCTGGCCAATGAATCTCCAGCTTCGATAACGCGAACAACATAACGAGAGCCTTTTCGCAAACCGCCTGAAGAGAGAACAGCTAAATCAGAGCCATGACCATAAATATCTGCGATGTCTTTGCGCAATCGACGTGCACTCTGGGATGTTTCTAACTCAACTTCAATCAATATCTTTCCCGCAGCGATATGTAAACCACCAGCAAAGCGAAGGAGAGATGAGACCTCGGCCTTGCGGCAACATGGTTTAGTAATAGAGATTCGACTGAGTTCGTCTTTAACCGCTGCCGTCATTGCCATGGGACTATCCAACCAAACTTTGGCGCATAATGTGGCCCAAATGAAGAGCTAATCGTGTGACATCGTGATGGACACTTCCGGGCGCTTTGCGAATATCGACGGCAACTACCTGTCCGCCTAGTTTTCTAGCAATTGCCGCCAAGGCTGGCTCATCTCGGACAACACACGTATCGACTAAGAAGTAATCAATTTTTAACTCTGGAGCATATCGGGCGAAGAATTCAAGGTGTTCCTCAGGAGTCGATCCGGCAAACTCATCACCAGAAGTATTAGCGTGGGCATCTAAATTTAGAATCATTATCTTCTTCGCCGTAGTTCTAACTAATGCATCCAACTGCATTGGAACTAATAAATGCGGCATAACACTTGAAAACCAAGAGCCTGGGCCCATAGTTATCCAATCAGCTACGCGAATTGCAGTGAGCGCCTCAATTCGTGCAGGTGGATTTTCGGGGATTATTCGAAGGGATTCAATCCGACCTCGCGCAGTGGCTACCTCTTTTTGCCCTCTCACAAGAATGCGACCGGTTGATGTATTGAAACTCGCTTCAATATCTAATGGAACTGCCGCCATGGGAAGGACTCGTCCAATAACTTTTAATAGTGAACCAACTCGATCCAAGCCAATAACAGGGTCTTGATCTTGGCTCCATAGAGAGGCTAGAAGTAAATTCCCCATGGCATGCCCATCGAGAGCCCCATCGCTGACAAAGCGCATCTGCATAATGTCGGCCCAGGTGCGACCCCATTCATCATCGGCACATAGCGCAGCTAGCGCCATTCTCAAATCTCCAGGAGGAAAAATTGGAAATTCCTCTCTCAATCTTCCACTTGAACCACCATTATCGGCGACTGTAACAATCGCCGTAATTTCCGAGGTGATTTCACGCAACGCCGATAACACTGCCGCTAAACCATGACCACCACCGAGGGCGACAACTTTGCTCACGGTTATTCGCGTCCCACATCTCGGTGAGTGGGATAAGCGGAAAGACCTATGTCCAGAGCGTTAAGTTGTTTAGAAATCTCCTGCGTAATCGCAACACTGCGATGTTTTCCGCCTGTACACCCCACGGAGATTGTCAAGTACTTTTTACCTTCATGCATATATCCAGGAATCATTGATGCAACTAATGCCACATAGTTTCTAACAAACTCTTCTACACCAGTATTTCCCAAAACTTTTTCGCTCACTTGAGTTGTTAGACCTGTCAATGATCGAAGCTCAGGAATCCAGTGCGGGTTAGGTATGAAACGACAATCTAAAACTAAATCAGAGTCAACCGGGATTCCATATTTATATCCAAAAGAGAGAACGTTGATTCGAACTCCCTGTATTTTTCCTCCCCCAAAAATCTCACCGATGCGTTTTTCCAATTGATGAACATTCAAATTTGACGTATCAATTGTTACGTCACACTGAGCTCTTAAATCATCTAACTTATCGCGCTCTCTAGCAATACCATCAACGATTCGATCGCTGCCTTGAAGTGGATGGGGTCTCCGCGTAGATTCAAAACGTTGCACTAAAGCTTGATCTGTGGCATCCAAAAAGACCAAACGGTAATGAAAACCATTCTTCTTAAGTTCTTCCAGCGCTTGTTTTAACTCGTCAAAAAAACGACCCCCACGCACATCCACAACGACGGCGTACTCTTTGCCATCTGGTCCGGTGCCTTTGCTTACTAGTGCTGGCAACAAAGATGGTGGCAGATTATCAACTACGTACCATCCCAAATCCTCTAAGGCATGAGCAACAGTTGAGCGACCAGCACCTGACATGCCGGTTAAAATTAAGATCTCATTGCTATTCATGGCTTAATCCTCTTACCTCTGTCAAGTACAGCTTGCCCATTGATGATTTCTGGCCCACTGATAATTTCGCCAGTTGTGATATCTATTTTTTGCGATGTTATGGAATTCAAATACTCCTCGATAACCGATGCTGTTCTAGTTCCTATGCCGGGAGTCGCCGCAATCTCCTCTCGACTGGCCTTTCGAATTGCCGCCACTGACCCAAAACGTTCAAGTAATGCACGGCGGCGCACCTGGCCCAGTTGTGGGATCTCATCTAAAACTGACTCCAACATTATTTTTGAACGTCTCGATCGATGGAAAGTAATGGCGAATCGATGCGCTTCATCCCTAATTCGCTGCAAGAGATAGAGGCCTTCACTTGATCTAGGCAGGATTAATGGATCGGGTGAGCCGGGAAGCCAGACTTCTTCTAGCCGCTTAGCCAGTCCACACAAGGCAATATCTGTAATGCCAAGTTCACTCAGCGCGCGGGCGGCGGCGTTAACCTGTGGTGCACCGCCATCGACAACGATGAGTTGGGGCGGATATGAAAACTTACTCATCTTTCCTCCCAACTCTGCCACCTCAGCCGAATCTACCGCTCGATCATCAATCAGACGCTTTAATCTGCGAGTAATCACTTGATGCATCGCACGAGTGTCATCAAAACCTTCGTCAGTATTAATGATGAATCTGCGATACTCACTCTTCTTAGCGAGTCCATCTTCAAATACGACCATCGATGCGACTACAGAAGTACCTGAAATATTTGAGATATCGAAACACTCTATGCGAAGCGGAGGTTTTGCGAGATTCAGAGTCTGCTGTATCTCTATCAACGCTTTACCACTCACCGCGGCATCGGTTGAGCGCTTGCTTAAAAACTGGATAAGCGAATATTGAGCGTTACGTTTAACAGTTGCTAAGAGCTCAACCTTTTCTCCGCGCTGTGGAACTTTGATATCGACCTTGGTCGAACCAATTTCACCAAGCCACTGCTCTAACTGTTCCTTATCAGCTGGTTCCGAGTTGATATAAATATTGCGCGGAACCGGGATTGCTCCAGTTCCATAGATTGAGTACAACAGTGCGGTTAATTCATCTTGGCCTTCAAGTGCCATCTCTTGATCAACTATCCATGATCGAGAACCCTTCACTGATCCGCGCTGCATTGAAAAAATTGAGCCTGCGGCGTGGAAACCATCGTGATAGATAGAGATGAAATCGCCATCTAGATCATCAGAGAAATTACCTTCAGTTGATTTTTGCGCCTTCTCAAATGATTCAATCTGATCTCTAAGACGCGCCGCTCTTTCAAACTCCTCATTGGCTGCGGCTGCACTCATCTCCTCATGCAACTTGGGCAGGATATTTTCCATCCCGGACTCCATGAATTCATTGAGTCGTTCAGCCAATTTCTTGTGATCCTCTTTTGAGATCCATCCAACACATGGTGCAGCACATTTACCGATGTCGCCTAGCAGGCACTGCCTTTTGCTGCGTTGTGCACGTGTGAAGTTTGAAGACGAGCATGATCTGACCGGAAAAACCTTGAGTAGGACTTCGAAAGTGTTTCGAAGCGCCCATGCATTTGTATACGGACCAAAGTACTTCAACCCAGGTCGCTTGTCTTTACGGGTAATGAAAATCAATGGATATTCATCATTGAGGGACAAGGCCAAGTAAGGATAAGACTTGTCATCTTTGAATTGAACGTTGTACTTTGGTTGATACTGCTTGATCCAACTAAACTCCAGCGCCAACGCCTCTAGCTCCGTACTGACAATTGTCCAATCAACACGAACGGCTTCATGAACCATGCGATGCGTCTTGGTAGCCAAATTTGCCTGGAAGTAATTACTGAGGCGATTTTTTAGACTCTTTGCCTTTCCTACGTAAATCACTTTGTCTTGTTCGTTATAAAAGCGGTACACGCCAGGGTGTTCGGGAATGTTGGTTGGCCGATAACTTTGAGGATTTGCCATCGCCTTACTTCTTAACTGCTACTTTTCGGTTTGTAGCAAGCATGGGGGCTAAGTATTGACCCGTATAGCTAGCGCTCACTTTCGCGACATCCTCAGGGGTTCCTTCTGCTACTACTAATCCCCCTCGGAATCCGCCTTCAGGTCCCATATCAATTACCCAGTCGGAGCATTTGATGACATCTAAATTGTGTTCAATCACAATAACTGTATTTCCAGTATCAACCAGACGATTGAGAACGATAAGGAGCTTGCTTACATCTTCAAAATGTAGCCCGGTAGTCGGTTCATCTAAAACATATATTGTGCGGCCAGTTGAACGGCGCTGTAATTCAGTCGCAAGTTTGACGCGCTGGGCTTCTCCACCTGAAAGTGTTGGTGCCGACTGACCTAAGCGAACATACCCAAGTCCAACATCATTGAGAGTCTTCAAGAAACGCGCAATATTTGGAACAGATTCAAAGAAGTTATGAGCCTCTTCAATTGACATATGTAAAACATCGGCAATCGTCTTGCCTTTGTAGTGAACCTCTAAAGTTTCGCGGTTATAACGCGCACCATGGCAAACCTCGCAAGGAACGTAAACATCTGGAAGGAAGTTCATTTCGATTGTTATCGTGCCATCGCCCGAACAGTTCTCGCACCGGCCGCCTTTAACATTGAATGAGAAGCGTCCCTGTTGGTAGCCGCGAATTTTCGCTTCGGTTGTTTCAGAAAATAAGGCACGAACTTTATCGAATAAACCCGTATATGTTGCTGGGTTGGATCTAGGGGTTCGACCAATAGGAGATTGATCAACGTGCACAACTTTATCGAGTAAGTCGATGCCCGAAACACTGCGGTGGCGACCTGGTACCAATCGGGCACCATTTAGTTTGTTGGCAAGAGTTGTGTACAAAATGTCGTTTACGAGCGTTGATTTGCCGGATCCGCTTACACCGGTGACTGAGACAAATACACCGAGTGGAATCTGCACATCAATGTTCTGCAAGTTATTCTCTTTTGCCCCTTTGACCGTCAACACCCGTTTAGTATCAATTGGCCGGCGAACTTCTGGAATTGAAATCGACTTTCGGCCCGATAAATATGCACCTGTGATTGATTCTTTAGATGCAATCAACTCCTCATAGCTGCCAGATACAACTACATGTCCCCCATGCTCACCAGCACCAGGACCAATATCTACAATCCAATCGGCAGTACGAATAGTCTCTTCATCGTGTTCGACAACAATTAAAGTATTTCCTAGGTCTCGCAGGTGTGTGAGCGTTTCAATTAAGCGACGGTTATCGCGCTGGTGCAGACCAATACTGGGTTCATCAAGAACATAGAGAACTCCGACAAGCCCACTGCCGATCTGGGTTGCTAAACGGATTCGCTGCGCTTCTCCACCAGACAGTGTGGCTGCAGGGCGAGCAAGAGATAAGTAATCCAGACCGACATCGAGGAGAAATCCCAAGCGGGCGTGTACTTCTTTCATTACGCGCTCTGCAATCTGAGCCTCGCGCTTAGTTAATTTGATGTTTTTTAGAAACTCAGCGCACTCTGAAATTGAAAGTTCAGTTATCTCCGAAATGTTTTTGTTGCCAATGGTTACAGCTAGTACTTCAGGTTTTAATCGCGCACCTGAACATACATGACAGGGAATTTGGCGCATATATGCTTCGTACTTATCACGGCTGTAATCGCTATCAGTCTCACTATGGCGGCGGTGAATAAATGGAACAACACCTTCAAAACCGGTCGTGTAGTTCTTGGTACCGTAGCGACCCTTGTACTTCATCTTAATTTCATACTCATAGCCATTAATAATGGCCTCTCTGGCCTTCACTGAAATCTTCTTCCATGGGATGTCCAGCGAGAAAGGCATATCTTTTGCAAGGGCTTCCAGCAATCGCAAGAAATAATCAGATGACTGCCCACCTGACCAAGGCGCAATTGCACCATCATTTATGGATATTGAATCATCGGGAATTATGAGCTCTTCATCTACCTCTAGCTTTGTACCGATGCCAGAGCATTCGGCGCAGGCTCCAAAGGGTGAGTTGAAGGAGAACGATCGGGGCTCTAACTCTTCAAAGGATAAGTTGCAGTCATGGCACGCTAAGTGCTCACTGAAGGTTCGCTCTTTATCTTCCAACTTCGAATCTACAAAATCCAGAATTACTATCCCCGATGCCAATCTCAGCGCAGTTTCAATTGAATCCGTAAGTCGGGTCTTGCTTTCAACTTTGGCAGTTAAGCGATCAACAACTACTTCGATAGTGTGCTTTTCCTGTTTTTTTAACTTTGGAACATCTGTTAATGCTAAGACCGTGCCATCGACACGGGCACGTGAATAACCTTGTGTGATTAGCTCTGCGAAAAGATCGACGAACTCGCCTTTGCGTGCACGAACCACCGGTGCTAAAACTTGAAATTTTGTTGTTGCGGGCATCGCCAGGATTTGATCCACAATCTGCTGCGGTGATTGGCGAGAAACAGCTTTGCCACAGTTAGGACAGTGCGGGCGCCCCGCACGAGCAAATAGAAGGCGAAGGTAGTCATAGACCTCGGTGATTGTGCCGACAGTTGAGCGGGGATTTCGATTTGTGGATTTTTGATCAATTGAGACGGCAGGTGATAACCCCTCGATAAAATCAACATCGGGCTTGTCCATTTGACCTAAGAATTGGCGAGCATAGGCCGAAAGAGATTCAACATAGCGGCGCTGACCTTCAGCAAATATCGTGTCAAAGGCCAGCGATGATTTACCTGAACCAGATAGACCAGTAAAAACAATCAGGGCATTGCGGGGAAGCTCAATTGAAACATCTTTAAGATTATGCTCGCGCGCTCCACGAACAACTAGTTTTTCAATACTCACTAGACCCCTGCCTCTTCCATTGCACGAAGCTCACGCTTCAAAATCTTAATCTCATCACGCAGGCGCGCAGCGACTTCGAACTGAAGTTCGGCGGCAGCATTCTTCATCTGATCAGTGAGGGAGCCTATCAATGCCATGAGATCTTGTCGCGGAAGGGAGATAGCTCCCTTTGAATAGAGCCCAACCGATGTTGACTGCTTTTGATTGGCTTTCTTGCTAGTTGCTAATAACTCTTCGGTATCTTCAGATTCTCGGTTAATTAGATCTGTGATGTCGGCAATCTTTTTGCGTAAAGGTTGTGGATCAACACCACGTTCTAAATTGTAGGCAACTTGTTTGGCACGTCGGCGATTGGTCTCATCTATAGCTTTAGCCATTGAATCTGTAATGTTGTCGGCATACATATGCACCTCACCGGATACATTTCTAGCGGCACGTCCAATAGTCTGAATAAGCGAGGTTGCAGATCGCAAGAAACCCTCTTTATCTGCATCTAAAATCGCAACGAGTGAAACTTCAGGTAGATCTAACCCCTCACGAAGCAGGTTTATACCAATTAAAACATCGTATTCGCCCGTGCGAAGTTCACGCAGAAGTTCTACGCGTCGCAATGTATCTACTTCAGAGTGTAAGTAACGAACTCGTACTCCTTTTTCCTGCATATATTCCGTAAGGTCCTCTGACATTTTTTTAGTCAATGTTGTGACTAATACACGTTCATTCTTTTCGGCGCGGATTGAAATTTCATGCAAAAGATCATCGATTTGACCTTTAATTGGCTTAATTACGATTTGGGGATCGACTAATCCAGTTGGTCGAATCACTTGTTCAACTACATCGCCATCGACTTTAGCCATCTCATACTTACCAGGCGTGGCCGAAAGATAGAGTTTTTGGCCGGTGCGCTCTAAAAACTCCGGAAACTTCAGTGGTCGGTTATCTAAAGCGCTCGGCAAACGAAAACCATGTTCGACAAGGGTTCGCTTTCTTGATGCATCGCCTTCGAACATTGCACCAAGTTGTGGAACTGTCACATGGCTTTCATCAATAACAACTAGAAAATCCTCCGGGAAGTAATCCAGCAAACAGTTTGGAGCAGATCCGGCTGCCCGGCCGTCTAAATGCCGTGAATAGTTTTCAATTCCACTACAAAAACCGATCTGTTCCATCATTTCAACATCAAATGTCGTGCGCATGCGCAATCGTTGGGCTTCAAGTAACTTGCCTTGATTTTCAAAGGTTTTTAACTGAATCTGTAGCTCGTCTTCAATATCTCCAATGGAGCGTTTAATTGTCTCAGGACCGGCGGCGTAATGTGTCGCTGGAAAAATATACATCTCTGTTTCATCTCGAATTATCTCTCCAGTAAGTGGATGCAGAGTTGAGATTTTTTCAATCTCGTCTCCAAACATCTCAATCCGAATCGCCAGCTCTTCATACATTGGAATGATTTCGATGGTGTCACCGCGAACTCTGAAAGTGCCTCTTTCAAATGCAACATCATTGCGCTTGTACTGTACGTCAACAAATCGTCGCAGTAGTGCATTGCGCTCTATTTCCTCCCCTACTCGAAGGGTGACCATCCGATCTATGTACTCCTGAGGAGTACCAAGTCCATATATGCAAGAAACCGTTGCGACGACAATGACATCCCGGCGTGTTAAAAGTGAGTTAGTGGCCGAGTGACGTAAGCGCTCGACTTCATCGTTAACGCTTGAATCTTTCTCGATGAAGGTATCGGTCTGCGGAACGTAGGCCTCTGGCTGGTAATAGTCATAATACGAAACGAAATATTCAACGGCATTATTGGGCAAAAGTTCGCGAAACTCATTGGCTAACTGAGCAGCTAACAGTTTATTTGGAGCTAAAACAAGAGTTGGTCGCTGCAGCTTTTCAATCAACCAAGCGGTAGTAGCCGACTTTCCAGTACCCGTTGCACCGAGAAGAACCACATCCTGCTCCCCTGCAGCAAATCGTCGAGCAATTTCAGCAATTGCTTCGGGCTGATCTCCTGCCGGGACAAAATCGCTTACAACTTGAAAGGGCTCGACCGTTCGCTGTAAATCCGATATCGGGCGCATTGGGTAATTCTAGTTAGATGTGTGGCTTAAACCATCCCAAATATTTTCCACTTGGCGAAGCAGGTCATCCCTAGAGCCGTTGTTTTCTATGACGAAGTCGGCGATGGAAACCCTCTCCTCTCGTGAGGCTTGTGCGGCTATGCGAGCCTCAATCTCGGAAAGGTGTAACCCTTTTTCTCGCAGCCGTTCGATGCGCTTGTCCATCTGCGCCTCAACGGTTATGACGGTTTCAAAGCGATTGGCACCGCCAGTTTCAAAGAGAAGCGGAATCTCATAAACCAAAGTTTGATTTCCGCTCAAAGAGAGAACGGCTGCCTCGAACTCGCTTCGCACCCATGGATGAATAATCGCTTCCAACGCAGCTTTTTTAGTGGGATCTTTAAAGACTAATTCACCCAAAGCTCGACGATCTATATCGCCGTCTTTCAAAATTGAATCGCCAAATATCGTTACAACTTCATCGAAACCTTTCGATCCGCGTTCAATAGCCGCTCGTGCTAATTGATCGGCATCGATAACTATGGCTCCGAGATCTGCGAAGTATTCGGCCGCCAGAGATTTACCACTTCCAATTCCGCCAGTTAAGCCTATGACGCGCATGCGCAAAGAATAGCGTCAATCTCCTGCACACTTTTAAAGGAGTCCAGTGAAGACGTGAGCTGTATCTTTTTAACCTCACTTACTTCTACTGGACTCTCTTTAAAAATGAAAAAGGCTCGGCAGTTATGCCGAGCCCCGTTCATAACTTCTTTATTCTGCAGCAACAACCTCTTGCGCGACCTCAACAACACCATCTTCTGGTGTAGCTGCTGCATCAGCGGCTTTAGCTTCAGCCTTTTGTTTCTTATGTGCCAAGAAACGCTCTTGAGCCTGGGTGTACTGAAGCTCCCACTCTTCGCGCTGCTTTTCATGTCCTGGCTTCCACTCTTGGGTCTCAGAATCAAAACCTTCTGGGTAGATGAAGTTTCCTTCTGCATCGTAGCGAGCGGCCATTCCATATTGGGTTGGATCAAAGGCTTCGATTTCGATCTCATGTCCCTCATTAGCTTGCTTAAGAGATAGTGAGATGCGACGACGCTCGAGATCAATGTCGATAATCTTTACAAAGAGCTCATCGTCAACTGCAACGACCTGCTCTGGAATCTCGACATGGCGCTCAGCAAGTTCAGAGATGTGAACAAGACCTTCAATGCCCTCATGTACACGGATGAAAGCTCCGAAAGGAACGAGCTTTGTGACAACACCTGGTACGACCTGGTGGATTGTGTGTGTGCGAGCAAATGCCTGCCATGGATCTTCTTGAGTTGCTTTGAGTGAGAGTGATACACGCTCGCGCTCGAAATCTACTTCAAGAACTTCAACGGTTACTTCATCGCCAACTTCAACAACTTCACCTGGATGATCAATGTGCTTCCATGAGAGTTCAGAGACGTGGACAAGTCCATCGACTCCGCCAAGATCTACGAAAGCACCAAAGTTTACGATTGATGAAACGACACCTGTACGAACTTGACCCTTTTGAAGCTGGTTAAGGAATGTTGTGCGTGACTCTGATTGAGTCTGCTCGAGGAATGCACGACGCGAAAGAACTACGTTATTACGATTCTTATCTAACTCAATGATTCGTGCTTCGACCTGCTTACCAATGTATGGTGTTAAATCACGGACGCGACGCATTTCAACAAGGGATGCGGGCAAGAAGCCACGAAGTCCGATATCAACAATAAGTCCACCCTTAACAACCTCAATAACAGTTCCGATGACAACTTCGTCACGCTCTTTCTTGCCCTCGATGTCTCCCCATGCACGCTCGTACTGTGCGCGCTTCTTTGAAAGGATGAGACGACCCTCTTTATCTTCCTTTTGAAGCACAAGAGCTTCAATACTCTCTCCGACTTTTACAATCTCATGTGGATCTACATCGTGGCGAATTGAAAGCTCGCGTGAAGGAATTACACCCTCTGTTTTGTATCCGATGTCAACGAGAACTTCCTCGCGACCAACTTGAACGATTGTTCCGGTGACGAGATCTCCGTCATTAAAATTTCTAATTGTTCCTTCAATTGCGGCTAGAAAATCAGCTGCTGATCCAATGTCATTTACTGCAATTACTGGTGTTGTAGACAAGTGTGCTCCGTAGGGATAGATGAATAGAAGTTCCCGCTTTCGCGGCTGGAGGGCAAGGGTACGGTTTCTGCGTACTGCAGAGCAAATCCACGCCTGGAATACCGCGCTTTGGTTAGACTTATTCTCATTATGAATCGCTACCGCCAGTTATTTGCCATGCCCAATGTTTGGGTTCTGGTTTTGGCGGCTTTTCCTGCTCGGGTTGCATATGGAATGGTCGGTCTAGCGCTGTTTTTTAAGGCTGAGCAGGAGACTGGATCGATTGCATTAGCGGGTTTAGTAATTGGTTTGAATTCATTTGCAAGCTCGGTCACTGCCGGATTTCGAGGTTCTTTGATCGACAAGTTCGGACAAAAATGGCCACTGAGAATCCTCGTGCCCGCATATGCATCGATGATGATCATGGTCAATATTTCCCACTCGGCGACAATCATTGTTGTATTGGCGACCATTATGGGGTTAACCGCACCACCAATAAGTTTATCCATCCGCCCTCTCTGGAAAACTATCGTCCCTGTTGATTTTCTCCGTACTGCTTATGCTGTTGATACTTCGGTGATGAATACAACAGGAGTTATTGGTCCAGTCATTGCCACATCTTTAGCGCTATCAATGTTTCCAGGAAGTCCTTTAGTTATTGCAGCGATCTTAATGAGTCTGGGTGGAGGAGCGCTAGCAATCGCACCGGTTTCACGAGATTGGAAACCGGAAAAGAGAGAGAGTGGCGCGCAGTCGCTTTGGCGAAATCCCGCATTTCGTTTAATGCTGCTTGAAGGCTCATTTATTGGTTTCGGCTGGGGACTCTTTGATATTGCAGTGCCGGCATTTGCAACTTTAGAAAATGTCGCTCATCGCACTGCTTGGGTTTTTGCTGCCATGGGCATCTCTAGCATCATTGGTGGATTAATTGCCGGTCTACTGTCAAAGCGCATCTCTTCGCTCTCTGCCATGCGAAAAACATATTTCTTATGGTTTCTAGTTTCTATACCAATTGCATTTACTTATCCTGGATGGTCCATGGCAATCGCCGGCGCTTTCTTAGGGTTTGTTGGAGGAGCAATACAGGTTTTCTATTGGGAGGTCATGGAGGCTGTGCGACCAAAGGGTTCGGCAGTTTCGTACTTGGCCTGGCTTTGGACGGTTGAGGGAAGTGTTATGTCACTTGGTGCTGCCGTTGGTGGAATCCTCTCTGAGAGAATTTCACCACAGTTCTGTTTAGCTCTAACTGCAGTCTCCATTGGACTTGGCAATCTCATACTGACGATTGGCAAGAAGCGTCTGAGCGCTGCGAATCGAATTCCTACCGAGGAAGAGGACCTTAAGGCGATGGAAGATAATTCACCTACTACTGTTTAGTTGGTTAATGCGCCGCCTCATGCCACGACAGACCTAAACCTGCACTGACATTTAACGGTGCTCTCAGTGGATATGCATCACCCATCTCACGTTTGACAAGTGTTGTAATTTTCTCCTCTTCACCTTTAACAACTTCAACAATTAATTCGTCGTGAATCTGGAGCAGTAATCGTGATTTAAGTTGTTCTTTTTTAATTTCTGCATCAACTTTTAACATGGCCAACTTAATAATGTCAGCTGCAGATCCTTGTATTGGAGCATTCAGCGCCATTCGCTCTGCCACCTCACGTCGCTGGCGATTATCACTCATTAAATCCGGCAAATACCGTCTGCGTCCCATGATTGTCTGCGTGTAACCTACCTTTCTTGCATCTTCAACAACCGTGCTTAAGTAATCACGGATACCGCCAAAACGTTGAAAATATGTATCCATTAGCCCTTGAGCTTCACCCGGACTAATCCCTAACTGCGCCGACAAACCATACGATGAAAGCCCATAGGCAAGACCGTAGGACATAGCTTTAATCTGCCTTCGCATCTCCGGATCCACATCATTGGCCTGTACTCCAAAAATAACTGCAGCGATTGTTGCGTGTAGATCCTCCCCCGATTCAAATGCTGACAAAAGTTTTTCATCATTAGAAAGATGTGCCATTATGCGCATTTCAATTTGGCTGTAATCAGCGGTAAGTAGTGCTACGTAGCCCTTGCCTGGGATAAAGGCGCTTCTAATCGTACGACCTTCTTCTGTACGCACTGGAATATTTTGCAAATTAGGTCCAGTCGATGAAAGACGGCCAGTCGAAGTCACAGTCTGGCCAAAATGAGTGTGTATTCGCCCATCGCGGGCAATTTCAGAGATCAACCCCTCTACGGTTGAGCCCAGCTTTTTTACCTCTCTTATTCGTAGAAGATGGGTTAAGAGCGCATGGCCAGTTTTTTGATGAAGCCAATCCAAGCTTTCGGCATCAGTTGTATATCCAGTTTTGATTTTCTTAGTCTTAGGCAATCCTAGTTCGTCAAATAAAACTACTTGAAGTTGTTTAGGAGAAGCGACATTGAATTCATGTCCTGCTGATTCATGTGCCAACTTTGTTTCGCGCGCAGCTTCATCGTCGAAGAAAGCTTGCAATTTCTCTAACTCTCTTCGATCAACAGCGATACCAATGCTCTCCATATCGGCCAAGAGTTCGGCGATTGGAAGTTCGAGTGACGTAAAGAGTTCAAACAACCCGCGTTCGGTTAACTCGCGCGTAAGAGAGTCACGGAGAGAAAATAACGCTCGTGCACTAGTCAATAACTCTTGCTCAGGTGTAGCAACATTAATGGTCGAGCCATCGCCCCAACGCTCTTGTAAATCTTTAAACTCTTGCGCACGTACCCCTGGATTTACAAGATATGCCGCTATCGCAGTATCAAACTCAACTCCGGAAAAAGGATAGTTCCGAGCAAGGGATTTAGCGTCGTGTGCAATCTTTTTAATACTGGTATCAGTTGCCCAACTGCCCATAGAGGATGAATGCACCAAGAAAATATCCTCAGGAGAAAATGCCACCGCATATCGATGGAGTTTTTCTTCAAGAAGTGAAAAGGTGACTGCTATTGGTCCTGTGTGGTTCGCAATTCTGAGATCGACCTCTTCTGGTGTTAATACTCCTTCAGCCATCTCATCGGCAAAGAGTGAGAGCTCCGGTTCGATCACTGGAGCAGTTGTACCCTTTAGAAGAATCGGCTTCATTCGATCCTTGAGAGTTTTAAACTCTAAAACATCAAATAGTGGATTAGTCTGGTTCTCATCTGCTCCGGTCCAAGACAAATCATCGATCACAAATTCAAGGGGGACTTCAGTGATTAACGCGGTCAACTCACTATTGAGAATCACGCTATCGATCGAATCTCGCAGCGATTGACCCACTTTGCCCGGCAATTTATCTGCATTGGAAATGAGCTCTTTGAGCGAGCCATACTCAACTATCCATTTTGCAGCAGTCTTTTCACCCACCCCAGGAACTGAAGGTAAATTATCGCTCGGGTCTCCACGCAGTGCGGCAAAATCTGGATACTGAGCCGGGGACATTCCATATTTTTCTTGAACTGCATCCGGAGTCATACGTGCCATTTCGCTGACCCCACGCTTTGGATAAAGGATTGTGGTTTTTTCATTGACTAGCTGAAAGGAGTCGCGGTCCCCTGTGCAAATTAACGTTTCAAAACCTTCACGCTCTGCGCGTTTTGCTATCGTTGCCAAAATGTCGTCGGCTTCATAGCCCTCGATTTCGAAACTAGAAATTCCAAAAGCCTTTACGAGCTCGTGCAAATACGACATCTGAGAACGAAATTCATCGGGAGTTTTTGCGCGATTTGCTTTGTACTCTGGAAATATTTCAGAGCGGAAAGTCTTTCTCGAAACATCAAAAGCCACGGCAACATGTGTTGGCTTTTCACTAGTGAGCAGGGAGAGCAACATTGTGGCAAATCCATATATGGCATTCGTATGTTGACCGCTTGCTGTTGTGAAGTTTTCTGCGGGAAGTGCGAAAAAGGCGCGATATGCCATCGAATGCCCATCAATAAGTAATAGGCGTTTGCTCATGTGCTCATACTAGATTGAAGGGTAGACTACGCGGCATGGACAATGAAGAGTTGCTTAAAATTTATCATGATCGAGGTGAAGGCGCGTTGGATAAAAAAATGGGAATTAAAATAATCCTCGCCGAACCCGGCCGAATGGTTGGAACGATGCCTGTGGAGGGCAACACGCAACCCATGGGAATCTTGCACGGAGGAGCGAGCGTTGTTTTAGCTGAAACTTTGGGCTCCTTTGGAACGTGGATACACGCTGGCGCAGACCGAAAAGTAGTAGGTATTGAGATAAACGCAACGCATCATAAAGCTGCAACTTCTGGACTTATCACTGGCACGGCTACTGCGGTTTCTCTAGGAAAAACTCTGTGTTGCTGGGACATTGTTCTCACTAACGAGGCTGGAGAGAGAACCTGTACCGCACGTCTGACATGTTTGATTCTGGCAGAGCGTTAAAAATTTAGCTGTGGGCTCCAGTACCTAAATATGCCTCACGCACCGCGGGATCGTTGAGAAGATCGGCAGCTGCCGCCTCTTTGACGACATTGCCTGTCTCTAAAATATAGGCACGATGTGCTCGTTGCAGAGCTTGTTGGGCATTTTGCTCAACGAGCAGAATAGTTACGCCGGTTTTATTAATCTCGGTAATGATGCGAAAGATATTTGCAATCATTTGAGGAGCAAGTCCCATTGATGGTTCATCGAGGAGTAAAACTTTAGGACGGGCCATCAAGGCGCGACCAATGGCTAACATCTGCTGCTCTCCCCCAGATAATGTGCCACCTGCCTGAGATGTACGCTCCTTTAAACGGGGAAACAGTGCATAAATTTTATCAAGATCTTCATTCATCTCATGTCGACGATTTTTGCGATGAAACTTTCCCATTTCAAGATTTTCTAAAACAGTCATACCAGGAAAAATTCCGCGACCCTCTGGAGCTTGTGAGATACCAAGATCTACTCTCTCATGTGCAGGAACTTTGGAGATATCTTGACCGTCAAACAAAATTGCACCGCTTGAGACTTTACGAAGACCCGATACCGTCTTTAGTGTGGTAGTTTTCCCTGCGCCATTAGCACCGATTAAAGTAACAATTTCACCTTGATTAACTACGACTGAGATTCCTTTTATAGCTTCAATCTTGCCATAGTGGACGTGAAGATCTTTAATTTCAAGACGCATCTGCAGGTACTCCTAAATAGGCCTCAATAACTTTGGGATCGTTTTGAACTTTGCTAGGCAGATCATCTGCGATCTTGATACCGAAATCTAAAACGGCAACCCGATCAGAAATCCCCATAATCAGCGACATATCGTGCTCAATGAGAAGGACGGTATATCCAGCATCACGAATCTTCTTAATCAACGTGGCTAGTTCTACTTTTTCTGCAGGGTTAAAACCAGCTGCGGGTTCATCCAGTAGCAGTAGTTTTGGAGAGGTTCCCATTGCGCGGGCGATTTCTAACCGTCGTTGAACTCCATATGGAAGATTCTTAGCCAAGCGATCGGAGTACTCATCGATACCGATGAATTTCAAAATCTCATGAGCCCGAGCGCGATTCTCCGTTTCTTCACGGCGTGCTCGTGGAATGCCAAATAACGCTCCAACTAGTCCGCTTTTTTTATGAACATCAGTCGCGGTAATGACGTTTTCAAGAGTTGTCATATCTCCCCACAGGCGGATGTTCTGAAATGTACGTGCTATTCCTAGCGCAGTGATTTGAAAACGCTTTTGATTTTTCAGCGCAATACCGTCAAAAGTAATTGTGCCACTTGTGGGCTTATATACGCCGGTAATCACATTGAATACCGTTGTTTTGCCAGCACCATTTGGGCCAATGAGTGCAAGAATTTCACCCTTTTTAACCTCAAGGTTTACATCTCCAAGGGCTGTAACGCCGCCGAATTTCATGGTTAAGTTTTGAATCGAAAGAATGACCTCAGACATTTATGCGCTCACCTCTCTCTTGACAATTGCCTTCTCACGTTTTTTACGTGGCAAGAGACCATCAGGCCTAAAGTTCATTACAACCACTAGTACTAAACCGAAAACTAATAAACGTGCATCGGAGATGAAACGGATTCGATCCGGTAAATATCCGAGAATCGTCGCACCAACAACTACTCCCCAAATGTTTCCAATTCCACCAAAAACAACGCAGGAGAGAATCAAAATCGATACGTTAAGCGTAAACATTTCAGGTGCGATAAATAGATTTTTAGATGCGTACAGAACACCAGCAGCACCACCAATAGCAGCACCTAATGTGAATGACCAAATCTTATATTTAAGAGTCGGCACGCCCATAAGTTCAGCTGCATCTTCATCCTGTCTAATTGCCTCCCAAGCACGACCCGGGCGGCGAATACTAAGTCGTCGAATCATCCAAATCGTTAGCAAAATCATTACTACAACGACCCAAAAGAAAACCTTTTGATCATCTAATTTAAACTTAAGAGGTCCGATATCCGGTGGCATTGGAATATTTGCAATTCCATTTGGGCCTTTAGTCCACGTTGAATTTAGGGCTATAAGGCGAACAATTTCACCAAAGCCCAAAGTTACAATCGCTAAATAATCACCACGAAGTCGAAGCGTCGGCAGTCCAAGTAGGACGCCTGCCAACATCGCAAAGGCAATTCCAAAAGGCATAATCTCCCAGGTATTTAGACTGGTAAGAGTGCCCATAAGCGCCATTGTGTAAGCGCCGATTGCAAAGAATGCTACATATCCCAAATCCAGCATTCCAGATTTTCCTACGACGATGTTGAGGCCAAGTGCCATTAAAACAAAGATTCCAACTGGATACACCAGAACTGCGTCATAGGATGCGATTGGAGTTGCTAAAAAGCTAGCGCCTGCAAAAGGCAAAAGGCCAACTAAAAATATGGAGATGAGCGCAATGCCTACGCGTTGAAGACGATTGGATCGTTCCCAAATGCCGGCACCAAAGTCGCGAAGATTAAAGAAACTTCGTATTTTCATATTCTTAAGCCCTCGTCTGCTGGACGGCTTCACCAAATAGACCATTTGGCTTAAAGAGAAGCACTAGTACAAGTACCACGAAGACTGTCACCGCCTTCCATTGGGTGCCGAGCACGGCAGAGGCATAGACTTCAAGAAGACCTAGGCTTATTCCTCCATAAAAAGCGCCTCTAATATTTCCGATTCCACCAAGAACGGCTGCCGTAAATGCGGCCAATCCCATCGTAAATCCGATGTTGAACTTTGTGTATTCAAAGACAGTTGTATAGAAGAAAGCTGCGGCTCCTGTAGCAAGGCCCCCAACTAAGAAAGTCGTCGTGATAACACGGTTTAAATTAACGCCCATTAACTTCGCAGCATCTTCATTTTGCGAAACGGCGCGAATTGCTTTGCCCATGCGAGATAATTTAATAAACCGTTCAAGAATGAAAAAGATTACTGCCGCCGCAATAATTGTAATAATTGTGTCGAGACGCAAATTTGCGCCCCATACTTCAGCCAAAATAATCTTTTCTAAAACTCGAGGCGAACCTACTGGGCGAGAATCGGTTAGTAAACGCATTACTTCTTGGAGAACTATTGAGATTCCAATGGCTGAGATCAAAGTAGCCAGACGGTTAGTACCCTTCATACGCAAGCGACGATAAGCAACAAACTCTACAAAAACTGCGGTCAACCCGGCAATGAACATCGACATGAGTAAAGCTGTTATCAGAACGAGGGCTAGCTTCCACCCTGTTGCAGGCTCCGAAGTCTGGGTGTAATTATAAAGATCACGATTTGTAATGACCGTTCCAAAAGTTCCCCACATAAAGATTTCTGAGTTAGCGAAGTTAATCATTCGCAGAACTCCGTAGACCATGGTGTAGCCGAGCGAGATTAGAACATAGATAAAACCGAGTGCGAGTCCAGCGATCGTTAATGACCAGAACTGGTCGATCAAAACTACAAACATTGCACTCCTTAAGGCTGTTGATCGAATAGGTAAATGTAATGCATCTACATGTAAGTAGTGGGTGTTTCGGGGCTCTCTAGAGAGATTTCCGAAACACCCACTTACTTATAAGCGTTGTAGTTGAGTAGCTAAGAAATAACTACTTAACGATGCCTGTATTGACTAGAACGCCGCCCTTTGAAGTGAAGCCAGCAAAGAGTCCGTATGAAATGTCGCCATTTGCATCGAACTTAATAGTGTTTCCACTGACGCTCTTACCCTTGTATGCCTTAACCCACTTAAGCATCTTGGCACGGGTGGTGTTACCTTTCTTGATACCCTCAAGCAAGATATTTGCAGCATCATAAGATTCAACTGAGTAAACTCCTGAAGAGACACCCATCTGCTTCTTGAAATCTGCTTCTAGCTTTGGGCTGATACCAGCTAATCCACCTACACCAGTAATGCGTGAACCTTCAGCTGCAGTACCTGCAAGCTTTGGGAACTCCTGGTTGAAGACTCCGTCGCCACCAGCAAATATTGCTTTTGAACCTGAGTCACGGAGCTGCTTAATGAAAATTGCAGCTGCAGAGTAGTAACCGGTATAGATAACTACAGTTGCTCCAGAAGTTGCAATCTTTGCAATTGTTGGGCTGTAATCAGTTGCTGTATTTGGAACTGAATCTCCACCAACAAGTGACGCTCCAGCAACCTTGGTCAAACCAGCTTCAACGTAGCCACGTAGTGGTACGGCATATGCTGATTGATCATCGAAAACAAATACCTTTGCATTTGAAACACCCTTAGTTGCATATTTAGCCAACGCTGGACCTTGTAGATCATCTTTACCAACAACACGGTGGAACACTGGTCCGCCGAAGTCAGGAGATGTTGGATCTGTAAGTGATACACGTGTTGCAGATGGTGAGATAAGAACTAATCCACCAGCCTTGTAATATGGAAGTGATGCGATTGTTGCACCTGAGTAAGCAGGTCCAACTACGCCAAGTACATTCTTGTTAGAACCAATTCCTGGAGCAACTGTTGATGCAACAGCTGGATCTCCCTGGTCATCTACTGAAACTACCTTGACGTTGAACTTACCTTTGTTCTTTGCATTGAAAAGCTTGACTGCATACTTGACTGCATTCTGCTCATCGATACCAGTTGATGCTTCTCCACCTGAAAGAGGACCTTGGTATGCGATGTAGAGAACCTTTGCAGCTGCCTGTGCTGTCGATGCTGACGCAACTCCGAAAACGAGAGCGGCGGCAGATACAACGGCAAGTGAACGCTGAATCTTTCTGTTCATTTATTGCCTTTCCTGTTCATTTCGTCCCGGGACAGGGAGGTGATGAGGGTAATGCCTAGTGCTAGCACTAGACAAGGTGAAAGTGAGGATTAAGTGTTTCAATTTCGTTATAAAGATGAGGTGATGACGGCAAAGCTGGGTAGTTATTGAAATGGGACCGCATCTGGGTTGATGACCGCCTCGGCCACTGCCTTCATACTCATTCGCCGGTCCATCGCCGCCCGCTGTATCCATGAAAAGGCCTCAGGCTCGGGTAAATTCAGCGCAGTCATTAAAATCCCTTTGGCCCGATCGATTAATTTGCGGGTCTCAAGACGATCATGTAAATCTGCAACTTCGGCAGCTAAAACGCTCATTTGCAGATGCCTACTTATTGCAATCTCAATTGCTGGAATTAAGTCACCAATTGTGAATGGTTTTACCACGTAGGCCATAACCCCGGCATCTCGCGCACGATCAATGAGCTCCTTTTGCGAGAAGGCCGTAAGCATTAAAACCGGAGCTACATCAATAATCTTTTCAGCCGCGGAGATGCCATCTAAAACCGGCATTTTGACATCTAAAATAGCTAGATCGGGCTTGTGCAGAAGCGCTAAATCAATCGCCTCTTGCCCATTGGTTGCCTGCGCCACTACTTCATAGCCGGCGCCTTGGAGCATTTCAACTAAATCCATGCGGATGAGCGCCTCATCTTCGGCAACCAGAATACGAACGCTCATGTCCCATTCACCCCTTCAGGATGCAAATGCAGTGTGCGTGCCTCGAGTCGGATTCGAACCGACACTATGCAGTGTTTGAGACTGCCCTCTCTACCGTTGGAGTACCGAGGCGCTACTGACAAATCTTAGCGGTGCGTTAGTGCTTATCGGTACGCAGGAGCTGCGCCGCCAACGGCATCGCCCACGCGGTGCACTCGCATCGCATTCGTCGAGCCTGGAATTCCTGGAGGAGCGCCAGCAACGATCATGACGTTGTCGCCGATCGTCGCCCTTCCGGATTCGATGAGCACGGTATCAACTAACTTCACCATCTCGTCGGTCGCCCCGACTACAGGGGTAAGCATTGATTCAACTCCCCACGATAGGGCCAACCGATTATATGTTCCGACCTCTGGAGTCATGGCAAGAATTGGAATTGGTGAGCGAAGACGTGACATTCGACGAGCTGAATCACCACTTTGGGTAAATGCAACTAAATACTTAGCATCAACGATTGCGCCGACTTCGGTGGCAGCCTTTGTGATTGCGCCACCCTTTGTTCGAGGCGCGGTTTTGATAGGGCGTATTCGATCCAAGCCACCCTCTTCAGTTTTTTGAATAATACGCGCCATAGTTTGAACGGCCTCAATCGGAAACTCGCCAATGCTAGTTTCACCAGAGAGCATCAATGCGTCAGCGCCATCTAGAACCGCATTTGCGCAGTCAGTAGCTTCGGCACGTGTCGGACGCGAATTTGTAATCATGGATTCCAGCATTTGAGTTGCAACGATTACAGGCTTTGCCATATCACGAGCGAGTTCGACACATAGTTTTTGCACAAGCGGCACATCTTCGATTGGAAGCTCAACACCTAAATCTCCACGAGCAACCATAATTCCATCAAAGGCATCGACAATGGCAGCGATGTTTGCAACGGCTTGTGGTTTTTCAATTTTGGCAATGACGGGAAGGCGAATTCCTACCTCATCCATAATCTTATGAACATCATTGATATCGGTAGCGTTACGGACAAATGAAAGTGCAATGAAATCGGCACCGGCGCGAAGACCCCACCGTAAATCTTCAATATCTTTCTCAGACAATGCAGGAACAGATACGGCTACTCCGGGGAGATTGATTCCTTTATTATTACTGACTGTGCCCGGATAAATTACCTTTGTTATGACATCAGAGCCTTTAACTTCAATAACTTCGACGGTCACCTTTCCATCATCGATTAAAATGTGGTCTCCGATTTTGCAATCTCCTGGCAGGCCTTTATACGTGGTTCCAACGCGCTCTTGTGTGCCCTCAATCTCATCGGTCGTGATTGTAAAGATCTCTCCACGAGCTAAATCATGTGGGCCAGCAGAAAATCGTGCGAGTCGAATCTTTGGACCTTGAAGATCCACAAGGATTGCAACTGGCCGTCCCGCTGCCTTAGCTGCAGCTCTGACTAGATCGAGACGCACTTGATGCTCTTCATAAGAACCATGTGAAAGATTTAATCTAGCCATATTCATGCCGGCATCAATGAGAGCTTTGACTTGCTCTGGGGATTCAACCGCTGGCCCTAACGTGCACACAATCTTTGCTCTACGCATGAGGCAACCTTAAACCATCAACTGACGGGTAGTGGGTTCGATTGGATATGGAAGTTGGGTATCACCCGTGAGATATCTATCAACTGCCGATGCCGCACTTCGGCCCTCTGCTATTGCCCACACTATTAATGATTGCCCACGTCCAGCATCGCCGGCAACGAATACACCATCATCATTTGCTGCAAAATTCTTGTCCCGGACAATGTTACCGCGATCATCAATCTGAACTTCAAGTTGAGTCAAGAGTGGAGATTGTTCTGGGCCGGTGAAACCCATTGCAAGAAAAACAAAATCGGCTGGTATCTCTTTTTCGCTACCAGCGATTGGTTCAAATCTACCATTGACGTACTCTGTTTCAACGATTCGTATTGCTCGCACATTGCCTAACTCGTCACCTAAGAACTCCTGCGTACTCACTGAAAAGATTCGGTTATCACTCTCTTCATGTGCACTGGAGACACGAAAAATCATTGGATACATTGGCCAAGGCGCGGTTGTTGGACGCTCATCACTTGGCCTTGGCATGATCTCTAATTGAGTAACACTCGCGGCACCTTGGCGAATCGAAGTTCCAAGGCAATCAGCGCCCGTATCGCCACCACCCAAAATTACGACATGTTTACCCTCAACATTTATATCCGGAGTTTTAACTTCGCCAAGTGCTTGTCGGTTTCCCCAAGGTAGGAACTCCATTGCTTGATAGACACCTGTTAAGTCGCGGCCCGGAACGGGCAATTCACGCCAATTAGTCGCACCCACCGCTAAAACTATTGCATCGTATTTTTTACGAAGTGCAGATCCTGTGAGCTCTCCCCCTACATCTACTCCAGGTCGAAAGCGTGTTCCCTCTTTTTCCATCTGCTCAAGACGACGATCCAGAATATGTTTTTCCATTTTGAACTCAGGGATTCCGTAGCGAAGTAAGCCACCGATTTTATCGGCTCGTTCGTACACTGCAACGGTGTGTCCTGCCCGAGTTAATTGTTGAGCAGCTGCCAAACCAGCAGGTCCAGATCCGATTACAGCGATTGTCTTGCCGGTTAAACGATCCGGAATGAGTGGTTTTACCTCGCCCGTTGCAAAAGCCTCTTCAATTGTTCGAAGTTCCACCTGCTTAATCGTTACCGCATCTTGATTTATAGCAACTACGCATGCCGTTTCACATGGAGCGGGACAAAGCCGTCCCGTGAACTCTGGAAAATTGTTAGTGGCATGTAATCGATTGATTGCCTCATGAGTATCGCCACGCCAGATTAAGTCATTCCACTCTGGAATCAAATTTCCGAGTGGGCAGCCAGAATGACAGAAAGGAATTCCGCAATCCATGCACCGTCCAGCCTGCTTTTGCAGATGTTCAAAGCTCTGAGGTTCATATACTTCACGCCAATCTTGAATACGCACATCTACAGGCCTGCGCGTTGGTGTTTCGCGAGGAGTAGTAAGAAATCCCTTTGGATCAGCCATGTGCTGCCACCTCCATAACATGCGCATCGGCAGGTAAACCTTCACGTGTAGCACGCGCCATTGCCTCGAGAACGCGTGCATAATCTCGTGGCATCACGAGTGAGATTCTCCTGAGGGAATTTTTCCAATCATCAAGAAGTTGCGTTGCAATCATCGAATCAGTCTGGAGTGCGAAGTTAGTAATAATCGCTCTTAGCTCCTCACTCTGATCACTCGGAACCGCTAAAACATCGACCATATCCATATTTACATGTGCAGGATTAATATCTAAAACAAAGGCGCGGCCGCCTGACATTCCTGCAGCAAAGTTTCGGCCCGTGTGGCCTAAGACAACTACGGTTCCGCCTGTCATGTATTCGCAACCATGATCGCCGATGCCTTCTACAACTGCGGTGGCCCCAGAGTTGCGCACGCAGAATCGTTCACCAACAACTCCGCGAATAAGAATTTCTCCAGAAGTTGCGCCGTAACCGATAACATTTCCAGCGATAACATTCTCATGTGAGTTAAATGTTGAACTCATATCTGGTCGCACAATCACTCGACCTCCAGAAATTCCTTTACCAACATAGTCATTCGAATCGCCAAAGAGACGCAGAGTCAACCCAGAAGGAATAAATGCGCCGAGAGATTGTCCGGCAGATCCGAACAAAGTTATGTCGATACTTCCATCGGCAAGTCCAGCTCCGCCAAATAACCTAGTTATTTGAGCGCCGAGCATTGTTCCGACGGTTCGATTTACATTTCGGACAGGCATTTCAATTCGCACTAACTGACCATTAGTAAGTGCTGGTTGGGAAAGAGCGATGAGTTCATTATCAAGGGCGGCATCTAGGCCGTGATCTTGTTCAGATACATTATGCAGGGCACTTGAATTTTCCGGTCTGACAAGTAAAGGGGTCAAATCTAAACCGCTCGCCTTCCAGTGCTCGATGGCTCTTTTTACCTCTAAATACTCAACGTGCCCGATGGCTTCACGTAGAGTTTTAAAACCGAGTTGCGCCAAAATCTCGCGAACTTCTTCGGCAATATACTCAAAAAATGTTTCAACGAACTCAGGCTTTCCGCTGAAACGAGCGCGCAGCTCTGGATTTTGCGTGGCAACACCGACTGGACATGTATCCAAATGACAGACTCGCATCATGATGCAGCCTGAAACAACAAGTGGAGCAGTTGCAAAACCAAACTCTTCTGCGCCAAGAAGGGCGGCAATTATTACATCGCGTCCAGTTTTTAATTGACCATCGGTCTGTACAACTATTCTCTCGCGCAAATTATTGAGTAATAGAGTTTGCTGCGTCTCAGCTAAGCCAAGCTCCCACGGTGCGCCAGCGTGCTTAAGCGAAGTCAGCGGTGAGGCACCTGTACCACCATCGTGACCTGAAATGAGCACCACATCGGCATGGGCTTTACTAACACCTGCGGCAACAGTACCAACGCCCACTTCTGCAACAAGCTTGACATGGATTCGTGCATTCTTATTAGCATTTTTTAAATCATGAATGAGCTGAGCTAAATCCTCAATCGAATAAATGTCGTGATGTGGAGGTGGTGAAATTAATCCAACTCCGGGAGTCGAATACCGCACCTTCGCGATCCATGGATAAACTTTGTTTCCAGGTAGCTGCCCACCTTCACCAGGTTTAGCTCCCTGTGCGATTTTAATTTGAATATCATCGGCATTTACTAAATATTCACTTGTAACGCCAAAGCGACCCGAGGCAACCTGTTTAATTGCAGATCGCTTTGAATCACCGTTTACTAATGGGATGAAGCGCGATGGATCTTCGCCTCCTTCGCCAGTATTTGATTTAGCACCGAGTCGATTCATTGCAATAGCTAGAGTTTCGTGAACCTCCTGAGAAACCGAACCGTAGGACATCGCACCGGTTGAAAATCGCTTGATTATCGCCGAGGCAGGCTCTACTTCATCAATTGAAATTGCAGCTTGAGGTTTAAATTCAAATAGCCCTCGCAAAGTCATGAGGCGAGTACTTTGATCATTTACCCGATTCGTATAGCGCTTAAAAACATCGTAACGCTTGCTGCGAGTTGAGTGCTGCAATGTAAAAACAGTTTCAGGGTCAAATAAGTGTGGTTCGCCCTCGCGGCGCCATTGATAGTCACCTCCAATTGGAAGTCGTTTAGTACCCGGAACTTCTCCCCCTGGCGGGTATGCAATGTGGTGGCGAGCGATAGTTTCCTGAGCAATCACATCGAGTGAAACGCCGCCTAACGCAGATGTCGTGCCCACAAAAAACTCATCAACGACTTCTGCGCTCAAGCCAATCGCTTCAAATACTTGCGCTCCTGTATAGGAGGCAATGGTACTAATTCCCATTTTGGACATTACTTTAAGAACACCTTTGCCCAGAGATTTAATTAAGTTGCGAACTGCCTTTTCTGGTGTGATTCCAGTGATGACTCCTTGCAGAACTAGATCTTCTGCACTCTCCATTGCAAGATACGGGTTCACCGCTGCCGCGCCATAGCCGATCAGTAGCGCCACATGGTGCACTTCTCGAACATCGCCTGCTTCAACGACCAAACCAACTTTAGTACGGGTTTTTTCACGGATTAAGTGGTGATGAACCGCCGAAGTAAGGAGAAGTGATGGAATCGCGGCTTCTTCAGTGTCGGCATCACGATCGGATAACACAATGATTCTGGCACCATCTTCTATCGCCTTGGAAACTTCGGCTGTAATTTCATTTAATCGTTCACGAAGTGAATCGCCGCCGTCGGCAACAAAAAAGAGGCCACGTATTACATGAGCAGTTAAACCTGGGTGATCCCCATCTGCATTAACGTGAATAATCTTAGCTAACTCGTCATTATCAATTACTGGAAATGCAAGCGATATATGACGACATGAAAATGGACCAGGATCAAGAAGGTTATGCTCTGGACCCATTGCAGTGCCAAGACTGGTCACTAACTCTTCACGAATTGCATCCAATGGTGGATTGGTGACTTGTGCAAAAAGTTGAGAAAAATAGTCAAATAGCAGACGTGGTTTTTCTGAGAGTGCAGCAATAGGCGTATCAGTTCCCATTGAACCAAGTGCCTCCATGCCATTTCGCGCCATCGGTGTGACGAGAAGTCTCAACTCTTCCTCTGTATATCCGAATGCACGTTGACGACGAACCACTGATGAGTGTGGGTAAACAATATGCTCGCGTGATGGAAGTTCACTTAACTTTACGATGCCGGCATGAAGCCAATCACCATACGGTGCAGCACTAGCAAGTGAATTCTTAATCTCTTCATCTTCAATAATTCGCCCTGCTTCAATATCTACAAGGAACATTTTTCCAGGTTGTAAGCGGCCCTTTCGAACAATATCGGCCGGAGCAATATCTAAGACACCAACTTCGGAGGCAAGAACAACAAGTCCATCTTTAGTTACCCAGAAGCGTGAAGGGCGAAGACCATTTCGATCAAGTACTGCGCCAACTTGATGACCGTCGGTAAAAGTTACGCAGGCCGGTCCATCCCAAGGCTCCATCAATGAGGCGTGAAAGGCGTAGAAATCTCGACGCTCTTCAGACATTGAGCTGTGATTTTCCCAAGCTTCAGGAATCATCATTAACACTGCATGCGGGAGAGATCGTCCGCCTAAGTAAAGAAGTTCTAGAACCTCATCAAAAGATGCTGAATCACTTCCTGACATCTGAACAATTGGGAATAAACGTTTGAGATCCCCAGGTATTAAATCACTTTCTAAAAGTGATTCACGTGCGCGCATCCAGTTTCGATTACCCTTGATTGTATTAATTTCACCATTGTGTGCAATAAATCGGTAAGGATGCGCAAGTGGCCAAGATGGGAAAGTATTTGTTGAAAAACGGGAGTGGACCAAGGCTAAAGGAGATTCGACACGCTCATCGCTTAAATCTGGAAAAAACTCTTCTAGCTGACCAGTTGTAAGCATGCCCTTATAAACAATTGTTTGACTGGAGAGCGAAGGAAAATAAATCGCCAGCGAATGCTCAAGACGTTTTCTTAGGCAGAAGGCCATTCTTTCAAGAATGAGTGCACTCTCATTATTGAGACCACTCACAAATAACTGTCTAAAATCAGGCATAACTGAGAGAGCAGTTTTTCCAAGAGAGGTCGAGTTAGTAGGTAGCTCACGCCATCCTAGAACTTTCAAACCCTCTTCATGCGCAATGCGCGCAACTTCGGCCTCGACATCAACACCTTTTTCAATGAATGCGATACCCGTGGCATACGATCCAGATGTTGGCAGATCAAATTCAACTACTTCTTGGAAAAAGCGATCCGGAATTCGAATGAGAATTCCAGCTCCATCACCGCTATCTGGCTCAGCACCAGATGCTCCTCGGTGCTCGAGGTTGCGCAGTGCGGTCAGGGCCTTTTCTACAATTCCATGAGTTGCGATTTTATTGAGAGTTGCAACCATCGCAACACCACATGCATCATGTTCTTGAGCAGGGTTATAGAGCCCCTGTGCATGTGGATAGGCGGAAGGCAATGCCATAACTGTTGAGCTCCGATTGTCGATGATAACTGTGGGACAACCTTGGCCCTAAGAATTTACTAGTGTGAATGTACCAACTACTCAATACGTGCAAAGAGTAGCAACAAAAACCTAAATGGCGAGAGTTTAGATACCTGCAACTCGGGCAATCTGACCGATTCCTGCAGTAATGAGCATGCCGAGAGAGCCACCGAGAATTACTCGAAGCGTTGTTGCACGCACCTTAGAGCCGGCCGTTTTCGCACTGACTATGCCTGTGAGTATTAAGCCCCCAATCGTGAAAGCAACGATGCTCCACGCCTTAGCCCCTGTTGTGGGAGCAAATGTGCCGATGAATGGGATGAGACCGCCAGCAGTAAATGAGATTGCCGAGGCAATGGCCGCTTGTACTGGTCTTGCTTTGGTGTGTGGATGTTGACCAAGCTCATCGCGCAAATGCGCGGCAAGTGGATCTTGTGCATGCATAGCCGTTGCAACTTGAAGGGAGAGCTCGGGAGTTAAACCACGGGCAATGTAAATATGTTGGAGCTCTAAGAGTTCACCTTCTGGGTCGGTTGCCAAGTGTTCCATTTCAAGGACTCGATCTGATTCCTCTACATCGTTTTGGGAGCGAACCGATACATACTCACCGACTGCCATCGACATCGCACCCGCGGTAATTCCAGCTAAGCCAGCGGTTACTAAAAACTCATTCTTCCCGGCTGCAACAACCCCAATCATCAACGATGCCATTGAAACTAAGCCATCATTGGCACCTAACACTGCCGCACGAAGCCAGCCAGCACGATGAGTCCGGTGTTGCATATTTCTGGCGCGAACTTCTTGAAGAGGCATAGAGGTAAGCCTACTCGATAACTTTTATATTTTTTGTGCGCAATCTTCGATACACAATGAGCGCTCCAACTCCAACAACGCCTGCAACCCAAACATTAAGGCGCACACCAAAAAACTCATGTGCTTCATCGATTCGAATAGATTCAATACCTAGGCGACCTAAGCAGTAAGCAAAGACATAGAGCGCGAAAATCTGGCCTGGGAGAAATCTCTTTCCAAAGAAAATCAACAGTAAAGCTATCGCTGTACTCCAGAGCGCTTCGTACAAAAACGTTGGATGAAAAGTTTCAAATCCACTAAAACCATTTGGTCGCTTCAAGGGCGGAACTGAAAGTGCCCACGGTGCATTGAGCGGTCTTCCAAATAACTCAATATTGAACCAGTTTCCAAAACGTCCTATGGCCTGAGCCAAAAGCACTCCAGGTGCAAGTGCATCCATAAAATAAGCAAAGCTTGGAAGATCCACCTTCTTGGTAAGTTGACGATAACGAATCCAAGCCGCCAACGATCCTAAGGAGATTGCGCCCCAGATTCCGAGGCCACCCTCCCAAATCTTTAGAGCATCTATTGGGTGTCCACCGCTACCAAAATAATCATCGGGGGATGAAATTACGTGATAAATCCGCCCACCGATAATTCCAATTGGGACCGCAGTAATTGCAACCTCTGAAACAACAGATGTTGCATGAGGTACAACGGCCCTGAAACGTTTATCACCGAGCCAAATTGCAACTGCTATACCAGTGATTATGCAAAGGGCGTAAAGATGAATTGTAAGTGGTCCGATTTCCAACGCCGAAACTGTTGGCGATGGAATCGAACGCAACAAAATTTTAGCCTGCCTCTACGGCAAGGCGGAATTCGACGGGATCAAATGCATTTGATTTTCGAACCCACAACTTGTCATTAATAAAGACCGTCGGTGTTCCGGTGATGTTGTAACCAGCCATGGAATCTGCATGAGCCTTTACTAAATCCGCCTTTCCACCATTATTTACACAATCAATAAAGCTCTTGCTCTTTAATCCAGCATAATCACCGATTTTAATCAAATTCTCGCTAGTGAAAAAACCTGAGTTTTCTTGCACTGGTTGAACGATGTACAAAGCTTTATTAAAGTCTAAAAAGCGACCGATTCATCGCCGAGAAAAGAGAGAACGTGGTAAACAAGAGTTGCCTTCTTAGTCCGAACTAACTCCTCAATATATTCACCGTTAGCTTCCTCAAATAATCTGCATATTGGACACTGCGGATCTTCCCAAATGTCAATCTTTACTGGAGCCCCCGGATTAAGAACAAAACCGGAGCCTTGTGCAACATCGACGGTTGCCGTTACTGGTTCTCCCACAGTAAATCCTTTGAGAGCCGTGAATGACTCATTAGCTTTAGTCGATGAACCGATCATGGAGAAAACAACTCCAGTGATAACGACGAGAGCGACCATTCCAATTACTAGCCAACGGGTGAAATGATCACCGCCAGAAGTTGCCTTTGCCTGTTTCGACATCTCTATCTCCTTGTCTTCGATGACTAGCTTATCTTTTGAGAGTTTATAGTAATTTAAAAATTAATAGTAATGCGATAAGGGAATACACACCCGTTATAACAACGGCGTCCCAACCTGATAATAACTTTTGCTGCAGTTTCGCCGTTCTTTCAGGGTTTAAGGGAAGGACCCCGTTGAGAGCGATAATCCTAAACATGCTCCCAAATACTGTGACGGTAGAAATAGTAACTAGGAGGCACCATGGGCAGAAGGCTTTTATGACTAGATATGATTGAGAGAATAACCAGAAGGCGAAAAGTAAACCAATACCGTAGATGCTCAAGGCAACTCTCATAAAGTTTTTAGGGAATTGAACTCCAGAAAGACCAGCAACTGCAATCGTTATGACTACTGCCTCGCACATGAGACCCAGGAAAGCATTTGGGAATCCAAGCAGGTTGGATTGCCATGAAACTGCCACCTTGGCACAGGAGATTGCCGAGTTGATGTTACAAGCCAATGGGGCGTCGGCGTCCTTGGCAAGTTTGATTGCATCTATTGATAAGACAAGGGAAGCAACAAGACTAAAAAATGAGGAGACAAGCATTGTCAAGTAAGCCTTGAAGTGTGGAGGTTTTTTACTCGATGTAACTTCCTCGTTTATAATCTCATTATCCATTACCATGAAATTTTTTCATCTCCCCTCTCGAACTCCCTTCGCTAAATCTTTAGCTAATTCTGAAATTGCCATTAATCCACTCTTCTCATCATCGGCATTGAGCAATAGTTTAATGAAGGCAGATCCGACAATTACACCATCAGCGTACGCTGCAACCAATTTAGCTTGTTCGCGAGTGGAGACGCCAAGTCCCACAGCAACAGGAAGAGATGTGGCAGTGCGAACTCGACCAACTAATTCAGCGGCATCAACTGAAACGCTCGCGCGAGCTCCAGTTACGCCCATAATGCTTGCGGCATAAACAAAACCACCGGTTTTGGCGCTCACTTGTGCAATTCGCAAATCACTAGAACTTGGCGCGACTACATAGATGGGATTGATTTTATGTGCCGAAACCGCCGCTAACCATTGATCTGACTCTTCGATTGGCAAATCGGGGGTTATGACACCTGAACCGCCATTTGCTGCGATCGATTCGGCAAATTTTTCTACTCCATATTTTTCAATTGGATTCCAATACGTCATTACAACGGCGGCAGTTCCAGAATCACTTGCTACTTTAAGCGCGGCGAAAACATCGGCAGCGTTCGTGCCAGCTTTGAGCGAAATATCTGCCGCCTCTTGAATAGTTGGACCATCCATAACTGGATCGCTATAAGGAAACCCAATTTCAATTGCGTCAACACCTGCCGCCACCAATGCTTTAATTGCGTTGGCACAACCTTCTTTACTAGGAAAACCAGCTGGAATATATGCAATTAACGCAGCACGATTTTCAGCACGTACTTTGACAAATAACTCTTCTAAGGTAGTACTCACAATGGGATTCCAAAATACTCAGCGGCAGTTTGAACATCCTTATCTCCACGCCCTGACAAGTTAATTAAAAGTGTGGCATCAGGACCGAGTTCATTACCTATGATCATTGCACCAGCTAAGGCATGTGCCGTCTCAATTGCAGGAATTATTCCTTCGGTTTTACAGAGAAGAGAAAAAGCGTTCATCGCTTGATCGTCATTGATAGCGCGGTATTCAGCACGGCCAATATCATGTAAATATGCATGTTCCGGGCCAACGCCTGGATAATCTAACCCTGCAGAAATTGAATAGGATTCAATTGTTTGGCCATTCTCATCCTGTAGTACGTAAGATCTAGTTCCATGAAGTACTCCTGGAGATCCTCCAGTAATTGTTGCCGCATGTCTTCCGGTTTCAACTCCATCGCCACCAGCTTCAAAGCCGATTAAGCGAACGCCCGAATCAGGGATAAATGCATGAAATATTCCAATGGCATTTGACCCGCCACCGATGCAAGCCAAAACCGCATCTGGAAGTTTCCCGCACAATTCCAACACTTGCTCACGCGCTTCGATACCAATAATTTTATGATAATCACGGACCATTGTTGGGAATGGATGCGGGCCTGCTACCGTGCCTAACATGTAATGTGTGTCTGCGACATTTGTTACCCAGTCGCGCATCGCTTCGTTAATGGCATCTTTTAAAGTTTGTGAGCCCGAAGTCACTGGTACAACTTGCGCTCCTAGCAACTTCATTCGTGCAACATTGAGTGATTGTCTGCGCGTATCTTCTAGCCCCATATAGACAACGCACTCAAGTCCGAAGAGCGCTGCCGCTGTAGCTGCGGCTACACCATGTTGTCCAGCGCCGGTTTCAGCGATAATGCGTTTTTTACCCATGCGTTTAGTAAGCAGAGCTTGACCCAAAACATTATTTATCTTGTGGCTACCCGTATGGTTTAAATCTTCACGTTTTAAAATTATTCGCGCACCACCTGCATATTCGCCGAAGCGAGGAACTTCAGTGATGATGCTCGGGCGTCCAGTGTATGTACGGTGCAATTGAGCAAGCTCTGCCAAAAAAGCCGAATCACTTTGGGCTGAAATATGTGCAGCTTCTAACTCATTGAGTGCACCGATTAAGGCTTCTGGTACAAAACGTCCGCCATATTGACCAAATCGGCCAGGTAGCTCATCAATACTCACGGTTCAAGCCTATCTAGGCCAAGAAGTTCGCGCACGGCGGCCGCTGAATCCCCTGCCCTAACGAGAGCTTCACCTACTAATACAGCGGTAGCACCTTGGGCTTGCGCGTGTTCGACTTCACTCCTAGTTGATATTCCAGATTCAGCTACACGCACCAAATCTCTGGGAATTCGAGGAATCAATTCGGCAAAAACAGTGGCATCAACATCTAGAGTTTTTAAATTGCGTGAATTTATTCCAATAATCTGGGGGGAGATATCCAGAGCTCTCTCAAGTTCATCATGCGTATGGACTTCAACGAGCGCGCGCATTCCTAGTTCAAGGGTCAATTCGTGATAATCCTTAATTTGATTGCTTCCTAAGGCCGCGACTATGAGAAGTACAACATCGGCGCCATGAGCTCGAGCTTCAAAAAATTGATATTCATCGATCATAAAGTCTTTTCGTAAAATAGGAATATCTACTCGAGATCGCACGGCGTCTAGATCATCGAGTGATCCGCCAAAACGACGACGTTCTGTAAGCACGCTAATCATTGTTGCTCCAGCGCTTTCATACTGCTCAGCTAAAGCGGCAGGATCTAGAATCGATGCAAGCGGACCCTTGCTTGGAGAGGCGCGTTTTACTTCAGCGATTAAAGAGATTTCATTGTTCAAGAGCGTAGCGAGCGGGTCGCGAACTTTCGGTGCGCTTTCAATTGCCTCGGAAATTTGCGCCATTGACAATCGGCGTGAGGCTAAATCCTCGCGTACACCTTCAATAATTGAATCAAGAACGCTCATGCTTTTCCCTCTTCAGTGGTCTCTTCAGTAGTCTCTTCACTAGGATCAAAACCTTTATCAAGGGCCTTCCAAGGATCTTGAACCTTCGGAGATCTTTCATATCTAGATGAGATTCTAAATTTCTTTCCAATTAAAATAGTTATCGCATAAACAATGACGACACTCACTCCGATTGCTAAGGATTGCTCCATTATTTTTCACGTAATCTATTAGCGGAATCTACAGCTCTCAGCACGGCAGCTGCCTTGTTATAACACTCTTGATTTTCAGATTCAGGATCCGAATCTGCAACGACTCCTGCTCCGGCCTGAACGTAGGCCGTTCCGTTGTGAATTAATGCGGTTCGAATTGCAATGCAGGTATCTATATTTCCTGTGAAATCTAGATACCCAACTATCCCTCCGTAAAGCCCTCTACGTGTTGGCTCTAATTTTTCGATAATCTCCATCGCACGTGGTTTAGGTGCACCTGAGAGAGTTCCTGCTGGAAAGACTGAAAATAGAGCGTCTACGGCCGATGATTTCGAATCTAATACACCTGTAACCGTTGAAACAATATGCATTACATGGGAATAACGTTCGATGTGCATAAAATCAATAACTTCAACGCTTCCGGGTTGGCAGACACGGCCAAGATCATTTCTACCTAAATCCACCAACATTAAGTGTTCTGCACGCTCCTTAGGGTCTGCAAGGAGCTCTTCGGCTAATCGATGATCCTCTTCAGGTGAGGCCGAGCGTTTACGTGTTCCTGCGATTGGATGGATCATCACATCCCGCCCATTTACCTTAATTAGCGCTTCTGGGCTTGATCCAACTACATCGATTCCATCGTTAAATCGAAATAGATACATATAAGGACTTGGATTGTTCAATCGCAACATACGATAAACATCTAAAGCATCTGCCGTGCACTCAATTGAAAAACGTTGAGAGAGAACAATTTGAAAAGCCTCCCCCGCCAGAATCTCTTCTTTGGCCTCCAAAATCTTGGATTTAAAATCTTCTGGCGCAATAGTCGAGGCAAAGCGCGGTTGCGTATGGATTTCAATTTTCGCAACATCACCCGCTAAAGCCGTTGCCAGATCGTGCTGCATTCGATCTAGACGTTCGTTGCAGGCAGCAAAGGCCTCATCAATGCGCGCATCGCTGCCATCCCAATTAATTGCATTTGCAATTAAAGTAACCGTCCCGTCACTGTGATCGAGGACTGCTAAATCACTCGTTAGCATAAAACTCAGTTCAGGTAATGGAAGATCCTTGCGCGAAAGATTTGGAAGTTTTTCAAGCCTACGTACGACGTCATATGCCATAAATCCAACAAGGCCACCAGTTAATGGAGGCAAACCCTCAATTTTTGGTGACTTTAAGTGTGCCGTAGTTAAGCGCAGCGCTTCTAATGGATCGATTCCGGATGGCGCTCCTGCTGGCGGATTTCCCTGCCAATAAGCAAGGCCATCTGATTCGCTTAAAACTGCTTCGCTACGAACACCGATGAATGAATAACGTGACCATGCTCCACCATGTTCGGCTGACTCCAAGAGAAAAGTATTCGGTGCATCTTTTGCAAGTTTTCGATATATACCGAGTGGCGTTTCGCCATCGGCTAATAGCCGGCGCGTTACGGGAATTACATTTGATACTGTTGCATGTGCGCGAAACTCTTCAAGATTCACTGTAAACCCACATCAAGTGGGGCATGAAAACATGTTGCATTGCCCGTATGACAGGCCACACCAGTTTGAGTAACTTTTATGAGTAGTGCATCCCCATCGCAGTCGAGAGAGAGTGAATGTACCTGCTGAAAATTTCCTGATGTGGCACCTTTTACCCACAACTCATTTCTACTGCGACTCCAGTACGTTGCCCTACCGCTCTCTAATGTGATTGCCAAGGACTCACGGTTCATATAGGCAAGCATGAGAACTTCATCGCTTAAGAGGTCTTGAACTATCGTTGGAATGAGCGCCGACGGATCCTTAAGCAATGCTTCAATCGCTGGATCTAAAACCGTCATGAGGTAATTCTGCCTTACAAAACCTGGACGGTGCGCACGGGATAATTCTGTGAGGCTAGATAAGACTTAACATCCCGAATTCGATAGCTGCCAAAGTGAAAAACACTCGCTGCAAGTAGAGCATCGGCCCCTGCATTTAAGGCTGAGGCGAAGTCTTCAAGTGCTCCTGCTCCGCCACTTGCGATTAATGGAACTTTAGATACTGCACGGACTGCTGTAATCATCCCAATGTCATAACCCGCTCTTGTGCCATCGGCGTCCATCGAATTAAGGAGAATTTCACCAACGCCAAGGGCGCAGGCCTTTTCAACCCATGCAAGAGCGTCAATATCGGTGCCTTCACGGCCACCATGGGTAGTAACTTCAAAACCAGATTCGGTCCGAGCTCGCCTGGCATCAACTGACAAGACCAATACTTGTGAGCCAAAACGATCTGCAATTTCAGCAATGAGTTCAGGCCTAGCAATTGCGGAGGTGTTAATTGAAATTTTGTCGGCACCTGCGCGTAAAAGTCGATCAACATCGTCGACGGATCGGACTCCGCCACCAACGGTAAGAGGAATAAATGTTTGTTCTGCAGTTCGTCGAACAATATCTAACGTTGTTTCTCGCCCTGCGCTACTTGCTGAGATATCTAAAAAGGTTATTTCGTCAGCGCCTTCGGCATAATACAAAGCCGCCAATTCAACTGGATCTCCGGCATCGATGAGATTAGTAAAATTAACTCCCTTAACGACACGTCCATCAGTGACATCTAGGCAGGGAATAATTCGAATTGAGAGCGTCACGAACCAGCAACCTCTAAAGCCTCTTGCACAGTGAAAGCACCTGCATATAAAGCTTTGCCAACTATCGCTCCCTCTATTCCTAGCGACGTCAAAGTTGCTAGCTCGGCAATATCACCAAGGTTTGAGATCCCACCACTTGCAATAATCGGTCTAGATGTTGCCGCGCATACCGACTTCAGCAATTCAATATTTGGTCCAGCCAGTGTTCCATCCTTCGTGACATCGGTTACAACATAGCGCGCACAACCATCTCGATCTAAACGCGAAATCGTTTCAAATAGATCTCCACCTTCACTCGTCCACCCACGAGCCGCTAACGTGTGCCCCCGAACATCTAGTCCAACTGCGATTAAATCGCCAAACCTGGAGATAACGCTGGCCGTCCATTCGGGGTTCTCGAGGGCAGCAGTACCCAAATTAATTCGTGCACATCCCGTTGCGATTGCGCGTGCAAGTGATTCTTCATCTCGAATTCCACCTGAAAGCTCGACCTTAATATCAAGAGTTGCGACGACCTGCGCCAAAAGGAGTGAGTTTTCGCCACGACCGAAAGCTGCATCTAAATCGACTAAGTGGATCCACTCTGCGCCGGCGCTTTGAAATTCAAGAGCTACGTCCAGGGGTGCACCATAAATACTTTCACGTGATAACTCACCTTGAACTAATCGAACTGCACGACCATCCTTAACATCTACCGCTGGTAAGAGTTCCAAACGCTTCATAAAGATTTACTCCAGTTCTTAATCAGAGCCAACCCGACATCACCCGATTTTTCAGGATGGAACTGCGTTGCGCTCGTATACCCTCCAACCGGGGTTTTCGCAGCATATGAGTGAACAAAATAGAAAGACTCATTGGAAATTCCTGAAAAGAGAAGTGAGTCAGTCGGAGCTTCAACACTGTTCCAGCCCATATGTGGAAGTAGAGGCGATGAGAGCACGGTTACAGTTCCCGGCCAAACTCCCACACCTGGATGGGGTTGAGTGTGGGAATGTTCAGCACCTGCTGCAAAAAGTATCTGCATTCCAATACAGATTCCCAGAGTCGGTCGTTCATTTTCTCTCCGTGATTTAATGATGCTTGCGCCATCAATAGCGTTCAAACCTTTCATGCATGCGGCAAATGCACCTACACCTGGGACAACTAAACCATCTGCCTCTTTCGCAATTCGTGCATCGGAGGTAACAAGAACTTCATGTCCACTTGTTGCAAATGCACGCTCTGCCGATCGCAAGTTACCTGATCCATAGTCAAGAATTGCGATCAAAGAGAGCCCTTCGTCGAGGGAATCCCCGCGACGCGACCATCGAGTGAGACGGCATCTCGCAAAGCGCGAGCTACCGCTTTAAATTGAGCCTCAAAAACATGATGCGCATTACGACCTTCAAGGACTCGAATGTGCAGGGCAATGTGTGCCTCTGCAACAATTGACTCCCAAATATGCTTTCCGAGTGTTGTATCGAAAGTTCCAATGAGTTCAACGATTTCTGGTTGACGATGTACTAAGTATGGACGCCCCGACAAATCAACGGCAGCTTGAACCAGAACTTCATCCAGCGGAACCATTGAGTCACCAAAGCGTCGTATTCCTGCCTTATCTCCGAGTGCAGTACGCAGAGCTTCTCCAAATGCAAGAGATGTGTCTTCAACGCTGTGATGCGAATCGACATCGATATCTCCGCTTGTTTTTACCGTCAAATCAAAACCAGAGTGCTTTCCCAACTGCGACATCATATGATCGAAGAAAGGGACGCCAGTAGAAACATCAATGGTGCCTTGACCATCCAGATTAAGTTCGACTAAAACATGAGACTCTTTAGTCTCTCGTTCGATACGTGCAGTTCTCATGCTCCACTCACTTTCTACAGAAGTTCGGACAGGGCCTTAATAAATGCTTTGTTTTCGGCATCATTGCCGACCGTCACTCGAAGATAGGACGATAATCCCACATCTCTAATGAGAACTCCTTTTTCGAGCAGTTGGCTCCACAATTGAGCAGAGCTGACCGCAAATCCAGTGAAAAGGATGAAATTTGCCGCACTTGGAAGTGTTCGCAAACCCATTGCCTGCAAAGATGCTGCAAGCTCCTCACGCGCAGTAATTAACATCCCAACATTGCCTAAGAGTTCGGCGCGAAAATCCAAAGCCACATTGGCCGCGGCCTGAGTTAGAGCGCTTAAGTGGTACGGCAATCGCACCAGCATCATGGCATTAATAACGGACGGGTCGGCGATGAGATAGCCAACTCTGACGCCGGCGAAAGCAAAAGCCTTACTCATCGTGCGAATTACAACTACGTGTGGATGTTGTGCAATTAAATTAACCGAAGATCTTTCATTAGAAAACTCAGCATAGGCCTCATCAACAACCAGTAATCCCCCATTTTCGCCCACAACAACGGCAAGGGCTTCAATTTCTGCTAACGAAATTGCACCGCCCGTAGGATTATTTGGAGTGGTGACAAATGTTAGAAGTGGTTTATGGTGAACTACATCTTGGATTGCGATATCCACATTGAATGAGAAATCCTGATTTCGTTCTCCATTGATCCATTTCGTATCTGTAACCATGGAGATTAGTGGATGCATGGAATAAGACGGTGTAAAACCAAGGGCGGATGAATTTCCGAAAGCTAAAAAGAGAGATTGAATAATCTCATTGCTTCCATTTGCTGCCCATACATTGTTAGCCCCAAACTCAGTTCCATTCTCCTCATTGATGTAAGAAGCAAGAGCGGTGCGAACTTTAATAGCATCACGATCTGGATAACGATTGAGCGAACTGCTTGCCTCTGCAACTGCAGCAGTAATTGCCTTCTGCAAAGTGATTGAAGGCGCATAAGGATTCTCATTCGTATTCAGTGATGCCTCTGCAGGAAGTTGAGGCGCACCATATGGAGACAAAGCCTTTAAATCACTGCGCAGTGGAAGCCAATTAGGCCACATCATGAAAGGTTTTCTAGTCTGGCAGTCATTGCCTGCCCATGGGCCGGCAAATCTTCTGCAGTTGCTAATGTGATAACTGTCGGAAGAATTTCAAGAAAAGCTTTCTCCCCGTATTCAATTATATGCAGACCTCGTAGGAAAGTCTGAACTGAAAGTCCACTTGAGTGACAGGCACAACCACCTGTGGGAAGTACATGGTTAGAGCCGGCCGAATAGTCCCCGAGTGAAACGGGAGAATAGCGGCCAACAAAAATTGCACCCGCATTTCTAATTGCAGTGGAAACTTCTCGAGCATCCTTTGTGTGAATCTCCAGATGCTCTGCAGCATATGCATTGACCACATCTATTCCCTGTTCAATCGAATCAACTAGAGCAATTGCCGATTGAATGCCGGCAAGTGCCTCACGTATTCGATCCGTGTGTTTTGTAAGTGCCACACGAACTTTTAATTCCAGAGCAACCGCTTCGGCTAACTCAGGACTATCTGTAACTAGAATCGCAGCGGCAATCACATCATGCTCTGCCTGACTAATTAGATCGGCGGCGACATCGGCAGGAATCGCCGTTTTATCGGCAAGAATCGCAATCTCAGTTGGTCCAGCTTCAGAATCAATCCCAATGACACCTCGTAAAGCTCGTTTTGCTGCCGCCACATAAATATTGCCTGGACCGGTTACGAGGTCACACTTTTCACAGACTCCCTCCATGCCATATGCAAAGAGAGCAACAGCTTGCGCTCCACCCACTGCATACACTTCAGTTACACCAAGAAGGGCGCACGTTGCCAAAATAGTTGGATGCGGAAGACCACCAAACTCTTTCTGAGGAGGTGAAGCGACTGCAATTGATGGTACTTGAGCAATTTGAGCAGGAATCACATTCATCATCACACTACTTGGATAAACAGCGCGTCCCCCAGGAACATACAGCCCAACACGATCAACGGGGATCCATTTTTGAGTGACCTCTCCCCCATCAACTACGACTGTTTTCTTGTCGCTCCTCACTTGATCTTTATGCACCGTCCTGACTCGGGCAATGGAACGTTCGAGGGCAGAACGTATCTCTGGATCAAGTGCATTCAACGCCGCATCTAATGCGCTCTGTGGAACACGGATACTTGGTGGAACTACGCCATCGAACTCTTCGGCCAATTTTATTAAATCACTCTCAGTGCCGAATTTTACGCGCTCAAGAATTGGTGCGATTAATTGCATTGCTTCGGCAACATTTAAATCTGCGCGCGGCAGTTCGCTGTTATAGCCGGCCTTTGTCAGAGCTCGGCCCCTAAAATCCACGAGGCGAATCATTTTCTAATTATAATGGAGAAAGAGATCTTCATGGAGCGAAGTTATTTGTAGCCCTTAGACTAGGCAGTTTGGTCCTAATATCGATTTCAAATCTGCGCTCAAACTTGGTGATGCAGTAACAAGGGCATCAATCTTCATAAATGTATCAACCCCATTTTCATTTAGTTGGAGATGAACTTCGCGCTTTCCAGGATGCGAACGCAGAATCTCTTTAATTCGCTCGACTACTGGTGGAGTGCATTGTGACATAGGTAGTGAAATTACTAATGGACCAATCGGGGCCATGGAAATATCTGGCATCGACATTTCCATAGCAGTAAATCGGAGAGCATCATCACGACGATCAACACGTCCACGAACCGTAACAATTCGATCTTCAGTTAACGACATGGAATATTGGTTATATGTCTTTGCGAAGAACAGAACCTCCAGTGAACCTTCAAGATCTTCAATCGTAACTACAGCCCATGAAGCACCCTGTCTTGAAACTTTCCTTGTAACACTCGTGATCAACCCGCCAATTGTGACTATAGATTCGCTTTGTGCTCCCTCATCTACAAGTTCGCTGATAGTCATATCAGTGCTTGAGCGCAAAATATGCTCAACACCTAACAATGGATGGTCAGAGACATAGAGACCGAGCATTTCGCGCTCATAGCTAAGGAGCATAGATTTATCCCACTCTCCAATTGGGATTTCCAAATCTAAAGATTCGACATGGCTTATATTTTCTCCACCAAATAAATCAAATTGACCAATTGCTTCAGCTCGTTTTGCCTCAATTACCGAATCGATGGCTTCAAGATAGACCGCCATTAAACCCTTTCTAGTTACTCCCATCGAGCCGAATGCTCCAGCTTTGATCAGAGATTCGATAGTTTTCTTATTACAGACTTGCGCATCAACTTTGGCCAGGAAGTCACCAAACGAAGTAAATCGCCCCTTTGATTCGCGAGCGGTTTTTATAGAACCAACCACTCCCTCACCGACATTGCGTATTGCGGCCAATCCAAACCTAATGTCATTTCCACGCGGCGTGTATTCAGCATTAGATTCATTAATATCTGGTTCAAGAACTTTGATTCCCATACGGCGACACTCGCTCAAATAGAGTGCTGATTTATCCTTATCATCACGAACACTTGTAAGAAGTGCAGCCATGTATTCAGTTGGGAAATTAGCTTTTAAGTACGCCGTCCAATATGAAACAACCCCGTACCCTGCCGAGTGCGCACGGTTAAATGCATAGTCAGAGAAGGGAATCAACACATCCCATAACCGCTTGATCGCTGTAGTTGAGTATCCATTTTTTCTCATGCCTGCTTCAAAGGGAACATACTCTTTATCCAGAATATTTTTATCTTTCTTTCCCATAGCTTTTCTCAGTAAATCTGCGCGACCTAACGAGAATCCAGCAACTTTTTGAGCTATGGCCATTACTTGTTCTTGATAGACGATGAGGCCATATGTATCCCCAAGTATCTCCGAAAGTGCATCCACGAGTTCGGGGTGAATGGGTTCAACCGGTTTACGGGAATTCTTTCTATCGGCATAGTTATTATGTGCATTTTCTCCCATAGGTCCTGGTCTATACAGAGCTATGACCGCTGAGATATCTTGAAAAGAATCGGGAGACATCGAGCGAAGTAGAGCGCGCATTGGCCCACCATCGAGTTGGAAAACACCTAAGGTGTCACCCCGCGACAAAAGTTCATATGTTTTCTTATCATCAAGAGTTAAATCCTCAAGTACTAGTTCAATTCCTTTATTGCTTTTGATATTTATCAAAGCGTCATCTAGCACCGAGAGATTTCTGAGTCCCAGGAAATCCATTTTAAGAAGTCCCGTCGCCTCGCAGGCCCCCATGTCGAACTGCGTAATAATTGCCCCATCAGCTTCGCGTCGATGGATGGGAATTACATCTAATAACGGCTCCCGTGAAAGAATTACGCCCGCAGCATGAACTCCCCATTGGCGCTTCAGGCCTTCTAGCCCTCGTGCTGTGTCTACTACACGTTTTGAATCGGCGTCGGATTCATACAGAGTGCGAAACTCACCTGCTTCTCCGTATCGATCATCTTTTGGATTGAAAACTCCACCGAGAGAGATGTCTTTACCCATGACCGAAGGAGGAAGAGCCTTAGTGAGTTTTTCGCCAACAACGTACGGATATCCCAGTACTCGCGTTGAATCCTTTATAGCTTGCTTAGATTTAATAGTTCCATACGTAATAATCTGTGCAACTCGATCTTCGCCGTACTTTTTAGTGGCATAGCGAATCATTTCGCTGCGTCGTCGCTCATCAAAGTCCAAGTCAATATCTGGCATTGAGATTCTCTCTGGGTTTAAAAATCGCTCAAAGAGGAGTCCGTGTTCGAGGGGATCGAGTCCCGTTATTCCAAGTGCATAGGCAACAAGTGAACCGGGGGCAGAGCCTCGACCTGGTCCAACTCGGATACCCACTTCTTTTGCATGTGCAACTAAGTCAGCAACAACGAGAAAGTAGCCGGGAAAACCCATCTTCTCCATTACTCCAAGTTCATAGCTCAAACGAGCATGGTGTTCGGGCGTTACTCGCTCGCCCATTCGCAAAATCAGACCATGTTCGGCCTCGCGCTTTAGCCATGAATCCTCGGTGTGGCCTTCCGGGACTGTAAAAGCTGGTAAAAGGTTTTCCCCTTCGCGAAGGGTCACGTTGCAACGTTCAGCAATAAGTAAGGTGTTATCACAGCTCTCGGGAATCTCTTTAAAGAGCTCGCGCATCTGCGCAGGGGTCTTGACGTAAAAACTATCGTTATCAAATTTAAATCGCTTCGGATCTGCCAAAGTGGAGCCAGATTGAACACAGAGCAAGGCTTCGTGTGCTGGGGCATCGGTTTGCAACGTGTAGTGAAGATCATTAGTTGCAAGTAAAGGTAAACCTAATTCTTTACCCAATTTTAATAGATCGGATTTTACGCGGCTTTCAATTTCAATTCCATGATCCATAATCTCTAGATAGAAATTGCCTGCACCAAAAATATCTCTGTAATCACTTGCCGCTTTTATCGCTTCTTTATATGCCCCCATGCGCAAACGTGTTTGTACTTCTCCGCCTGGGCAGCCTGTAGTTGCAATTAATCCCGTTGAATATCTAGCTAAAATTTCTCGATCCATGCGAGGCTTGTAGTAATAGCCTTCAAGGGATGCAAGAGATGAGAGTCTGAAGAGGTTTCCTAAGCCAATATTGTTTTCAGCCAGAATTGTCATATGTGTATATGCACCACCGCCTGAAACATCATCTTCTCCACCATCTGCCCACTTGACACGCTTTTTTTCGAATCGAGATTCCGGTGCTACATAGGCTTCAATTCCAATGATTGGTTTAACACCAGTTTTTATGGCACTCTTATAAAAGTCAAAAGCACCGAAAACATTTCCGTGGTCGGTCATTGCAATTGCGTTCATACCTTGGCGTACGACTTCATCCATGAGATCCCCGACTCGAGCGGCACCATCTAGCATCGAGTATTCGGTGTGAACGTGGAGGTGAACGAAATTATCTTTAGTCATATGCGTTAAAAATACTTAAGGTAGGACGGCATCAGATAGCAAGGTTAAAGAGCGTGCGAGGTCGGCAGGATAAGGGGCAGTAAAGCTGAGTTTTTCTCCAGAAATAGGGTGGTCGAAGCGCAACTCTTTGGCATGCAACCATGGTCGAGACATTTCTAGGCTCTTAGCTAAAACTGGATCTGCGCCGTACGTTGTATCCCCCACCAAAGGGTGGTTAAGCGCCGAGAAATGAACTCGAATTTGATGCGTTCGTCCGGTTTCTAATTCGACTTTTACCAGTGAAACGGCTCGGTAAAATTCGATTACTTCATAGTGAGTAATCGATTCTTTCCCTGTACCAACAACGGCAAATCGGTGATCTTCTTTTGGATGGCGATCAATCGGGGCATCAATTGTTCCGGTAGTTGGATCCATGTGTCCCTGAATTAGTGCATGGTAGATTTTTTCAACGCTTCGGGTGCGAAATGCATCTTTAAGCACGGTAAATGCACGATCACTCTTTGCAACAATCATTAATCCGCTGGTTCCAACGTCTAATCTATGAACAATTCCTTGACGCTCTGCGGCGCCACTCGTTGAGATTACATACCCTGCAGCACTTAATGCGCCGACAACCGTTGGGCCAGTCCAGCCAGGACTTGGGTGCGCCGCACAGCCAACTGGTTTATTAATGACAATAATCTCATCATCCTCAAAAACAATTTCTAATCCATCGATGGGAGTCAGAGGAATTGGCGTCGCGTTAACCGGAGCTGGAAGTAAAACATCGATTACCTGTCCTTCACTTACTCTGTCGGATTTTTGCATCGCCCTTCCTGCAGTGGTTATGTCACCTTCTTCAAGAAGTTTTACAACCGAGGTACGCGAAAGACCCAGGACTCGTGTGAGGGCGCTGTCGATTCTCTCGCCAGCAACTCCCTCTGGTACGGCCAAAGTGCGTAACTCACGATTACTCATGACCTTGACTCCTTCGTAGAAATCGGTGAAATATTTCGTGCAGTTAAAATCATAGCCAAGCCAGCGGCAACAACGATTGCCGAGTCGGCAATATTGAAGATAGGCCAATTCGGAAGTTGCATCCAATCTATAACGTGACCTCTCAAAAAAGAGGGTTCACGAAAGATTCGATCCATAAGGTTTCCTAGAACTCCTCCAAGCACTAAACCTAAAACTACCGACCATCCTTTCGATGTTATTTTCGGAGCGAAGTAAATAACTCCTAGAGCAACAATAATGCCAAAGAGCGATAAAAATAGCGTCGCATTTGATGCAAATGAAAATGCAGCACCAGAGTTTCGTATAAACGTGAGTTGAAAAAAACTACCAAGAATTTGAACTGGCTCTCGATTAGCTAGTTGGCTCACTGCCCATGCCTTAGTGGCTAAATCAAGGATCCAGACTAACCAGGCAACACTTAAAAGTGTCCGCCACCTTTGCACTGTTAGCGCCGTTCTTCCTTCTGCTTGCAGAGCATGCAGAGTGTTGCACGAGGGAAGACTTGTAATCGGGCTTTACCGATTGCATTTCCGCACTCTTCGCAATTTCCGTAGCGCTTCGAATCAATGCGATCTAAGGCACGCTCGGTCTGTAAAACCATATCGCGAGCATTAATAACAAGAGACATCTCATGTTCGCGCTCGAAAGTCTTAGTACCAGCATCGGCCTGATCATCGCCAGCGCCCTCACCAGATTCCTGGATGAGTGAATCCATTTCAAGTTCAACTATCGCTAACTCTCTTCGCAAACGCTCGAGCTCAATGACTATGTCAGTACGGACGGCCTTGAGCTCAGCCGCGCTCCATGGTGATTCAGAATCGCTGACTACAACTGGTGTGGGAGCGCTCCTGATCGGCTTTAAGGGTGCACTCTTCTTCCCATTCTTAACTGGACGAGGTGGGGGTGGCATCACCAAGCGACGTTGTTCAATTACCGGCGCTATAACTGCGGTACTTACAGTTGAAACGGAGACGGTTTGGGATTTTTCATCTACGGTAAGAGTGGTCTTTGTCGTTGAAGCTTTACTACCCGCCTTTTTTACAGGGATACTTTTTACTGTGCTCTTCGGCGTTGCCGCCTTTTTTACAGCTGTTTTCTTGACTGGCGCCTTCGTAGCTACTGCTTTTTTGGCCGCCTTTACGGGTGTCTTCACTGCAGCGGCCTTAGTGGCAACTGCTTTCTTTCCAGGCTTCTTGGACATGACGCGAACCTTAATCCGTATACGTCAGGTATACCAACTGCGCCACGGGCAATCTTTTCTTCAGGAATGGCCTAGACTAGTTTAACTAACAAGGCATCGGCATTGACGGGGCAATCACCTCACGAGCCTGCCGGAAGAAGTGAGTGAAAACTCATCTAGAACCGGTCCTAGTTAGATTAAGAGTGGCGCGAGCGTTGCGCAAGGCGGGTGGTACCGCGAAATCTGCGATAGCAGAGTTCGTCCCTCCAGGTTTTCTTCTCGGAGGTAGGTTTATATGTCATTTCGCCCGATTTCTGCATCCGTTGATTTGCCTGCAGTTGAACATGAAATTCTCACTTTCTGGGCAGATAACGAGATTTTCCAGAAAACTGTAGATGCGCGTGCCGGTGAACTGCCATGGAGTTTTTATGAAGGCCCACCGACAGCTAATGGAATGCCTGGAACTCATCACATTGAAGCCCGTGTATTTAAGGATGTATTTCCGCGCTTTCAAACTATGAAGGGCCGTTATGTCACGCGCAAAGCGGGGTGGGACTGTCATGGCTTACCAGTAGAAATTGCCGTTGAAAAAGAGCTTGGCTTTGCAGGCAAAGGTGATATCGAAAAATTTGGGGTTGCAGCTTTTAATGAAAAATGTCGAGAGTCAGTGCAACGGCATGTGGGTGCATTTACTCAGATGACGAATCGAATGGGCTTTTGGGTAGATTTCGATCAAGCATATTGGACGATGTCGCCTCAATATGTCGAAAGTGTGTGGTGGTCGCTGAAGGAGATTTGGAAAAAAGGTCTACTTGTACAAGATCATCGAGTCGCACCATACTGCCCGCGCTGTGGAACGGGGTTATCAGATCATGAACTGGCCCAGGGTTATGAAACTATCACCGACCCCTCTGTATACGTTCGATTTCCAATTACTTCGGGAGAGCTCGCTCACCTTAATGCATCTCTACTTGTGTGGACGACAACGCCTTGGACTTTAGTATCTAACACCGCGATTGCAGTTAATCCAGATGTCTATTACGTAGCTCTAGAAGTTTCGGTGGATGAAAAAACCGAGGTATTAGTAGTTGCCGAAGCGTTAACTGAAAGTGTTAAAGGCGATAAAAAAGTGATTAAGAGGCTCCTCGGCAGGGATTTGGAACACATTACTTACAAACACCCTTTCGATTATGTAGAAATTCCTGATTCGCACTTTGTAGTTCTTGCCGCATACGTCACGACCGAAGATGGCACTGGATTAGTCCATCAATCGCCTGCATTTGGAGCCGACGACTTAGCAACGTGCCGCGCATATGGACTTCCAGTTGTAAATCCAATTGCGCCAGATGGACATTTTCTCCCCGAAGTTGCTGTCGTTGGTGGAATGTTTTTTAAAGATGCCGATAAGACGTTGGTGCGCGAATTAAAATCGAGCGGAGCTCTTTATAAACACCAGCCATTCGAGCACTCATATCCGCATTGCTGGCGTTGCCACACTGCACTCATGTATTACGCACAGCCTTCGTGGTACATACGTACAACATCGATTAAAGAGGCACTTCTACGCGAGAATGCCGCAACCGATTGGCATCCTCAGACGATTAAGGATGGTCGTTATGGCGACTGGCTCAATAACAATGTCGATTGGGCACTTTCTCGAAATCGATATTGGGGAACTCCACTACCAATTTGGCGCTGTGAAAATAAACATGAAATTTGTGTCGACTCATTAAAGGAGTTAGGGGAATTATCTGGTCAAGAACTTTCTAACCTTGACCCTCATCGCCCATTTGTAGATGACATCACAATAAAGTGTTCTGAGTGTGCTTTAACCATGGTTCGAGTTCCTGAAGTTATTGACTGCTGGTATGACTCCGGAGCTATGCCCTTTGCTCAATGGGGTTATCCGCATGTCGAAGGTTCGGTTGAGAAATTTCAAGCCTCTTATCCAGCCGATTTCATCTGTGAAGCGATCGATCAAACACGCGGTTGGTTTTACACCCTCATGACAATTGGAACTTTGGTCTTCGATAAATCTTCTTATAAGACGGTCCTGTGCCTTGGACATATTCTCGATAAAGATGGTCGAAAGATGAGTAAGCATCTTGGAAATGTTTTAGAGCCTATGGCGCTTATGGATCAACATGGTGCCGATGCCGTTCGCTGGTACATGTTGGCGGCGGGTTCACCATGGGCTGCGCGACGCGTTGGCCACGATGCCATAAATGAAGTAGTCCGCAAAACTTTACTGACCTATTGGAATACCGTCTCATTTCACGCGCTTTATGCAAAGGCTTCAAACTTTGACTTAAGCCAAACTCCACCATTATCCGAACGCTCATTAATGGATCGTTGGATTATCTCTGAACTCAATATTCTGATCCTTGAAGTTGATAAGGCTTTGACTGAATTTGACTCTCAGATTGCTGGACGCGCACTGGCTCGATTTATAGATGATCTCTCTAACTGGTATGTACGTCGTTCCCGTCGCCGTTTTTGGGATGGCGAAGTAGCAGCCATGGCAACTTTGCACGAATGTCTTGTGGTCTTAACTCAACTTCTAGCTCCAATGGTTCCCTTTATTACTGAACAGGTTTGGCAGGAGCTTGTGCGTCCGAACGATCTTTCCGCAGTAATCTCGGTTCACTTATCCGACTTCCCTGTGACAGATGAGAGTGCAATTAACAATCAACTAGGAAATCAAGTTGCTTTGACGCGTCGAATTGTTGAACTCGGACGCGCTTCACGGGCTGAATCTGGAATTAAGATTCGTCAACCATTAGGTCGAGCCCTCATCGCTGCAAGCGGGTGGGCATCATTGCCTACACAGATGCGCGAACAGATAGCCGATGAACTCAATGTTATAGCCCTTGAAGATATTGCTAATGCCGATGGGGACTTAGTAGATATCTCAATTAAGGCTAATTTTAAGAGTCTTGGCGCAAAATTTGGCGGTGCGGTTCAAGAGATTGCTAAGGAAATTGCTACCTCTGATGCAACTGCTTTGGTCAGAACTCTTCGAAGCGAAGGAGTTACAAAAGTTGCTCAATGGGACATCGAATTGAGTGACGTTGTAATTACTGAGGTTCCAAAAAGTGGCTGGATGGTTGCATCGCATGAAGGTGAAAGTGTTGCACTAGATCTATCGCTTACGCCGACTCTTATATTGGCTGGACATGCTCGCGAAGTTATTAGATTTATTCAAGAGCGCCGCAAGAGTGATGGTTTTGAAATATCAGATCGCATCGATATCTTGTGGAATGCAACTCCTGAAATTGTTGATGCTATTGAAAGTGATATGGCACATATTCAGGATGAAGTTCTAGCGATTTCAATGCTGCGCGACGAATCAATGATTGTGGAAGCAAGTGAGATTGGTTTAGCTGTAAGACTTACTAAATCCCTCTAACTAAGCCCATCAAAAGCTGAACACCGAAGAAGAGCACAATAAAGCTCATATCTAAACTGACCGCCCCGATACGAAGAGGTGGAATAAAACGACCTACAAAGGCCATAGGTCGATCAGTAATGGCATAAATTGCTTCTACTAAATAAAGAGAGAGTCCACTTGGCTTCCAGTTTCGAGCAAACATACGAACATAATCAAGAATTAAACGACCAAGTAGTGCAAAGAGAAATAATTGAAGAATGCCAGCTAATAGCGAACCAATCTGCATGAATTACTCAGCTCTGATTAAAGAAATTGGCTTGTGCGATCGTCGATTTATCTTCAGAGCTAACATGGAGATTGGCTGGTGAAATCAAGAAAACTTTCTTTGTAACTCTCTCGATTGTCCCGTGAAGTCCAAATGCCAGTCCGCTTGCAAAGTCGACCAAGCGCTTATGCTCGGACTCATCCATATCAGTTAAGTTAATAATTACTGGATTTCCTTCACGAAAATGTTCGCCAATTATTCGCGCTTCATTATAAAAACGTGGGTGAAGTGTGATGATGCGATCTAACACTGGAAGATCAAGCTGTGGCGCAATTTCATTATTGGACCTGGCGACAGAGGCAACGGTGCGAGGTGCACGGGCTTTTACGGCGCCTTCACCAGATGTTGGAACCGATGGAAGTTTCGATCCAACAGGAGTGTCGAACTCTGGATCATCCATCAAACCTAAATAATTTGCGACGCGCTTCAATGCATTAGCCATGTTCTAACGGTACCTGCCGGTCTACCTGGAACCCAGGATTTGGCTACCTATGCGTAAATGTGTCGCACCATGTGAAATAGCCGCTTCAAAATCACCGCTCATACCAGCTGAGAGGCTAGTCGCCCTTGGAAAATCTTTAAGAAAATCTAAGTGCATCTGACGGAGTCCACTAAAAACTAGATTGGGATCGCTTCCCAATGGGGCCACCGCCATTAAACCCGCCAAATTGTGTAGAGAATTAGCCTCAATTGCTTGGGCTAGCGCAAAGAGTTCTTGGATGTGCGCCCCACCTCGGTTCTTAGCGCCATCAAGGTTAATTTGTAAAAAAATTTGCAGAGGATGAGTTGCAAACTTTTCGATCATTCTAAAATGTCTTAGATCATCTAGAGAATGAATAACCTGCGACCACGAGCAGATCGACTTGAGTTTATTACTTTGAATCTGCCCCTGAAAATGCCATATTCCTTCTACCGCGACGGCCTTATAAACGCCTTCCGAATCTCTGTTCTCCCCAAAATTGCTGATTCCTAGTTTTTTAAGAATCTCTATGTCGCTGATTGGAAAATTCTTAGTCACTGCGATCAGAGTTAATTCCGCAACATCTCTTCCTGCTTGCAATGCCGCTTTCGAAATCCGTTCACGAACATCGTGCAAATTTTTTTCAATTTCAAGAGATCGATTCATAGCCAGACAACTCCAGCGAAACGGCCGGTGGTTGCGTCGCGACGATAAGAAAAATAATCATGATTTTCGAAGGTACAGACCGATGAAGCTTCATAACTTATTCCGACACTTGTTAAATCAGCAATTAAAGCCCGCGGTAAATCGAGAGCAGGAGTTGCAACTCTGGTCTGAGAAAGAGCTCTTGGGTGCATAAGCGAAACCTCCTCGGCCATCTCTGCAGGCACCTCATAACACTCTCCACATATCGAAGCTCCTAACTGCGCGTGAATTGCGGTGGCACCGAGAGCACGCATTCGAGCAATCACTTTTAATGAAATTTTGTTCACTAACCCTCGTCTTCCGACATGTACCGCGGCAACAACGTTAGAAGATGAAAGTAAAAGTGGAATACAGTCCGCGACTAGAACCGCTACGGCAAATCCTGGAGTAGTCGTAATGAGCGCATCACAGGATGGATCAATCTCGGAAATCGTATCTACAATCGCGATTTCATCGCCATGGTTTTGATTCATGAATTGAATAGCTGAAACTGGCAATGTGAGTGATGCACGATTTTCCATCACGTAAGCGCGATCATCGCCAACATGAAACGCCAAATTCAATGAGTCATAAGGCGCAAGACTTACTCCCCCGCGCCTATCTGTAAATAACGAAGGCAAAAACCCTACTTCATGAAGTCTGGGACGTCGATTTCATCTTCAGTAACTAACTCTTCGAATGTGACACGCCGACGAGGCGTTGGCTCATCTCCAAGTTCAAGTGCAACTGAAAGCGGATCATTAGCCGAAAGCGGATCTGCATTTCCACTCAATGTAGAAGCATCTATTACCGGCGTTGCGACTCGCTTAGGTTCGCCACCTTCAAAGCCCGCAGCAACTACGGTAATGCGCACTTCATCACCCAATGCATCATCAATAGTAGTTCCAAAAATAAACTTAGCATTTGGATGCACTGCCGATTGAACGAGTTCGCATGCTTCGTTGACTTCAAATAATCCTAAGTCCGACCCACCTGAAATAGAGAGCAAAACTCCCATTGCGCCATCGATAGATGCTTCAAGTAATGGAGAGGAGATAGCTAATTCAGCCGCTCGAAGTGCACGGTTTTCACCGCGCGCAGAACCAATACCCATCAATGCAGAGCCCGCACCTGACATGACCGCTTGAACATCGGCAAAATCTAAGTTAATCAAGCCTGGTTGAGTAATAATCTCTGTTATTCCCTGGACACCTGAGAGTAAAACTTGATCAGCACTCTTGAATGCATCTGCCAAAGTTATTGTTCGATCTGAGATTGCAAGTAAGCGATCATTTGGGATAACAATGAGTGTGTCGACTTCACTGCGCAAAGCCTCTATTCCAGCATCTGCCTGAGTTGCACGGAGTTTTGCTTCAAAAGAAAACGGACGTGTTACAACACCAATTGTTAAGGCCCCAAGATCTCGCGCAATTTTTGCAACAATGGGAGCTGCGCCAGTTCCGGTGCCGCCACCTTCGCCCGCTGTAACAAATACCATATCGGCACCACGAAGAATCTCTTCAATGTCATCGGCGTGATCAAGGGCGGCGGCGCGTCCCTTTTCTGGATCCATTCCAGCTCCGAGACCACGAGTCGTCTTTCGACCAATATCTAATTTCACATCGGCATCACTCATAAGTAAATGTTGTGCATCGGTATTGATCGCAATGAACTCAACACCTTTTAAGCCAACATCAATCATTCGATTAATTGCATTTACTCCACCGCCACCAATTCCTACAACCTTGATGACTGCTAAATAATTCTGCGGTGAAGCCACGTTTATCCTCCTCGGGAACTATAAACCTCAACTTGAGCCTTATAATTCAACTCTTTTATATAGGGTGAACGTAAAGTGCTAGCGCGTCTTAAGCAAATACCGACTCAATTTATTTTTATCGTGTCGAATTACTATTTCACGATAGGTGCATGAGGTGCTGAAAGATCGACTCGACGAATCTTGAAATTTTCAGGTCTTGCAATAAGTGCTTTATAAACCCTTACTTTTAAAGAGTTTTCTTCATCTTGTCCCCACACAATTTCGATGGATTTCTTTCCTTGACTCATTTCGATTGAGTATGAATCCCCGGTCACAACTTTGAGGGTCGTAATATCATCGGCAAATTCTTTTGGTAATGAATTATAGAAATTTGTAGCGGTAATGGCTGCATCGATATTCGTCGCTTGAATATGTGGAAGTCCCTGAATGTTCTGATTGAGAAGAGGGAAACCCACCCCTTCTTCATCAATTACTTGCTCATTATAAATGGCAATAGGTGTTCTCTCGACTATGGCAATGCTCACTTTCCCATTAATCCAATTTCTTGAAACTTCCACACTCCTGATCCACTTAACTCTTTCAAGTTCGGCAACAATCGATCTAGGTTCTACACGAGCTAACCGTTCTCCTACTTTGATGTCGGTGGTGATTGAGCTTTTAGTTCCAGTAATTTCTATAGAACTCACCGTAAAAAGCGTTGACCAACCTAAAATATAAGCGACCGCACCAAATACCAAAATCGCAAATGCAATTCCTAAACGATATCTCTTCATTTAACCAAAACGTCGAATCAGTCCATCGACAATAATGGGCCCAAGAGAACTCACATCTCCAGCACCTAACGTAATTATGACATCGCGAGGTTGTGCTGAATCGATGACACTGTCAGTAACTTCGATAAAATTCGGTATGTATTCACCGTTGTCCATCAACTCGGTTATCATTTTTGAAGTAACTCCTGCAATGGGTTTTTCGCTTGCTGCGTAGATTTCTAAAACCACGATTCGATCTGCCATCGAAAGTGAATCCGCAAATCGCTGGGCAAATGCGACCGTGCGTGTATAACGGTGAGGTTGGAATATAACTACTAAACGTCCACCATCGGCAAAACGGCGTGCAGCTTGAAGGGTCACATCAATTTCTGTTGGATGATGCCCATAATCATCAATAACTCGCACTCCGTGCACGGTACCTTTAATCTCGAAACGTCTACCTGTTCCACGAAATACATTCAAACCTTGCAACAAATCGGGTGCGTTGAATCCAAGTTGTAACCCAGTAGCCAGAGCGGCCGCGGCATTAAGCAGATTATGGTGTCCTGGCACCTGCAAATTGATAGTGCCAATACTTTTTCCATGCCAAATAGCCCGTGCACTTGAGCCAAGGGCTAAGAGTTCAATCGTGTCGAGTTTCAAATCGCAATCTTCGCCTACGCCATAAGAGATGCAAGTAAGCAACTCCAACTTTTCTGCCAGCGCACTCGCACCTGGATCATCGGCGCAATAGGTCAAGAATCCATCTGTTTTTACGGTTGCAGCGAAAAGAGCGAAAGCTTTCTCTACAGCTTCAGGCGTTTGAAAAAAATCCACGTGGTCATGCTCGATGTTTGTAACGATGGCAGCGAATGGGCGATATTCAATAAATGAACCATCTGATTCATCGGCTTCAGCTACAAAAATCTGCCCGGTTCCACGATGCGCATTTGAGCCAGATGCTGTGATTGTTCCGCCTATTGCAAAAGATGGATCGGCTCCACAAGATTGCAAGGCAACAGCTAGCATCGAAGAAGTTGTTGTTTTCCCATGAGTTCCGGCGACTGCCACGCTTATTGACTCAGACATTAATACTGCAAGTGCGGCGGCACGAGACAGGGTTTGAATGCCTAACTCTTGAGAACAGATGAGTTCGGGGTTGCTAGGCGAAATCGCACTCGAGTAGACGACCAAGTCAGCACCTTCGACATTGACTGCCGAGTGCGAAATCGAAATTTTTGCACCGAGTGCTACCAACGCTTTTACAACTGAGGAGTCTGTCGAATCAGAGCCACTTACATGTATTGAATGTGATAGAGCGATTCGAGCTAATCCACTCATGCCCGCGCCGCCAATGCCAATAAAATGAACACGTTTACCAATGAGAGATTGCAAAGTTGGTCTCATTGTTGAGATACCGCAAATTCACCGAACGCTACGATTTTTTCAGCTGCAGCAAGATCTGCATCCGAACCATCAACTGGTGAAGCCGCAGCGCTTTTAATCAGATTATCTATGTGTGCAACTAGATATTTAGCATTGAATTTTGATTGCTCTACTACTTCAGCGCGCGATTCTTCTATGAGAGAGCGGGCATTGTGAAACTGTTCTCCGTTACCAATCGGCAGTGGCACAAAAAGAGCGTAGCGCCCGAGGGCTCTAAACTCACTACAGGTGACTGCGCCACTTCGAGAAATAACCAGATCGCTTGCCAAATAAGCGTCGCCCATTGCATCAACATAAGCGACTGGTCGATAACCATCCACTTTTTCAGGCAATAAATTCAACCTCCCAGTTGCGTGCAAAATCGAAATTCCTTTTGCTAAAAGATCGGGAAGGCTTTCTGCAACAACTTTATTTATCGCTATCGAGCCTTGAGATCCACCCATAATAAAAACTAGAGGTTTATTTACGTCAAAACCCAATCGTCGCTTAGCGGCCTGCCGTGCCGCTGGAAAATCAAAGCGCGATGCTGCAAAAGCCTCCGAAACATCAGTGCGAAGTGGCAGACCAGTGATGAGCGCCTTGGCAAACTCTCCCCTGTCAACGTGGGTGGCAACGGCTACATATGGAGTCAACATCGCCCCTAAGCGATTTGCCCATCCCGGTTTGGCATTTGCCTCATGGATAAGAAAGGGGGTTTTTACTATTCGCGCAGCTAAATAAGCAGGCGCACTGACATACCCACCGAAACCAATTAAAAGTTGAGCATCTTTCAAGAGTATCCGGGAACTTGCCACCGCGCGGAATAAGTCAAAAGGAATTCGAAACCATGAAAATGAAGGGCGGCGAGAGATTTGGACTTTAGGTATGTGAGTCAAAGTAAATCCGGCCGAAGGAACGAGCTTATTTTCAAGGCCAGCTTTCGTTCCGATAAAAACCATTGCATCATCTGGATGCGCTAATTTCCAGGCACGTGCTACGGCAAGAGCTGGTTCGATATGACCTGCAGTGCCACCACCTGCTAGAACTACCGTAGCCATCTGTGTTCACTCTTTCTTAAACTTTCAAATATTTCAGGATCTCGCCGTGCCGCTCCGATTACAAAACCAATCCCCATATACGTTGCAACAAGTGCCGATCCGCCATATGAAACAAATGGCAAGGTAACTCCAACTACTGGAAGAACACTCAATGTTGAACCGATATTAAGAATAACTTGTATTGCTAACCAGCATCCGATTCCAGAGCTTACATATCGAACCATTGTGTCTTTTGCTCTCAGTGCAATCCTGAAGATTGAAAAGAGTAGAACTGTCAGCAATGCCAGAGTAGCTAGAGTTCCAAAAAGACCTAACTCCTCTCCAATTACAGAAAAAATGAAATCGGTATGGGCTTCAGCTAAATTTCCCCACTTCTGCCGACTTGCTCCGAGTCCCACGCCAAAAAAACCGCCGCTTGCCAGTCCTAGGAGGCTATGGGCTGGTTGCCATCCTGAGTTCTTGTACTGCTCTTCTGCAAAGGGGTTGAGCAAAACCGCAAAACGCTGCATCCGATAAGGCGCAGTTACAATTAAAGCCGCTATACCTGCAAAACCAAAACTAATGAGACCGGCGAAAATTCCTAATCGAACCCCTGAAACCCAGAGCAAACCCGCCAAAATGAAGGCAAAAACGCAGGCGGTTCCAAGGTCATTTCCTATCAAAATCAAAAGAATGCACAAGGCGAAAATGGGTGCAATCAAAGTTATTACATTTGCTTGAACCGTTCCGGAATTTTCGCGCTTTGACAAAATAAAACCTGCCCACAAAATCATGAGAAATTTAGCGATCTCACTTGGTTGAACATCTACAAAACCTAGGCTAATCCAATTGTGATTTCCATTAACACTTTTACCAATAACTTGAACCAAAATTAAGAGCAATACAGAGGTGACTGCACTGAAACGTGCAATCAATCTCCAACTTGCTAAAGGCAATCGCGATAATACCCATGCCATTGGTATTGAAACTAGAAGAAACAGGATTTGACGAATGACAATCGCATATGTGGAGCCCTTGGCATCTAGTGAGTAAATTGAAGAAGCTGAGAAGACCATAATCACACCTAATATGCTCAGGGCTAGGGTGCTCCCTATTAACATGTAGTACAAATTGATTGGCTTAGTAAAGACATTTTCCTTCGTTCTATGCTTCATCTGCAACCAGTTTTCTTACCGCTGCAGCGAATCGATCTCCTCTATCAGCATATGAAATAAATTGATCCATGGATGCACAAGCCGGCGCCAATAAAACCGTATCCCCAGATACGACAAATTTTTGCGCAGCTTTTACAACACCCTCCATTAGTAAATTGGATGATTCACCCTTTGTGTGCTCTATATCAATTTTTACTATGGGTATTGCCGGAGCAATTTTCAATAAAGCCGACTCAATCAATTTCTGATCTTGTCCTATCAAAATAACTGCTTTGATCCGATTTTTTGTTCGCTCGACAAGCCAGTCCATATCAGCGCCTTTTGCCAATCCACCTGCAATCCACACCACAGAAAGGTGCGACATAATTGAAGCCGAAGCGGCATGCGGATTAGTGGCTTTTGAATCATCTATCCATGAAACTCCATCTGAATTCAAAATTGATTCAATGCGATGCCGGCCGGGATGAAAATCAATCAGTGCGCTCTGAATATCTGCATATGAAACATGCACGCTTCGAGCCAAAGCTGCAGCGGCCAGTGCATTTAAAACACTATGTGGCAAAGTTGGTTGGATGTCCTTTAATGCGGCAATCATTGAGGCTTCATTCGGATCACTCACAAATGCACGATCAACCAGTAAGTCTTCCACGACACCAAGTTCGCCCGGTGCTGGCGTTCCTAATGAGAAGAAACTTTTCGGGCCATGAAATCCGTTGGCGCGAAGGACAATCTCTGAATCTTCGCCATTTAGAATTGCATATTCTGCTCGATCTAGAATTGAAAACTTTGCATCACAGTATTTCTCAAAACTGCCATGCCAGTCCAAATGGTCATCAGCAATATTCAAGATGGCGGCGCAAATAAACCTCGCCTCTTTCATCCAATGTAGTTGGAAAGATGATAATTCAAGAATTAAGAAATCAAATGCCTCATTATGTGTAACCGCTTCAATAACCGTATTGCCGACGTTACCGCACGCAACCGCGTTAAAACCTGCACGTTGGAGCATGGCAGCGGTCATTTCGACCGTTGTGGTCTTTCCGTTTGTACCAGTCAACGCCAACCATTTTTGGTTTGGACATATCTCTTGAGCAATCCCCCACGCGATATCAATTTCATTGTGAATTTCAATTCCGGCTGCAAAAGCTTCTAGAATTAACGGGTGATTGCGTGGCCAACCAGGGGAAACGACGACCGCCGAATAATCAGATACTTTGATATTTTTCGGATTCAGAATCGAAAAAGCGCTGTGTGCATTTGAATTCTCATCAACTAAATCGACGAGTGCTCCATTTGAAATCAAAGTTTTTGCAACCGCATTCCCTGTAACTCCGGCTCCAAGTACTAAAACTCTCTTTGACTCCCAGTTAAGCAACATCGTATCTACTTAACTACCCACTGGGCGTAGAAAAGACCAAGACCTAAAGCAACGGAGAGTCCAGCAATTATCCAAAATCTAATCACAATTGTGACTTCACCCCATCCTAAAAGTTCAAAGTGATGTTGCAATGGGGCCATCTTAAATACACGTTTTCCGCCACTAATTTTGAAATAGAGGCGTTGAATAACAACGGACATCGTAATAATTACAAAAAGTCCGCCGAGTGGAATTAGTAGCAGTTCAACGCGCAGTGTTGCCGCTAATCCAGCCAATGCCCCACCGAGTGCAAGTGAACCGGTATCGCCCATAAATATTTTTGCTGGAGATGCATTCCACCAAAGGAAACCGGTACAGGAACCTGCAAATGCAGCGGCCAATACCGCTAGATCCAGCGGATCTCGAACTTGATAGCACCCTGTGCCAGAATTTATTGCGCAACCTTGTCCAAACTCCCACACGCCTATCAAAATAAAGGCTAAAAACGTCATAACAGATGCGCCGGTTGCAAGACCATCTAAACCATCTGCAAGATTTACTCCATTGCTCGCCGACATCACCATTAGAACTACCCAAGCAACTGCAATTATTGGACCAAGATATAAAGAGGTTTCGCGAACACCAGAGAGGTAGTATGAAATTGGCGTAAGGGAGGAAGTATCCGCAAAATTAACTCCAAGACCTCCGAAAATTGCTGCTATTGATGCCTGTCCAAAGAGTTTTTGTTTAGCCGTCAATCCTAAGGATTTTTGTCGTGAAACTTTTAGCCAATCATCAACAAAGCCGAGCGCTCCCAATGCAATCACTAAACCTAAAACCAGCACCGCAGAAATTGTGAGCGAGTTTCGTGTTAGAAGGTGCGCCGTTAAATACCCGACAAGAGCGGCAGCAATGAGAATTATGCCTCCCATCGTTGGGGTGCCTCGTTTAATATGGTGACTACTTGGTCCATCATCACGAATAATCTGTCCATAACCGCGAGTTGCAAGAATCTTTATTAATCCCCGAGTACCGAAAAGTGAAAACAAAAGCGCAATTGCGCCGGCAATTAAGATTTGTCTCATTCTTGGCTACTCACTTTAATCGTCCACAGCTCACGTATCTCTTGAGCGAGAAGTTCAAAATGTTCGGCGCGCGAAGCTTTTACTAAAACTGTGTCACCCTGCGCAAAATAATTAACGAAACTAGTAGCCTCCGCAAAATTTGCTACATGGTGAAATTGCATAGGACCGACTCCAGTTCCATATTCAGGGGCGTTCACGATTACTAAATGGTCAATACCAATCTCAGATGCAAGGGTGCCAATATCTCTGCTCGCAGCCTCACCTGACTCGCCGAGTTCATGCATTTTTCCTAGAAATCCCCACGATTGACCCCCACGTTCTTGGGCAAAAAAAGCCAGAGAACGAAGTGCTGCCTCCATTGATGCTGGGTTGGCATTGTAAGAATCATTTATTAAAAGTAACTCGTCTAGCTCAACCAACTCCATTCTCCACTTGCTGTGTGCTTCTGCCGTTGATAAAGAACTTGCTATGAGTTCTAGCGGGAGCGAGAGCGCGGTTCCCACCGCAGCGGCAGCTAAGGCGTTCGAAACTTGGTGGGCACCAATTAACCGCATTCCTACAGCATCACGACCTGCATTCGTCACCAGATCAAAGTGCGGTCTGCCTTCTCGAATTTCAACATCCGCCCCACGAACATCAACGTCACTTTTTTCACCAAATGTAATGACCGCGCCATCGTGAAGTGAAGCCATCGCCGGCGTAAATCCATCATAACTTCCAAGTACTGCAATCCCCTTTTTCCCCAACGCCTGAATAAGCTCGCTCTTAGTTTCAGCGATTGCGAGCTGTGAACCAAACTCACTAAAGTGAGCGGTACCTACAACCAATACAACTCCTATATCTGGCTTAGCAATTTCACATAATCGCGCAATATCTCCCTTATGGCGCGCCCCCATTTCCAAAATACAGAAACGCGTTCGCTCATCGCACTCAAGAAGTGTAATTGGCAATCCTAAATCATTATTAAATGAGCCAAACGGAGCAACGGTTGGACCGACTGCAGCCAACATATGAGCCAATAAATCCTTCGTACTCGTTTTGCCCTGCGAGCCCGTAATTGCGACAACGGACAAGTTGGTCAACCGAGCCCGAACAAAGGCGGCAAGTATGGATGTTGCAGATATTACGTCATTAACAATTATGCAGGGACCATCGATTAAGTGAGTAGTAAGTGAAAATACCGATCCAAGACGATACGCCTCAGCAACGAACTCATGGCCATCATTATTTTCACCTTTTAAAGCAAGAAAAAAACTACCGGGCGTTGCTAATCTCGAATCAAACACTGGAGCTTTTGATATTAGTAAATTAGCATCGCAATGAAGCTTTCCACCAACAAGTAGAGCAATCTCGCCAGCAGTTAAAGTGATCATCTCTTATCTTCAATCGCTCGGGCTAATTCGATTCGATCATCAAAGGAATAAATAACACCATCAATTTCCTGTCCCTTTTCATGACCTTTGCCTAAGATAATCACGACATCACCGCTCTTTGCGTGATTGACGGCGGTTTTAATTGCCATGGTGCGATCAGTGATGACTTGATTCGGCGCTAAAATCTCAATATTTTCAACCATTTGTTTCAGAATTACTTCAGGATCTTCACTTCGGGGATTATCGCTAGTAAAAATCGCTATATCCGCGCCATTTCGAAGCGCCATTCCCATTAATGACCTTTTTGATGTATCCCTATCTCCACCGCAGCCCAAAACCGCGATGACATTTCCATCTGAAATTTCATGGGCGGTTTCTAGAACACGCGCAACAGCATCGGGAGAGTGAGCGTAATCAACTAACGCAGTAAATTTTTGTCCTAGACGAACAGCCTCTAGTCGACCTTTCGCTCCAGTTAGTTTCGGAATTATTGCAGCCACGTCTATCGGGTCGACTCCACTTTCTACAGCAATTGCTACAGCCATAAGTAGATTGTCATAATTGAATCCGCCGTAAAGGGATGTCTTGCACTCGATGAGAATTCCACCGCTACCCCTAATTGAAACTGAAGCGCCAATATAGTCAGGAGTAATTGATGTGTAGTGCCAAGTCGCCTTTGAGTTGGAACGAGAAAGCGTTATTACTGGAAGTTGGGTCAAATCCGCCAGTCTCGCGCCATATTGGTCGTCTATATTAATGACAGCAAGATCGGCAAACTCGAAAGTAAATAGTTCAGCCTTGACTTTAAAATAGCTCTCCATTGACTTATGAAAATCCAAGTGGTCTTGAGAAAGATTTGTGAATCCAACGACAGCGAAGTGGCTACCTCGAACTCGTTCTAAACTTATTGCGTGACTTGAAACCTCCATGATGATATTGCGCATATGACGCTCTCGCATAAGTGCACAGAGGGCCTGTAACTCTGAACTTTCCGGTGTAGTCCTTTTACTTGATAGTGCTTCAATACCTATCCGAGTTTCCACTGTACCGATGAGCCCGCTCTCTCGCCCTGCGGCTTGCATAATCTGGTGCAACAAAGTCGTTACGGTAGTTTTACCGTTAGTACCAGTAATTCCAATGCTATATAAATCTCGCATAGGTTCGCTATAGAACCAAGCACTTAACACCCCTGCTGATCGCCGCGGATTCGAACTAATCAGAACTGGTACTCCACTGATCTTTGATGCTCCTAAAGCATCGGTAAGAACTACCACAGCGCCTCTGGCAATTGCATCGGGTGCAAAATCTGCACCATGGAAATTCTCACCCGGCAACGCTACAAAGATATCTCCAGCAACGATGTTGCTGCTAGTTTGTGAGACTCCAGTTATTTCAATCAACGATAACTCTTCTTTAGTCATCTTTGACGTTGCACCAACTACAGAGAGAATTGAAGCAAGATTTTTGCTGGAGTTACTTAGTGGTCTTTGCACTCGCCACCCTCTTTGCTACTAATTCTCTTTCCGTCAGTGCCACCGGAATAACAGTTGTACCAGTTGGTGCAATGTGTCGACTCTGCAAAACAAAAGACATGACCTGTTTAAAGACTGGACCACCAAGTGCACCGCCCCAATGCATACCCTTAGGATCTTGAATCGTTACGCTGATTACATAGGCAGGTTTATCTGCAGGTGCAAAGCCAATAAATGAAGCGGTGTAGCCGCGATAACATCCGCACGTGTCATCAATGCGCATTGCAGTTCCGGTTTTTCCAGCGACTCGATAGCCATTTATAGCCGCGCTAGGCGCAGTTCCTGCAGATGAAACAACACTCTCCATCATTATTCGCATCGCCTTAGCGGTTTCAATACTTACAACTCGTTCACTCGTGCGACCTTGCGCTGGGGTGTAGTTACCGCTGGAATCACTCGTACCAGCAATTACGGTTGGAGAGACTCGTACACCGTTATTTGCAATTGTCGCGAAAATACTGGTGGCCTGCATCGACGTTAAGGAGTAGCCCTGACCAAATGCCACCGTTGGAGCAGTTGTACCTGACCAATCAGCTACTTCCGGCAGAATTCCGCGGGATTCACCTGGAAGCCCCGAACCAGTTTTAACTCCAACACCGAACTTCGAAAGATAGTCATAAAGTACTTGGTTAGGTAGAAGTTCACCGATCTTTATTGTTCCAGTATTGCTGGATACCGCTAAAACACCTGAGACAGTCAGACGTTGAGTGGGATGTTTTTCATGGTCACGAAAAACTTCATTAGAACGCTTAAGTTTATAAGGAATCGTAAATACCGTATCGGAGGTTATTTTCTTCTCCTCTAAAGCCGCGGCGACTGTCATAATCTTCCCCGTTGACCCAGGTTCGTAAACATCTTGAACGGATGGATTTCGCATCGCAACCAGAGATACTTTAGACGTGTGATTTGGATTGAAAGTTGGAGCTGTTGCATGGGCTAAAATTTCACCTGTTGCAGGATCCATAACAATGACGGTCCCGCTAATAGCTCTAGATGATTTAACGGCGTCAGAGATTGCCCTGGAAGCCACCCATTGAATATCACGGTCAATAGTTAAACGCACCGACGTTCCTGCCTGGGCTGGAATTATTTCAGACTGAGATCCCGGAATTTCGGCCCCATAGCCATTGGCATAGGAGTATTTGCCCTCAACTCCTGAAATTATTGAGTTCATGCTGGATTCAAGACCCGTTGCTCCCACGCCACTGCGATTAACAAAGCCAACAAGTGAAGCTACGAGTGAACCGGAGGGATATTCGCGAATGTAGCTGTTCTCTGGATAAAAACCAATGATGCGATCAGGACTCATCGCTGGAAACTTTTCATTATATGTTGATATCTCTGAGTTCAATTTCTGCCAGGTTGCAGGTTTAGCATTTTGAAAGACCATGCTCCATTTACGATCACCAGAAATACTTGATTTAACTTCTTCCACAGTTAATCCTAAAATAGGTGCAACAAAACTCGCTACACGCGAAGGATTTGTGATCTGTGTTTGATCTACAACAATACTTGTGGCCGCCACGCTTCGCGCGAAAGCAACGCCATTTACATCGGTTATTTCACCGCGTGGAGCCAAAAGAGAACGAGTATTTTCCATTTCATTGACTGCGCGCAAACGGTAGTCCTCAGCTTGTAAGGCTTGAACTTGAACCAGGCGAACTCCAAACAAAAGCATGAAGACAGTAATTACAAGTACTAAGAGTCGAATGCGGCTGTGCGCAAGGGCAAAATTACCCATTACTCGCCCTCTGCGATTCATTACTTTCGGCATCTAAGTTTAAAAATACTGGGGATTCTGAAGGTTTCATTCCAAGTGCGGCAGCGGATCGAGCAAGTGCCTCAGGGGATGATTGAGCATCGATTTGACGTGCGATCGCCTCTCGCTGATCACTTACCATCTTCACTTCCAGTTTAAGGTTCGTAAGTTCAAAAGCATCCTGTGCCAAAAGAGTATTTATAGTAAGGAGTACAAGTAATCCAATTGCCCCTACAGTAGAAACAAAGATTGCGAAGAATTTTCTATCTGCCTGTGCACCAGGAGAAATATCAGGAACAAGTTTTAGGGCTGCCTTCGTCGATTTTTGTGCAAGCTTTTCTCGTGAACGAGAAACTGTCGATGCCGTCAATGCCATTATGCGGCCACTCTTTCTATAGCACGCAAACGCACAGATGCCGAACGTGAGTTTTCATCTAGTTCTTGGGCATTCGGTTTTTCGCTTCCGCGAAAGACAAGCGAAAACTTAGCTGCTAATTCAGGTAACTCAAATGGAAGTTCGCGAGGTGTTCCTGATGTTGTCGATTCAACAAAGAGATTTTTTACAATTCGATCTTCAAGAGATTGAAAAGACATAACAACAAGTCGTCCTCCAACGCAGAGCAGTTTTAGTGCAATTGGCAGAGCTCGAGTTATCGCACCAAGCTCATCGTTGGTTTCTATACGAAGGGCTTGAAATGTTCGCTTAGCTGGGTTACCACCGGTACGACGAGTAGCTGCTGGAATAGCATTCTTGACCAATGTTGCAAGTTGGGTAGTTGAGTTAAGGGGTGCCACTGCACGTGCCTTTACAATCGATTCAACTACGCGGGTTGCAAATTTCTCTTCCCCGTATAAACGCAAAATTCGAACTAATTGACCGGGTTCATAGGTGTTGATGATTTCGGCGGCGGTTAAACTTTGGCTCTGATCCATTCGCATATCAAGTGGAGCATCATGTGAGTATGAAAAACCACGATTAGTTTCATCCAACTGCATTGATGAAACTCCAAGATCGAAAAGTGCACCAGTAATTTGCGTGTAGCCAAATGATTCAACAACGCTGCCTATTGAATCAAAGCTGGCATGAGAAGTAAGTAACCGATCAGAGAATGCTGCCAGTCTGTGAGTTGCTTTGACCAATGCATCGTGATCGCGATCGATACCAATAACTGTTAGTGCAGGAAACTTTTCTAGCAAGGCTTCAGTGTGTCCTCCGAGGCCTAAAGTCGCATCAACAATTACTGGATTCTCAGTCGCCATAATTGCAGGTTCGAGGAGTTCGATGCATCGATCACGCATTACAGATATGTGTGCATTTTTATCAATCATTACTCCCCCTTTACTTGAAATTTAATTTCTATTTACTTTCATTGTTTTCAACTCTCATCTCTGGTCACCGCCGGCCGACGGATCTATTTAGTAGCGGCGCCGGGGAAGGGGCGCCGATACGTTCGAAAGGTCGGCGGTGGCCACAAATGAGAGTTAGTTAAAACAAACCTGGAAATACCTCCTCAGAAACATCTGCAAAACTCTTTTCGCGATCTGTTAAATACTCATTCCATGATGTTGAATCCCAAATTTCAACGCGTGTGTTCGCTCCGATGACAACGCAATCTTTTTCGAGTCCGGCATAAGTACGAAGATTTTGCGGAATTGTTATGCGACCTTGTCGATCAGGAATCTCATCGTGCGCGCCGGCAAACATCACTCGGCTGTAATCGCGAGCTGCTTTAGCAGTGACTGGCGCTTGTTTTAACGTCTGTGTTATAACTTCAAATTCACTTGAAGGGAAAACATAAAGGCAACGTTCTTGACCTTTTGTAATGACTAAACCAGATGCCAACTCTTCACGAAATTTTGCGGGGAGAATGAGTCGGCCTTTTTCATCTAGACGTGGTTCATGGGTACCAAGAAACATATGTACCCCTTCCCCAAGGTCCTTCGCCGTGTGAAACTTCGGCTTATTTCCCCACTTTACTCCATTTTCCCCCTTTTTGCACCACTTTTAGCCAAATATTTGCTCTTTCCATCCACATTGCCCCACCTTAAAGGCAAAAAAATGGCCCCCCTATGTACGGGAGGCCATCTCATAGAAACTAGTAGTTATTGATTATTACGCTCATCCCAACGCTGTTCAAGGCGAGAACCAAGACCTGCGCCCTTGCGAGCGCCTTTTATGCGAGGGCTACGCGTTCCCACAGAGGAGACGATTGCAATTACTCCAGTGAGTGCGATGAGAAAGCCAAGAACTCCGATGGGTGTTGTTTTGGACACTAAGCCAGCAAAGAGCGTCACTACACCAATGAGAATGAAAGCGGCTCCAACCAGAGTTCGCTTTCGTCGCGGCGGCCGAGCTTCACCAGATAAGGCTGAAAATAGGCGTGGATCCTCGGTTAAGAGCGCAGCTTCCATCTCCTGGAGCATCCGCTTCTCATGATCAGATAATGGCATATGGCCATAATAGAGAATTTTTCTCGCAGGTGCTACTTATTCATTCTCTGGTGCCGTGGGTTTAATCAATCGGGCTGGACGCACGCTTCCGGCGCCAAATCGAGCCCTTGCACGGTCAATAGCACCATCGGCTTGGCGCCAACCACTCTCCCGTGCTCCTAAAACCAGCTGCTCTGGAGCACCCCCGCTTAAATTCTCAAGGCTGACTCCGACTAATCGAAGGCGAGCCCGGCCGATTTTGAGCGCGTCATAGAGGACCTTTACAACCTCATAAATCTCATGTGTTCCATTGATCGGAAGTGCAAGAGTTTTAGATCTATTAATAGTTGAAAAATCGGCAAAGCGAACTTTTATTGAAATAGTTTTAGTAAAGAGTTCTTTATCGCGAAGCCTCGCTGATGCACGTTCGGTTAAGCGCAAAAATTCAGTCAAAATTTCAGCAGGGTTATCTAGATCTCGGGCGAAAGTTTCGGCTGCGCTAATACTCTTTTCAGCATCATGTGGAGTCACATCGCGATAGTCGCGACCCCACGCAAGTTCATGGAGTGATGCCCCACTGGCCTGTCCCAATGCACGAATCAAAGTAGCGCGTGGCAGGTTCGCGATATCTTCAATTGTGCGTAGACCTAAACGCTCAAGAGTTTGTGCTGTTTTTTCTCCTACTCCCCACATCGCTTGAATCGGTAATGGATGTAAGAAAGTTAGAATCCGATCTGCTGTAATTTCAAGCATTCCATTAGGTTTGCAGTTCTGCGATGCAAGTTTTGCAATGAACTTTGATGGTGCGATTCCAACTGAACATGTTATGCCCTCTTGCGCCTCTACCTTTGCTCGTATCAATGTTGCAATTTCGCGCGGTGAGCCAATTAAGCGTTCTACCCCGCTCACATCTAAGAAGGCCTCATCGAGAGAGATGGGTTCGACCCATGGAGTAAAACTTTCGAAAATCTTCATAACGTGTGATGAGACTTCTTTATAGCGCGCCATATCTACCGGTAAAAAGATTGCGTGAGGTGCTAACCGGCGAGCTCGACCTACCGGCATCGCTGCATGTATTCCAAATTTACGAGCCTCATAATTAGCGGCCGAAACAACGCCACGCACACCCATTCCAATGACTACTGCTTTACCTTTTAGTTCGGGGTTGTCGCGCTCGGCAACGGAGGCAAAAAACGCATCCATGTCCACATGAAGAATCGAGGCCGAACTCATATTGCCAGCGTACTTTCTTTAGTACGCCACGTTTCATATGCCGCGCGCAAATCCCAGGCGCCTGTTCCATTAATTGAAATTCCACGCGCACCTGTTCGGCGGGTAATGCCCCGAACCAGCAACAGGGATGATGAATACAGAACGCTGGCATAGTCGGTCTGTACATCGCTAAAGAATGCCGAGTCGCTACAGCCATAGCCATCATCGAGAGTTAAAAAGATAACTCGTTTACCTGAGCGCACGGGTGGCGTCTGCATCGCAACTTTAATGCCAGCTACAAGAACACTAGAGCGTGAACGAGCCTCTAGTAACTGCGATGATCGAACAGCGCCGATAGCATTAAGAAAATCGCTATAAAACTCAATTAAATGGCGGGACATGTCAATGCCTAAGCGATCAACTTCATGGCGCACGCTTTCGGCAGAGTTCATATCGGGAAGACCGCTGCTAATGAGAGCGGGCGGGGCAAATGCTAAGTTCATTTGTGCGCCAGAGATAGTTTTATTCGGCGAGCGTTCTAAATCAGATAGATGAAGCAAAAGATCACGGCGGTTAACATCGGTATGTAAGCGGTCAAAGGCTCCTGTAAGAATCATGCTTTCAGTAACTGGAGCACTGCTACCAGAACGATGTATGAAGTCAGAGAGATCCGTGTAAGGACGACCAGCGATAATCGATGCAATCTCACCATCACTAATCTTTGAAATAGTCGATAGCGCAATACGGATTGCTCTCCCTTTTTCTTCAACACGATATAGGGAATCCGATTCATTAACATCTAGTGGTGCGATAGCAATCGACATCTGACGCGCCTCATCGACGATTAAACGTTTGGGATACATGCCCGGCTCGTGCGTGAGAACCCCTGCCAAAAAAGCTGCGGGGTAATGTGTTTTAAGCCAAGCTGATTGGTATGTGGGCATGGCAAAGGCGGCGGCATGGGCTTTGCAAAAACCAAAAGATGCAAAGGCGCGCAAAAGCTCCCAAATCTCATTGATGATGGGTAGTTCATATCCGCGCGATGTCGCGGCGGGGAAAAACCAGTCACAGACCTCTTGCGCACCGCTCTTATCTCCCAACGCGCGACGTTTTTCATCGGCGCTAGCTAAAGAAGCACCTGTCATCGCTGCAATGATTTGGATTACTTGCTCGTGAAAGACAACGACTCCCTCAGTATCTCGCAAGATTTCATAGAGATCGGGGTGAATAATCTGGGCTTTGCTCCACCCATGACGTGCCTTTAAAAAAGGCGTAATCATGTCACCTTTAACCGGGCCTGGACGAAAGAGGGAGATATCGATAATCAAATCAGTAAAGGTTTTAGGCTCGAGTTTGCCAACTAGTTCGCGCTGGCCCGGACTTTCAACTTGGAAAATTCCAAGGGTACGTGTTGATTGAATCAACTCATATGTCCGTGCATCATCTAGTGGTACTGCATCGATATCGATCTTCATATCCTGTGTGCGTTCGATTTCAGTGAGAGCATATGAAATAGCAGATTGCATGCGCACACCCAGTACATCGAGTTTTAATAAGCCAATTGCTTCGACATCATCTTTATCAAAGATGGACATCGGATAACCGCTAGCGTTAGCAACCAGTGGCGTGCGATCTAGTAGGCCACCATCAGATAAAACGATCGCGCATGGATGCATTGCTAAATGCCTTGGTAGTCCATCAAGGCGCTCGGCTAGGGCGATCGTCATCGCAGTAAGCGGGGCTTTAACATTAAGAGATTTAAGTTCAGGCAGGTTTTCAAGTGCGCTAGATATATTGCGTGCACGTACATGTGGCATTGACTTTGCCAACATATCAATCTCCATCGCAGGAAGGCCAAGGGCCGCCCCGGCATCGCGAATTGCATGCCTGGCTCGATATGTATCGACCATCGCAACGGTTGCGCAGCGCGATTGATTATTGGGTGTGTCCCAGTTTGTATCGCCATAGCGTTTGAAAACCATGTCATAGATTTCAAGGCGTCGATGAGATTCAACATCGATATCGATATCAGGCAGAGCTCTGCGAAGCGGTGAACAAAAGCGCTCCATTAATAAGCCGTGCGCCATGGGTTCAACACCTGAGATTCCAAGTAAGTGACAGATAAGTGAGCCCGCACCACTACCGCGAGCGGCCACGCGGATACCAGCACCCCGCGCCATGTCGCAGATATCGGCAACGGTTAAAAAATACGATTCAAAACCCAGTGTCGCAATCGTTGATAGTTCATCATCTAAACGTACGCGCGCTTTTTTAATCGCACCACTATCGCTATAGCGCCAGTTGATTCCGGCTTCACTTCGAGTGCGCAATACCATGCGCATCTCATGTGCAGATTGCGCACCGACGACATGGGGCTCGGGTAAGTGCGCGCCACCCAAACCAATATCGCGTGCAGGAGATAATAAAGCGCGCTCGGCCCACGCCCGAGTCGTTGCAAGTAATTGACGCGGTGTGCGCTCTCCAGCTGCACGCGCAATTTCTCCAGCTAATAAAACCATCTCATCGCCGGATTTTAAAAAGCCCTCAGCATTACGGCGCTCAACATGGCGCGGATGCAGTGGTACTAACTGGCGAGCGCAATCTAAAACATCTGCCACCGGTCCGTCAGCGCGATCTCGCATGCGTACAGCATTTGTAATAACGGCATCGATATCGTGATCGCGAGCAAAAATTAGTGACTTAGCAGCATGTACCATCGAGCGCGGGCCTTTGCCTGCAACTACATGTGATACACATTCAATGGCATTGCCGGCAAATAAATCTCGTGTTGTATTAAATGCAGTAAAAGCTGCATCGATACGGTTATCGGTTAGTAGCGCGCCCACTGGTGATTCGGGGCCATGCAGTGCGTAGAGATGTGAACTGTAATGGTTAAAGCGTTGCAGGAATTCAAGGGTAAGAACGGGGTTACGATTATCACTCACCATGGCAAGGGATGTAAGTAATCGGCACAACGCCGACCATCCCCCATCACTATGAGCAAGTAGTGTGATGCGGTTTTTAACACTCCCTACATCAATACCGAGATTGACTCCGATGATTGGTGCAATGCCATAGTCAAGACAGCTTTGTGCAAAGCGAACTGCGCCAGCTAAACCATCGCGATCGGTCAGCGCTAGAGCTGGCATCTCAAACTCGGCTGCGCGCGCAACTAAATCACGTGGCTGGGTTGTGCCGTATTTGAGTGAGTAGGCACTTGCAACATTGAGGTGAATAAAACTCATATCGATCTAATAATCCATTGACCGCTGAGTTCGTCGCGTTCTAATTCGAAGGTTGTAAGAGCTCCAATCGGGGCCGCCTCAACGCGCCACACTGCACGAGCGGCATCATCGGGGCGATACTTTCCATCGCTAATTCGATTCCACCACCCTCCGGCTTCACACCATCTGGATAAAACTGCGTGGATACGAAAGCGCTTGCCCTTGAAAGTAAACTCGATAGGAGTAGTTGCGCCATCGATCATGACATCGTGGGCGGAGTTAATCTGAGGGGCTGACATTTCTACGGTGTGCTCCTTGTAGCTGTGGATATTCGAACAGGTGTTCGAAAACTAGCCCCTTGGGCTGACAGATAGCAAGTGGCTATGGCGTGTCGCCTAGAATATTAGTTGAAAGTTCAACTAATATTCTAGGAAGCATGTTAACCCCTCGCTAAGGAGAGAAATCCATGGACGCTGTTCTCGTTGTAGGTCGTATCCTCTTTGCGCTGATCTTCATCAACATGGGCGTCATTCACGTCACCAAAGTTGCGGTGATGGCTGGCTATGCCACGAGCAAGAAGGTGCCAGCCGCAAAGCTCGCAACCATCGTTACGGGTCTGATGATTTTAGTTGGTGGTCTCTATATTGCATTTGGTGTGTATGCCGATCTCGGTGCGCTTCTTATTGCAATCTTCCTTATTCCAACTGCGTTCATGATGCATGCATTCTGGAAAGAAACTGATGAAACAGCTAAGCAGAATGAGATAAACGGCTTCTTTAAAGATATTGCACTCGCCGGTGCTGCACTAATTATCTTTGTACTTGTTGGTTCTGGTGCAGATTTCGGCCCAAGTATTACGGGTACTTTTTTTAATTTTTAAATCTCTTCTACTTTTTAATTATGTGAGATTGATACCCGGCCAGTAATAACATTAAAATCGGATACGTCATTGCAATTGGCAAAGAGGTTAACTGCGCAAATGCACCGGTGACCGAAGGACCGATGAAATATCCTGCCAATCCAATAACACCTACACGAGCAATCGCCACCGAAGATGCAATACCTGGTATTTGTGAAGCGGCCAAAATATATGCTGGAAACATTGGCCCGATTCCGAGACCTGCGCAGGCAAAACCGATATTTACAATTATTAGAGCAAGCAATGGATGCGAGTCAGATAACGGAACACCAATTGCTATTCCAAGACCTAAACCAAATCCACCTAAATAACCCCCGTATAAGACGGTTTTTCGAGGACCAAATCGATCCAATGCCCTGTCCCCCAAAAAGCGGGCAGTAATCATCGCTAAAGAGAAAGTTGCAAATGCAGATGCATTGACACCAACTTCGTAACCCATGTCATCTCGTAAAAGTATTGCGCCCCAATCACTTACTGCCCCCTCAGCAATGAGACCCCCCAATAATCCAATTCCCATTCCCCATAGAGGCAGCACGTCCTTACCAAAAAATGGAATCTTGACCTGAGTCTCTTCTTCTCCTCCGCTGTGATCATCGAGCTTAGGTGGCAACAAATGCATCGTAGAAGGGATGAAAAGAATCAAGCATGCAATACCAACTCCAACTAAGTTATCGCGAGGTGAAACATGTTTTGCTATGGCTCCACCTAAAATAGTTGTCGCAAATGCACCGCAGCTCCATAAAGCGTGAAATGAAGACATCACACGCTTTCCTAAAAGTTTTTCTATGACAACAGCTTGGGTATTAGATGCGATGTCCATACTGGAATATCCCAGACCCATCACAAATAAACCCACGATTAAAGTGATTGGTGAATTTGAAAATCCCATCACAATAAGACCAATCGGCATGATAAAGACTGCACCATTTATGATTGGTTTAGTTCCAAATGTGTGAATAAGGCGGCCAGCAAGTTGTGCACCAAGGACCGCACCAATAGTGCTAGATAATAGGATTAATCCGAGTTGGCCATTGTTTAATCCATTAGCATCACGAATTTCGGGAATGCGTGCGACCCATGCCATCGATACAACACCCATAAAGAAAAAAGTTGCCCATAGGCCATTTCGAGCGCGGATTGCAGATTCAATTAAATCATTACTCATAAGAGGGACAACGGTAACTGACAAGCGCGTTTAAGTCTGCTTACATAGATACATGTTCTTCTCCTTCTGGCCGCACAGAAGTGAGTTTTCAAATAATCGTCGGGATCTCATCTCAGATCTAATCGCAGGATTAACCGTTGCCATTATTGCCTTGCCACTAGCTATCGGCTTTGGCATAACATCCGGCATGTCAGCGGCGGCAGGTCTAACAACTGCAATTATCGCTGGATTTCTAGCCGCGGTATTTGGTGGATCAAAATATCAAGTGAGCGGCCCAACGGGTGCGATGACGGTCATATTAATCCCCGTCATCAACGACTTTGGCGTTAGCGCAATCCCGGCGCTGGGCTTAATGGCTGGCATCATGGTCATTGCGATGGCGGTTTTTAAGTTAGGCGCAATTATTAATCGAGTTCCATGGACAGTGGTTGAAGGCTTCACTGTGGGAATTGCTCTTATTATTTCTCTACAACAAGTTCCGCTCGCACTAGGAATTGAAAAAGGTGAGGGCGAAAAAAGCTTTATTGTTGCCTGGAATACTATAAAGAACGCATTTGATGCCGGGCTTAATTACGCCTCTCTTTTCATTGTTGTTATTACCTTATTTATTAAGTTCTCCTGGCCCCACCTTGTCCGTCGATATAAAATGAAGCTTCATATTCCAGCAAGCTTTGTCGCACTTGTTTTGGTCACTATCATCGTAAGAGTTTTCTCAATAGATATTGCAACTATTGGAAATATCCCGCGCTCTCTTGGTAGTTATCAAAGCCCAATATTTGAAAACCTAAGTGCTTTATTAATTCCCGCACTGTGGATTGCTCTGCTTGCCGCAGTTGAGTCACTTCTATCTGCACGTGTTGCCGATGGTTTAGCCCACAATAAGGAGAAATTTGAACCTAACCGCGAACTCTTTGGTCAGGGTTTAGCAACCGTGGCGGCATCCCTTTTTGGCGGAATGCCTGCAACCGGTGCTATTGCTCGCACCAGCGTCAATGTACGATCTCATGCGATATCTCGGTTGGCTGCGGTATTTCACGCTGCTGTGCTTCTTTTTATCGCACTTGTTGCGGCTCCAATGGTGAGTCAGATTCCGACGGCAGTGATCGCTGGTCTATTACTCGGAACAAGTTACAGAATTCTCAATCCAGTCTCGATAATGGAGTCACTTAGAACGACTAAATCTGAAGCTACCGCTTTCGTTGTCACCGCAATTAGCACAGTTGTCATCGACTTAATATGGGGATTGGCAATTGGCATTGCCCTGCATGTACTCCTTACCCGCTACTCTAAAAAGCCTTAAGCGCTATAGAATCTATTTATTCAATTAATCAAGGAGCCACCGTGGACAACATCACCGCTTTTAATAACCATCTCCCAGTAAAAGTTCGCTTTGGAGAAGGAGTAGCAGAAACTCTGCCGGCAGTTGTCGCAGAGCTCGGTGCAAGCAGAGTTTTTTTGATGGTTGATAAAGATATTGAAAAGTTCAACCCAGCTGCAGCGCAATTAATTGATCAGATGAAAATCGCCTCAGGCATTTCCCTTACTCTCTTTGAAAAGCCTGCGGGAGAACCAACAATTCAAATGGTTGATGATGCAATTGCTGCACTAAAAGCCGCAGGCTCTGATGTCGTTGTAGCACTCGGTGGTGGATCGGTAATTGACACGGCAAAGGCCGCGCGTTTGTGCGCACAGCTCAACTGCACATTTAGAGAATTCCAATCTCAGCCACCCGTCTATCCTGTGGCAACGCTTCCGCTTATTGCCCTTCCAACTTCAGCGGGTACCGGCTCTGAAGTATCCGGCGGCTCAGTAATCTCTGACCCTGAGGCCGGCCGCAAAGCCGGTATTGCTAATGGAAATCTGCGCGCGCAAGTTGCCCTTGTTGACCCAGTACTTACGTATTCAATGCCGCCATCAATGACTGCCAACACTGGCATCGATGCTTTAGCCCAAGCTATTGCAGGAATTATCGCAAAGTGCAGCACTCCGATTGGTGATGCAATTGGCTACGAAGCCGTTCGAATGATGACACCTGCTCTTGTTGCCGCCTTTAAAGATGGCAACGATAAAACCGCACGAGCCGGAATGGCAGCAGGCAGCATGATGGCGGGATTAACAATGAATATCTCGGACTGCACTGCCGAACACTCTTTAGGTCAGGCCATTGGCGGACTCAAGCATGTTCCACATGGTTTAACTATTGGTTTAGTACTCGTTGAAACCCTTACTCGCGAAGCAAAAATCGTTCCTGGAAAAATGGAGCGCATTGCCGATGCTATGGGCGTGCCGCAAGATGGCACCACAGATGGATCTCGCTGCGTTAACGCAGTGCGAAAGATTCTGGCCGAGCTCCAATTCCCCGTTCTTTCCTCCCTTGGCTTCGTCGAAGGCGATATCGACGAGTTAGCCGAGATTGCCCTAAAAGATTTCTTCATCACAATGGCACCAAAGCCTTGGAGCAAGCAGGAAGTCGTCGATGCCTTTATGTCAGCACTCAAACTTGAAAACCGTGTTGCTTAACTAGTGGAAGAGGTTCTTGCTAACCCTTCAGTTGTTCGAGTTACTGCACTCCTGAAAGAGCTAGGTTGTACAGGCGATGTCACAATTCTTTCAGACCCAGCCCGAACTGCTTTAGATGCGGCCAATGCTTTAGGAATTGAAGTGGGACAAGTTGCTTCTTCCATCGTTTTTAAATTACCAAGCGGAAATGCATTGCTGGTCATTACTAGCGGGCGCCATCGAGTTGATACAGAACTTGTTGCAAAAAACTTAGGAGTGGAGAAACTCCACCGCGCCGACGCCGACTTTGTAAAGAACGCATCAGGTTTTTCGATTGGCGGCGTATCCCCTGTGGGTTGGGCTAATTCACCTGAAATCACATTGCTGGATGTGGCCCTCGACGAACATGAAGTTGCATGGGCCGCTGCTGGACATCCGCATTCGGTTTATCCAACAACTTTTGAAGAATTACTCCGAGTTACTGGCGCAACTCCTATGATCGTGGGCGATTAATCTTTTAATTGGAACTTCCTACTCCATTTGGGTGCCCACCAGTTGTATTTTCCAGCGACTTTCATAAAAGCCGGAACCAGAAGCGCACGAACGATGGTTGCATCAAGCAAAATTGCAAGTGCAGTTCCAAAACCTAACTGCTTAATATTTGTAACGCCGCTTGTGACAAAAGCCATAAACGTTACTGAGATAATTAAGGCTGCGGCGGTAACAATTCTTCCAATTCTCTGAAGGCCAATCGCTACTGCATCAGTCGTATCTTTGCCCAAATCATGCTCTTCTTTAATGCGGCTGAGGAGGAATAACTCATAATCCATTGACAACCCAAAAGCTAATATGGCAATCAGCACAATCATGGATGTATCGACAGTGCCTGTGTTTATAAAACTACCGACAAGCCACGTGGCATTTCCAGTAGTAAATACCCACGTTAGCGCACCAATCGTGGCAGAAAGGGATAAGACGTTTAAAATGAGAGCTTTAATCGGCAAAAGAATTGACCCGGTAAATAGAAAGAGAATAATAAAGGTAAAGAATCCGATCCAAATAAAGACAAATGGTAAAGTCCTTTTTATTGCATCTTGAGAATCAATGAATACTGCGCTGACTCCCCCAACAAGAACCTGATTGTCACTCGTACTCAGGGATCGAATCTCTCCTATGAGCTCATTTGCCTCCCCTGAAAATCGTTCAACATTCAAAATGATTGAAAGTCTTTCATACGAATCAGATTCGAAACCACTCTGGATTGGGGTTAAAGTTCGAACGCCTTCAACGAATACTCCGTCTCTACTTTGTACACGGACTACACCTTGCAACTTAGATATTTGTGTGGCATAAGTATCAATACTTTCTTCACTTTGTATTAAAACATCTACGGGTGTGGATTCCCAACCAGCGAAACGTTTTTCTATTACTTGCCCCGCCACCACTGCCCTGTTATTTGCCGGCAACACGCGTTCATCGACAGAGCCAAAAGTTATATCTTTTATTGGGGATGCTAGTGCGAGCAGAATCAGAGTTGATATAGCAATAACGGGTAATGGTCGTTTCATCACAAATTTCGTTAGTTTGAACCAAAAACCCTCATCATGGGGCTTTAAATTGCGCTTAAATACCCTCAAGGAATCGACCTTGTCGCCCAAAATATTCATTAAAGCCGGAAGTGCAAAAATCGTTCCGAGGACTGCTAAGACGACGACTGATACGCCGGCATAACCAAATGATTTTAGAAAATACTGCGGGAAAGCTATAAGGGAGAGTAGAACTAAGGCAACCGTGCTTCCCGAGAACAAGACAGTACGCCCAGCCGTCATAACCGTGGTTTCAATTGCCTCTTGATTACTTCGACCTTTAGATTTTTCTTCTCTGAATCTATATACAACAAGAAGTGCATAATCAATTCCGAGACCAATACCGAGACCAGTTATAAGATTAATTGAGAATATTGAAACATCTGTAACCATAGCCAGTGCCCAGAGAACAAAGAATGTACCAAGAATCGCACCAACTGACACAAGCAAAGGTAAGCCAGCTGCGACTAAACTTCCAAATACGACAAGTTGAATCAAGAAAGTCAATGGAATTGCAAATGCTTCTGCTTTAGCTAAGTCTTTTGAAATTGTCTCATTTATTTCGTGGCTAATGATTCCATCACCAGAGTAGTAAAGAGCTGTGCCTTGATAATTATCACCGTACTTTTCGGAAATTAACTGACTCGATACTTCTGCATCGACTTTTTGATCAAAATATACAAGGACATAAATCGCATTGCCGTCTTTACTTTTCAGTGAAGCAGGGGCACCCAGTGAGTAGTAACTATTAACATTGGCGACCCCAGGCTCTGACGAAATGGATTGGACCAACGAGTTAGTTTTGTCTTGATTAGTAAGGAGATCAACATCGCTTCCAAAATCCGCAACTAATATGAGTTCCGGAGTTTCGATATTGAAATCACCGGCCAGAATTTGCTCAACCTTTGCAGAATCAGAGTTTGGGTCGTTATAGCCCTGAGTCGCCAAACTAGAGAACACCCCCATTCCAAAGATCGCCATAAACGCGACTACTACGATGTAAAGTGCAAGCACCAGCTTACTTTTATGGATAACAAGGTTGGCGATACGTTTCATTGGAGTCCCTTTCATCTGAACAGTGTTCAAATTGTGCCCCATAATCTGAACATTGTCAAGATAGTGTGAGATGATGTCACCATGAAAGCCCCATACCACCATGGTCATTTAGCCTCCGAACTTGTGAGGGTGGCGATTGCTCAGCTCAATGACAATGGAGTTGAGTCAATAACTCTTCGTGGTGTTTGTGGCGAGCTTGGTGTCTCTCAATCCGCCGCTTACCACCATTTCAAAAATAAGGATGCCTTACTACAGGCAATGTCGAGCCAAGGCGAAGTAGAACTGACCCGCCGCTTTAAAGTGGCCATAAATGGAATTGGCAAGAAAACAGATAAAGCTGCAATCTTGCGTTTTGATGCACTGGGAAGGGAATATATTAATTTCGCAATAGAGGAACCACATCTTTTTTCTTTGACTTTTGGTCCAATGTGTAATTTCCATTCAGATGATATTGACGCTGAGTCAATGGAAATGCTGAGACAATCCGTGAGTGAGCTTGCCGAACGTGGTTTGATCTCTCCAAAAAGTATTGAGCCACTTGCACTTCTAGCATGGACTTCGGTGCATGGTTTTTCTCAACTTGTAATTAGTGGATTGATGTCCAAGGAATTAGTCGAGCCACTTCTAGCCTCGATTCGCCATTTAGTATTAAAACAAGAGATTTAATATTGGCATGCCATGATCGTTGCCTATTTTTGGAGGATTAAACCGCGTGCAATTCCATTCGCTTTGGCAGCAATGGCGCTTGATCGTTTTGTTTTACGAAGTTCTCCAAATGTGGGTTTCTTTAAATCACTTGGAACGGGCAAGGGCGAAACATTTACTCCGCGCGATGCCAATCCGCTTCGTTGGGGATTAATTGCAGAGGTTAGCGACGTTGAAGTTTTTGATAACTCCTTTGTGGTTAAGCGATGGCGCACGAATTCGGTACATGAGTTTCGAGCAATCATCGAACCAATCTCTGCCCATGGAAAGTGGGCTGGACAGGAGCCTTTTACACCAACGGTTAAAGACTGGGGCGGCCAAGTGATTGCCGTGACCAGAGCGCGCATCCGGTGGTCTCAAAGCCTTCGTTTTTGGCGAGCCGTTCCCCCCGTCACGGCATCGCTCACATCGGCACCTGGCTTAATTGCCGCCATCGGAATCGGCGAAGCACCGATTGGTTTACAAGGTACTTTTTCCATCTGGGAATCAACCGCAGCCTTGCGAGATTTCGCGTATCGGGGTGAAGCCCATAATGAGGCCATCGCCGCTACTGCGAAGTACAACTGGTACTCAGAAGAGCTTTTTTCACGCTTTGCGGTGCAAGAAATTCGAGGTTCGATTAATAACTAAGGCTTGATATAGGGCAGACTTAATCCATGTCGATCCGCCACTATTCCCCGCGCCGAAATCGACGCAGGGGAAATTCAAGGCGGATGAATACTCTTCTCATTGCAGTTTTATCGATTGCAATTGCCCTGCAAATTGCTTATCCATTAGTCGAAGGTGAATCGCTGCGGGTTTTGACTTTGGCAACCGTCTATTGGGGCGCTGGCGCAATGCTCTTGCATGCCCTCTTTGCATATGGTGCGCGCTATGCATTTATATATCTTGTCGTAACTTTCTCGTTTGCTCTGGCCATTGAGAATGTTGGTGTTTTAACCTCATGGCCTTTTGGTGAGTACTCTTATTCGCCAGATTTGGGCTTTAGAATATTCTCTGTTCCATTTGTTGTTCCTTTTGCGTGGATTATGATGGTGCATCCAGTTCTTGTTGCATCACGCAGAGTCGCCGGAAATTGGGTTTTTCTCTATGGTGGAACCGCACTTGCCGCGTGGGATTTGTTTTTAGATCCGTTGATGGTCGCTTCGGGTCGATGGACTTGGGTGGTAACTGGAGCTCATGTTCCTTTTCAGCCAGAGATTCCACTTTCAAATACTTTTGGTTGGTTATTGACTGGAATGGGATTGATCGGCATTTTGCATCTGATACTTCCTCGTGATCGACGCAAAGTAGGTGCATCTTTTTCTGCAATTGATATCTTCTTAGTGTGGACTCTATTTTCAGGCATTGTCGGAAATCTCTTCTTCTTTGATCGACCGGGAATTGCACTCTTTGCTGGAGGAGTTTTTGGAGTTGTATTGACCCCTTACCTATTTACTCGTTGGTTGGGGCGTCCTTAGAAATCTATGCCTTGGCTAATTGTTCTACCTACTTTTATTGCGCTTTTTCTCTCACTCATTAATTTCATTACAATCCGTAAGCCTCTGGCTGATAGCGAAATCTCCGACTTTGTGAGCGTAATTGTGCCACTTCGTAATGAGGCGAATAATGTCATTGAACTCATTGAAAATTTACGTTCACAGAATTCTCTTGCCAACGTCGAGTTTATTCTCCTGGATGATAACTCTGATGATTCAACTTTTGATTTAGTCAGTGCGGCAATCGAGAAAAAACCTAACTTTCGATTGATTCAGGGAGAACCGCTGCCATTTGGATGGATCGGTAAAGTATGGGCATTGCATCAACTTTTAGCTCAAACACATGGAGAAATAATCGTCTCTATCGATGCCGACGTCCGCCTGACACACGATGCCCTAAGCAAATCAATAACTTTAATGAAATCGATTCAGTTAGATTTTCTTTCGCCATATCCTCGTCAAATTGCTCAGACTTTAGGTGAGCGGCTAATTCAACCGCTTTTGCAATGGTCTTGGATGAGCACACTCTTACTTCGCCTCTCAGAGCGCACCGCATTTTCATCAATGGCAGTTGCAAATGGTCAGTTCTTTGTAGTTAAAAAGCGGGCTTTAGATGCAGCCGGTGGTTATGAAGCCGTTAAAAACGCGGTTTTAGATGATGTATTTCTTGCCCGACGATTGATTAAAACAGGATCACATGGGGCGGTTGTTTCTGGTGCAAAAATCGCTGAGTGCCGAATGTACTCATCCTGGAGCGAAATCGAGGCCGGTTACGGCAAATCTCTGCGGCATGGTTTTGGATCAATTTTCGGTTCAGTCAGCGCCATAGTTTTTATCTTTCTTACCGGAGTTGCACCGCTAATTTTGGCGCTCTCAGGATCACTGTGGGGTTGGCTGGCTTTTGCATCTATGACGATAACTCGCATTCTGAGCGCTCACCGCTCACGTATGAGAATCTTTGATTCACTACTACATCCAATTTCAAGTACATTGCTTATCTATCTAATTCTCTATTCATATGTAAAGCGTGGAGATGTTCAGTGGAAAGGCCGCACGGTATGAAAATTGCTGTAATTGGTGCAGGGATGGGTGGGATGACAGCGGCAGCTCGCTTAGCTCGCGCCGGTCACTCGGTTAGCCTTTACGAAGCATCTGATACCTACGGTGGGAAACTGCGTACCGAATGGATAGGTAAATTTGCTTTCGATACCGGCCCATCACTTTTAACTCTTCCTGCCGTATATAAAGATTTTTTTATTCGTACCGGCAAACCACTCGGTCTGCTCTGTGAAATTCTCCCAGTAGATCCATCATTTGATTATCGATTTGCAGATGGTACGCAAGTGAAGTTTGCAAACCTTTCACGTCATCAGACCCTTAATGCCATCAGAGGTGTCTTCGGAGAAGTTGGTGCCAAACAATGGGACCAGATGATGAAACGCGCAACACGTATGTGGGATGTCTCGCGCGAACCTTTCGTTGAGTCAGAGTTGAAATCTCCACTTGGACTTCTCAAGCGAAAAACGCTAATCCGAGATATTTTCATCATTGCCCCGTGGAAATCACTGCGTAGATTTGCCAATGAGAATCTTCCTGATCAGCGACTTCGATATATTCTCGATCGTTATGCGACATATAGCGGTTCTGATCCGCGCAAAGCCCCTGCAGTTTTAGCCACTATCGCGTATGTGGAAGAGGCTTTCGGTGCTTGGCATATAAAAGGTGGAATTGGAACTTTAGCAACCTTGGTCTATCAACGTTGTTTAGATGTGGGAGTGAAGTTTCACTTCAATAGCAAAGTCGAAGAGATAGTTATAGAAAAGGGAGAAGTTATTGGAATTCGATTAGCGAATCGGTCAGGGATTGAATCTGAAGCCGTTGTTGCCAATGCAGATGCTTCGCTGATTTATAACCACCTAATAAAGGCAGAAAATCGAAAACTACGTAAAGTCCGGAAAAACATTGCTCGAGCCGATGCCTCTATCGCTGGGTTTACACTTCTATTGGGTCTTCGAAAATCTGAAACTTCTGTGCTTAGCCACCACACCATTTTATTCACTCACGATTATGATGCAGAATTCAATTCGATTTTTTCAGAGAAATTGCCCTCAGAAAATCCTACAATCTATATTTGCGCTCCAAATGATGACCAAATGGTGAAGGGTGAAAATCTTGAAAGCTGGTCAGTGCTGGTAAATGTGCCGCCCCATGGCTCAGGTGGATTTGATTGGAACGATGAAAACTTTAATCGAAAATATGCCAACTCAATAATTGATCAGATTGAAGCTCAAGGAATTTCGGTTCGCGATCGCCTCGAATCTTTAACGATTAGAACACCGGCCGATTTAGAGCGCGCCGTATCCGCACCTGGAGGCTCAATTTATGGAACATCAAGTAATGGCGCTCGTGCAGCGTTCATGCGAGCTAAGAATCGCTCTCCGATCAAGGGGCTTTACTGTGTCGGTGGATCTGCACACCCGGGTGGCGGATTGCCTTTAGTTGGGATGAGCGGTGAAATTGTCGCTAACGCAATTGGGCGCGTGCATAACGAATTACCATCGCAAAACTAATTACCTGCAAAACCAAAAAGAGCCAGGATAAGAGAACAATTCCTGGAATATTTAGTTGCCACATAATTAAAGCGGTAAAGAGAATGCTTGCGCGAACTGGACGTTCAGCCGGAGTCACCACTCCAATATCTTTAATTTTGAGCGAACTCAATTTTGCACGTGCATACTCTTGAAAGGCGGCAACGCTCCATATAGCAATTGCTAACCAAGCAGGTACTCCGATTACATAGAGGGCATATAACCAAAATGCTTCACTAATCCGATCGACTACTGAGTCAAGCGTTGCACCCCATGCACTGTCTCGCTTCTGAAAAATTGCAACACTTCCATCTATTCCATCGCAAAAGAGGGAGAAAACAAGGAAAAATACGGCCCACCATGTGGTTGCAGTCAAAGCGCTCATTGCCGCACTAATAAGCCCTAATAAAGTTAAAACATTTGGAGAGATTCGAAGCAGCGTTGCAATGAGACCAAAGCGATAAGAGATTTTGAGCCACCATGCCACCGCGCCTGTAATGGGAGCATCACTATGGAGTTGACTCCACTTACTATAGAACTCGTCTTTAGTGAGCATTATTTAAGTTCCCATAAATCTGACTAGTGGCCTTTGAACTATTCATCGTATAGAAGTGGAGGCTCGGAGCGCCAGCGCGCAATAAATCCTCGCACAGCGTGCTAGCAAGTTCGATTCCTAAGGCATGAACGGCATCGGAGTCATCTTCTACCTTTGAAAAAGCCTCTGAAACCGAGGGCGGAATTGGTGTTCCTCCAAGTTCTGCCATTCGGTGTAACTGCTTCACATTTGTAATAGGCAAAATCCCCGGAATGATTGGCATCTTCGAGCCTCGTGCTTGGAGGGCATAAACAAGTTGCTCCCACTTTGCGACCTCAAAGAAAAATTGAGTAGTCGCAAATGTTGCTCCTAAATGCTCTTTACGCAACAACACATCAACATCTTTCTTCGTATCACCGTTTGAGCCTGGATGCCCATCTGGAAAAGCAGCGACTCCGATATCGAATCCACCGAACTCGTGAATTAACGCCACTAATTCATCTGCATGAGTAAAACCATAAGATGTTGGTGTCCACGCAGCTCGCGGTCCACCCGGAGGATCTCCACGTAAGGCGAGTACTCCGCGAATACCGGCGCTGCGATACATGTGCAAAATTGAGATCAACTCTTGGCGACTTGAACCAACACATGTTAAATGTGCCACTGTGGGAATCTTTGTTCTATGGGTGACTTCTTCAGTCACACCGATTGTTCTGTTCCTGGTGGAACCTCCCGCACCGTAAGTTACAGAGACGAACTCTGGGGCAATATGTTCTAGAGCCTCAAGAGCGCTCCACAATCGTTGTTCACCCTCACTGTCTTTGGGGGGAAAGAACTCTAAGGAATACGAAGTGCGGACTACCACGGTGTGAGGGTATCGTTAAAGAGTGAGTTCTCAGGCCAAGGCAGCGCTTCAAGAGATTCGTGATGCCGTAGAGATTGAGCTAACAAGTTTTCTCTCCCAGCAGGCCCGCTTTTTAGAGAGCATCTCCTCGGATTTAGCGCCGGTTTCGCAGGCACTCTCTTCATTCTTGCTCGATAGTGGAAAGCGATTGCGACCACTCTTTGCATATAGCGGTTACGTGAGTGCGGGAGCCAATCTAACGCCATCCGTCGTGAAGGCCATTGCAAGCCTTGAACTACTGCAGGCTTGTGCACTTATTCACGATGACCTCATGGACGGCTCAGATACGCGTCGAGGTAAGCCATCAATTCACCGCCACTTTGAATCGATGCATGTTCAAGAGGAGCTCGAAGGTTTTGCTCCAGCGTACGGACTTGCCGCTGCCGTCCTCTTGGGGGATTTGGCTTTGGTCTGGTCGAGCCAAATGTTAAATGAAGCGGGTCTTTCAACTCGAGCCTTTAACCACTCTCAGCCCATTCACGATGAGATGCGAGTTGAGTTAATGGCAGGTCAATTCCTAGATATTTTTGAGCAGACTCAAAAAACTACTGATTTGAATCGATCAATAAGAGTTGCACAATATAAATCTGGTAAATACACAATTGAGCGACCACTTCTCATTGGCGCAGTTCTCTCAGAGCGTCATTCCCCCGAACTCTTAAGGGATTTATCAGGCTATGGCTTACCTCTTGGTGAGGCATTTCAATATCGCGATGATTTGTTAGGAGTTTTTGGGGATTCAAGCCTTACTGGAAAGCCAGCAGGTGATGATTTACGAGAAGGTAAGCGGACTGTGCTCATTGCATTAACAGATCTCGAATCCTCAGATGCGATGCGTGAAGAGAGCAAGAAGTATTTTGGATCACCTAATTTAGATGCCAATGGTATTTCGATCTTGCAAGAGATTATTGTTTCGAGTGGTGCTAAAGAAAAACTTGAATCAATGATTGAGCGACTGACCGATCAAGCACTTCGCTCGGCCGAAAGTGAATTCATAGACGAAAGAGCACATCCTCTTTTACTTGAACTCGCAAAAATCGCTACTAAAAGGAGCACATAGATGGTTGCACGAGTCAAAGGTCCAACAGATCACGTAGTGATTGTTGGCGCTGGCCTCGCAGGATTAAGTGCGGCGCTTCGCTTAGCCGGTGCCGGACGTAAAGTTACGGTCATTGAGCGAGAAGGCGTTCCTGGTGGGCGTAATGGTTTATTGCTCAAGGATGGTTACTCCTTTGATACGGGCCCAAGCGTTCTAACAATGCCATCTCTTATTCAAGATGCATTTAGCTGCGTGGGCGAAGACTTGAAGGATTGGTTAGAGCTAATGCCAGTTACTCCGTTGTATCGCGCTTTTTATGCCGATGGTTCGCAGATCGATGTGCATGCAGATACCAAGCAGATGGAGGAAGAGATTGCAAGTAAAATCAGCTCCTCCGAGGCCGACGGTTATCGTAGATATGTAGAGTTTGTTACCAAGTTATACAAGTATGAAATGAATGACTTTATTGACCGCAACATAGATTCACCTTTAAATTTATTAACGCCTAATCTTGCGCGTTTAATAGCTCTTGGTGGTTTCAGGAGGTTATCTCCAAAGGTCAATCAATTCATGAAGGATCCCCGCCTTCAGAAGGTTTACTCCTTTCAAGCAATGTACGCTGGAGTAAGTCCACAGCAAGCACTGGCAATTTACGCGGTAATTGCATATATGGACTCAGTTAATGGAGTCTTTTTTCCTAAGGGTGGGATGCATGCGGTGCCTCGCGCGCTCGCTGCTGCCGCCGAAAAACATGGTGTAGTTTTCAAATACAACACTACTGTTTCAAAAATTGAAGTTGAGCATGGCCGAGCTAAAGCAGTACTGACTCAGGATGGTCAACGCATTGAATGTGATGCCGTTATTTTAAATCCAGATCTACCAGTAGCCTGGCGCGATCTCTTGGGTAAAACTCCTCTATCTGTTAAGCGATTGAATTACTCACCGTCGTGTGTAACGATGTTAGTGGGATCAACTAAAAGCTATGGGTTTGCCGCACATCACAATATCCATTTTGGAAAGTCATGGGATGGAGTATTTGACGAGCTGATTAAAAAGAAAAAACTGATGAGTGATCCAAGTTTGCTCGTGACTATTCCCTCCAAAGATGATCCAACTTTGGCACCGGCTGGTAAACACTCATATTACGTTCTCTTTCCAACACCAAATTTGGATGCAGATATTGATTGGACAACGCAGGCAGAGCCATATCGAAATCATATGATTGAGGTTTTGGAACAACGTGGATACACCGGTTTTGGAGATGCGATTGAAACGCAGGTGTTAACTACTCCCCTTGATTGGCAGGCTCAGGGAATGGAGCGTGGCGCACCATTTGCTAGCGCACACACCTTCTTCCAAACTGGTCCATTTAGACCACGAAATATGGCGGCAGGAATTGAAAACGTTGTCTTTGCTGGATCTGGCACCCAACCCGGAGTTGGAGTGCCTATGGTCCTCATTTCCGGGCGTCTTGCCGCTGAGCGAATCGTTGGTCCGGTCGCATAAGTGGATGAGTTAACGGCGGCAGGTATCACTGAGCCAGGTTTGCGCGCATCGTATGCAGAGTGCAAACGACTCAATGCCCTGCATGGGAAAACATATTTCCTTGCCACCTTGCTGCTCCCAAAAGCGAAACGCCCATTTGTACATGCCCTGTATGGCTTTGCCAGATTTGCCGATGAGATCGTTGACGATTTAGCCTCCCAACTGAGCACTGAAGAAAAAGCTCAAGCACTTTCAAACTGGGGAAATAACGTGCTAAAGGATCTTCGACGCGGATCTAGCGAAGACTTAGTCGGTGGCGCATTGATAGATACCGTTAATCGATTTGCTATCCCTCATGAATATTTTGAAGCTTTTTTACACTCAATGACAATGGATTTAACGGTCCAGGAGTATGAAACTTTTGATGATTTAATGGAATATGTCTATGGATCTGCAGCCGTCATTGGTCTTGAGATGGCACCAATCCTGGGCTTTTCCGACGTCGCGGCTTTAGATTCCGCGAAAAAACTTGGGACTGCATTTCAGCTTGCAAATTTTATTCGCGATGTTGATGAAGATCTAGATCGTGGCAGAATTTATCTGCCAATTCAAGAGCTTGCACTTCATGGCGTAACTCGTGAAATGTTGGAGGCTCGAGTATTGACACCCCAAATTATTGATGCGCTCAAATTCCAAATTGCACGAGTAAGAAAGCTTCAAGCCCAGGCAGCTCCTGGAATCGCCCTTTTAGATGCATCAAGTCGCCCTTGCATTGAAGCTGCAAGTGAATTGTACTGCGGGATTGTAGACGAAGTTGAGAAAATTGGTTACGACATTTTTAATAGACGCGCAAAAACATCAACTATTCGTCGCTTACGAGTTGCTGGCGCTGCTTTTTTAAAGCGTCAATTCGTATCCAGTTAGATAGAACTCCTAACACGAGAGCGAAACCAAAGAGTAGGTCTTCAACGGGTGCAGAAGCTATACGAACTCCAGTTATTACATTTGGGTCATACATGACAATGTTTCGAGAGGTTAGCCACCAATTAGTCAGCAACTGAAAGCCCAAGATAATTGCATAAGAGGTCCAGAAAACTCTGCGTCTCATTAAACGAATCTCTGTTATGTAGTAGTCAAAGACAATGGCGCAAAGAACGGCAAAGATCGCTAATTGTGTGTAACTCATCTCTAAACTGGCCAATCTTTTTTAACACGTCTGACCGCCTCGATTGTCATAATCGCTGCAATAGGAACAATGATGAAAAACAGGTATTCCTCAAGTGGAATCCCGAAGGGACCAAAAATTCCGAGTATTTGATCCCCATCAAATCGCCAGTGCCCACTTCGAATTGCATAGGCATCCCATGCAATAAATAGAAAGGAAATCGGAGCAACTGCCAATATCACACGCTTAATGCGCTTAAGCACTCCAACTTTCAAAAAGAGCTCTAACCAGAAAGAACCAATGATTGTGAAGACAATCATGGTGAGATAGCCAAATTTAAGCACGGGGTAACGCTACTCTACGAACTACGGGAGCCCATCAAGGCTGAGAGGGTCTGAAATTCAGACCGACCGTTTGACCAATCCGGTAATGCGGATGTGGAAAGGAATCAATCATGTCAACAATTCTCTTCACTGCTTGGGGCTACGGCGTATCAATTTTGGAAGCCGTTGCCGCATTAGTCTCCTTCATTGGAGTCTGGCTAGGTACAACTGGTAAGCGCATCACATGGCCTTGGTGGGCTGCAAGTAGCACTCTCTATATGATCTTCTTTTATCAAGCAGATCTATTTGCAAGTGCAGCCGCCCAGATAGTTTTTATTATCGCCGCATATTTAGGGTGGCGGGATTGGGCACCGACAGGTGCTAAACCAGGTCCATTATCTAATCGCAACCGCGCACAATGGGCAGCTCTAACCATAGTTAGCGTTGCTCTACTTACACCTTTGCTCACAAGTTTAGGTGCGGCGGCAACGTGGCAGGATGCAATTTTATTTGTTGGAAGTTTGATCGCCCAAATATTGATGGTCTATGAAAAAATTGAATCCTGGGTTGTATGGCTAATCGTAGATGCTGCAGCGACTTATCTTTATGCCAGTCTGGGATATTGGTTCACAGCGCTTTTGTATTTTGCTTTTACTATCATTGCACTCATTGGATGGAAGCGCTGGAATGACTCTTATAGCCATTGACGGTCCTGCTGGGGCCGGGAAAACAACTTTGGCTACCAAATTTGAAAGGGATTTGTCACTCAATAATTCGGTCTCGGTCATTCACATGGATGATTTATATGCTGGCTGGGAAAATGCACTTGATGAGCAATTAACGCAAAAACTCAAAGTGATCGTCGAAGCATTCACATCACACAACGCCTTCACGATTTCAATTTTCAACTGGAGTTCAAACTCCTTTGATTCATTTCGAACAATAGAGCCGACCGACATCCTAATTATTGAAGGCGTTGGAGCGGGTCAAAAAGTAGTTCGTGATGCTGGCGCAACGCTGTATTGGCTCGATATCGAACCCTCCATTGGCTTGGAGCGAGTTCTTGCCCGTGATGGTCTCCGCATTGAACTCCAGATGCAAACATGGCAAATCGACCAGGCGAGTTTCTTCGAGAGTGATTTAACACGCAACCATGCAGACCACATCATTACTTCATAGCTCCTCTTGGCGCGCCCCGAGCACTTCTTTAAGGTCGAATCCATAAAATTACCCACATGTCGGATCTATCGGGTGAGCTCATTGATAGCCGCTATCAATTAATTCGACAGGTAGCCAATGGTGGGATGGCATCTATATATGAGGCCATAGATACTCGCCTAGATCGCAAAGTTGCCGTAAAAATCATGCACCCACATCTTGCTCAAGACGATGTCTATGTCACGCGTTTCATTCGTGAAGCTAAAGCGGCAGCAGCGCTTTCGCACCCCAATATTGTCGCCGTACAGGATCAAGGTTGGAATCAAAATGGAGTCCCAGCAGTCTTCCTAGTCATGGAGCTGATTGAAGGAAGTACATTACGTGAATACTTTAATGAGCGCGGACGCTTCGAAATCAAGGATGCACTTAATTATCTAACTCCAATCTTGAGCGCACTGAGTGCAGCACACTCGATTGGAATAGTGCATAGAGATATTAAGCCAGAAAATATCTTGGTCTCACATGAAGGTCGCGTCAAAATCGCTGACTTTGGTTTAGCACGCGGTGACGTCATCGGTTCGACCATGACTGCAGAGTCGAGTGTCATTCTAGGTTCGGTCTCATACCTTTCCCCCGAACAAGTCCAGCGAGGAATTGCCGATGCACGAAGTGACGTCTATGCCGTCGGGATAGTCGCCTTTGAGATGCTCACGGGCGAGAAACCATTCTCAGGTGATACACCAATCCAAATTGCTTATATGCATGTCAATGAAGATGTTCCATCGGTACGATCAAAGCGCAGAGAGATTCCCCAAGCATTGGATGAGTTAATATCTCGCGCCACTAACCGTGATCCAGATTTGCGACCTCGAAACGCCGGCGAGTTTCTCAAGGATTTAGAAGTAATTGCATTGGGGTTAGATCCTAAGAAGAACCAGATGAGACTTGACCTTGATTTACCGGTTGAACCTATTCGTGTGCCATCACGCACAAAAGTAAAGCCCGCAATTATTCCTGAAGCGAGCGTTGAAATCAAAGAGACGACTAAACAAATTCGACGAAGAGATGAAAAGAAACATCGAACGAGCAATCGAGTACGACGAAATAGAAAAATCGCACTCTTGCTTGCAGTCGCGCTAGGAGTGGGCGGTTGGTACACACTTGTAGGACCGGGCTCACGCATAGTTGTGCCCTCTGTGGTTGGAGGCACTTACGATGATGCGGTTTCTGCATTCACTCCTCTTGGAATTACGAATATTTCCGTGGTAAATCGCTTTGATGAAGAAAACTCTTCTGGAACGATTATTGAATCCATACCACCTGGTGGAGGCCGTATCGAAACTGGTGAGAAAGTTACATTAATTATCTCCAAAGGAGCAGAGCGCTATACGATCACATCGCTAGTTGGATTAACTCCTGCGGCAGCAGCTGCATCGATCAATAAAAGCCCTTTGAAGGTTGGTAAGAACATTGAGGTATTCAACAATGCGATCCCAAAGGGTTTTGTCATTGGCTCGAAACCCAAAGTAGGTACCAAGGTTAAGCGAAATTCAGTGGTGAATATTATTGTGAGTAAAGGCATCGAAACCTTTCTAATTCCATCCTACGTTGGTCTTAGTGGTGAGCAGGCACTCAATGAATTGACCGAATCGGGTTTTAATGTGGAAAGCATTTATTCCTTTAATGAAAACATTCTGGCGGGAACAGTAATATCCCAAAACCCACTAGGAAATTCACAAGCAGCTAAAGGGAGTTCAATTAACCTCATCGTCTCAAAGGGAACAGAATTTGTTTTTGTTCCAAATGTCTTCTCATTAGACGAGGTAACTTCAGTGAGAATGCTTGAGGATTTGGATCTTAAAGTTATAGTGAAAAGAGTAGGAGTGATGACAACGAAAAAAACCACCACTATCTCCCCTAAAGTGGGCAGTAAAGTTAAACGTGGCAGCACTATCACAATTACCGTAAGGTAGGCCGATGCCTAAGCAAATCTCCCGAATCGGTGCCCACACTCCTACTACTGGGGGTATGGCTAAGCGCTCGATTGAATACGCTAAAACGACTGGTGCAGAAGTCATTCAAGTTTTCGCATCGAATCCGCGCATGTGGGCGATGACAGCGCCAAAACCAGATTTAGATGCTGCCTTTAAAGAAAAAGCAGTCGAGTTAGATATCCATACATATGTTCATGCACCATTTTTAATTAATTTGGGCTCTCCCACAGAAGCTACGTATTTAAATTCCCTAGCGTCAACTTCATACTCCCTCCAACGTGGAGCCGATATAGGCGCTCTCGGTGTTGTTATACACACGGGTTCTGCCGTCGATACGAGCCATGTTGAGAAAGCTTGGAAACAGATTCATGAAGGAATGATGCCAATTCTTAATGCCTTAAGTGATGATTCCCCATTTCTGCTTCTAGAACCAACCGCTGGACAAGGTCAATCACTGGTAAAAAAATTAGATGACCTCGAACACTATTTAAAAGCTCTCGAATACCATCCAAAAGTGGGGATTTGTTTAGATACATGTCATGTATTCGCAGCTGGCCACGATATTGCAGTAAAGGGAGGGATGAGTAAAACTCTCGACCTTCTCGTTGAAATCGCAGGGATTGAGCGATTCAAATTAGTTCACGCTAATGACTCGATGGACATCTGTGGCGCACTTAAAGATCGTCATCAAAATATCGGTGATGGACACATTGGGATCGATCCTTTTGCCGAACTTCTCGCTCACCCAGCAACTGCAGGAGTTCCATTAGTTCTGGAAACACCCGGCATGGAGGAAAAACATACGGTCGAAGTTGCACTTCTTAAGGCACTTCGTGATAAAAAGTGAGCAACGCTAAACATCTTTTCAAAATAAAGTTTGCACCTTGGGCCTTGTTAGCCGTTGCAATGGCATGGGGCTGGTCCTTCGTAATAATGAAAGATGCAATCGGTCGACAGAGCGTGAGTAACTTTCTCTTCACTCGGTTCAGTGTTGCCGTCGTTGTTATGGTATTGATTCGTCCAAATATTTTGCGGTTAATGAACCGGGATCTGGTCGTTCGCGCCGGTGCCGCTGGCATTTTTCTTGGAAGTGGTTATATTTTTCAGACTTTGGGGCTTGAACGTACAGGCGCTGCGATAACGGGCTTTGTTACAGGTCTATATATTGTTCTTACACCGATTTTTGCCTCGATATTCTTGCGACAACGCGTCGATCGGTTTACTTGGATTTGTATTGCTATTGCAACTATCGGACTTGCTTTCTTATCTATACGTGGGTGGTCAGTTGGCTTTGGCGAACTCTTAACCTTTATCAGTGCCATCTTTTTCGCCATCCATATTATCGCGCTGAGCAAATGGAGTTCGGGTCGAGATGCCTACGCAATGACTGTCGTGCAGTTAGCGATGTGTGCATTTGTATCTGGAATCGCTTCAATTTCTGGTGGTTACTCGCTTCCTCCTGATTTAGGCGTCTGGGCAGTTGTAATTTTCACTGCCGTCTTTGCAACCGCTGTCGCTTTTATAATTCAAACATGGTCTCAAGCACATATGAGTGCGACAAAGGTTGCAGTCATTTTAACTATGGAAGTCGTCTTCGCGGCCCTCTTTGCAATTCTTTTCGGTGGCGAAAGCTTAACTCTGCAAAGCATAATTGGTGGCTTAATGGTCATTACAGCAATGTATTTGATAGTCATTAGGCAAGAGAAGTAGGCTCACGACATGGCAATAGATCTTCGCTCAGATACAGTAACTCAACCATCGCACGGTATGCGAGATGCAATCGCACATGCTCCTGTGGGTGATGATGTTTATGGTGATGATCCAACGGTCAACTCTCTTGAGTCGCGCGTCGCGGCAATGTTTGGAATGGAGGCGGGAGTATTCACTCCAACAGGCTCACTCGCCAATCAACTTGCTATTCGAACGCTTGTAGCGCCAGGTGAAGAGTTACTTGCAGAATCCAACTCACATATTGTGCGCGCCGAACTTGGTGCCGCCGCAGTTTTTAGCGGAATTACAACTAGAACATGGCACTCAGTCAATGGACGATTGAAAGCATCTGATGTTATAGATCTCGCACGTCCCGACTCTGGTCCATATCTCGTCTCAACAACTGCTATCGCCGTGGAAAATACCCATAACTTTGGCGGCGGAACGGTTCAGTCAATCAAAGAAATCGCCGAGTTGCGGGCAAAGGCCGATGTGTTGGGGTTAGCACTTCATTTAGATGGAGCACGCATTTGGAATGCTCATATCGCAAGTGGTGTTTCCTTCCTTGAATATGGAAAGTACTTCGACACTATAAGCGTCTGCTTATCTAAGGGGTTAGGCGCACCCGTAGGTTCAGTAATGATTTCAAATAAGGAGCGCGTCAGCAAAGCTCGGGTTTGGCGCAAACGATATGGCGCGGGGATGCGACAAGTTGGTATTTTAGCGGCGGCCGGACACTACGCCCTAGATAATAATCTTGAACGATTAGCCGAGGATCATCGACTCGCTAAAAAATTAGCCGTTGCAATCGCGGCTATCGATTCAACATTAATTGATCCATCAACCGTTGAGACCAATATTGTTGGCTTGGACCTAACTTCAATGTCCTTCTCGGCCGCTGAATTAGCAAAACGTACCCGCGAAGCCGGACTTTGGATAAGCTCACTTGGTCCACATTATGCCCGCTTAGTCACACATATGGATTTTGATGATGGGCAATGCGATGAGGCGATTGAAATATTAAAAATAGCCCTCGTGACGAAGTAGCCACTCTTTCTTATCTACACCACCAGCGTAGTTTCCTAAAGCTCCACCGGTTTTTACAATTCGATGACATGGCACAACTAGCATGATTGCATTATTAGCACATGCACTTCCCGCTGCACGAACCGCCGCCGGTGAGCCCGCCTTTTCTGCAAGATCGGCATAAGAAATAGTTTTGCCAGCCCGAACTTTACGCATTACTTTCCATGCACCCTGTGAAAATGCGGCACCACTCTGACGGACTTTTATCGCGTTAATTGCAGAAAAATCTCCATCGAAGTAATCATTTATGAGTTCGCTAATAACTGGAATTGACTTAACAATTTTTACTTCACTACCAGCATTAAAAGCCGAGATTGTGGTGAGATTTGTACCGATAAGGATTTGATCATCGGCCAATAGATTAAGGGTCCCGATTGGAGTTTTTATTGAGGTTGCAAGAAGAGTCACGTGGGCTAAATTAGCGCTCACGCAACATTTCAGCAACCAAGAAAGCTAGCTCGAGAGACTGCGCGTGATTTAGTCGTGGATCACATGCGCTTTCATACTTTGTCGCTAAATCCTCATGCGAAATCTTTTCGCCTCCACCGACACACTCAGTCACGTCATCCCCCGTGAGCTCAATATGGATTCCGCCAGGATGTGTACCGAGCGCTTTATGAACTTCGAAAAAGCCTTTAACTTCATCCAAAACATCGTCAAAACTACGTGTTTTGTAGCCACTCGGTGCCTCGTAAGTATTTCCATGCATCGGATCGCAGACCCACAAAACTTTGGCTCCGGATTTAGTAACTCCATCAACTAGACCAGGTAACACCTCACGTATTTTTCCAGCACCCATACGCGTGATAAATGTAATTCGACCCGGTTCGCGCTCTGGATCTAATTTTTCAATGAGCGCTAGCGCCGCCTCAACCGTTGTTTGAGGTCCAAGTTTGACGCCAATTGGGTTGCGAATCTTAGAAGCAAAATCAATATGTGCGCCATCTAATTGACGAGTACGCTCACCTATCCAGATGAAGTGCGCCGAAACATCGTAAGGCTCACCTGTACGAGAATCGATGCGAGTAAGCGCCTTCTCGTACTCCAAAATAAGCCCTTCATGACTGGAGAAGAAGTCAACTGATTTAAAAGACTCAGGATCAACTCCAGCTGATTTCATAAAGGATAAGGCGCGCCCGATTTCATTGGCCATCTGCTCGTAACGAACACCAACTGAAGAGCCACGGATAAATCCTTTATTCCATTCATGAACTTGGCGAAGATCGGCAAATCCGCCTTGAGTAAAGGCGCGTACTAGATTTAGGGTTGCAGCAGATGTGTTATAGACGCGCACTAAGCGATGAGGATCCGGGGTGCGCGAAGCCTCATTGAACTCTAAGTCATTGACCGCATCACCGCGATATGCCGGCAACGTAATCTCGCCACGGGTTTCCATATCGTTTGAACGAGGCTTAGCAAACTGCCCAGCCATACGTCCGACTTTCACTACCGGAAGACTGGAGTGATACTGCAAAACCGCGGCCATTTGTAGGATCGTCTTAATCCTATTTCGAATCGAATCGGCAGTGGCCGCTGCAAATGTTTCAGCACAATCTCCACCTTGTAGCCAGAAAGCTTTACCATCTGCAGCCAAAGCAATGCGAGCCTTCAAATCATCGCACTCTCCAGCAAAGACTAATGGCGGAAAAGATTTCAGCTCGGCGACCGCTGATTTTATCGCCGCTCCCTCTGGGCCACCTGGCCAGTTAGGTTGCTGCGCCGCAACCAGGCCAGGTGTGAAGAGAGAATCCAAAGAAGCGTTCATGAGGATAAGAGTAGAGAGTTCAAAGGTAGGCGCGAGATGCGATTAACCAAAGAAAATCTCGGCCTCCTTATAGCGCTCTAGTGGGACAAGCTTCAATTTTTCAGTGGCAGATTCGAGCGGGACACGGACAATATTGGTGCCATGTAGGGCGACCATCTTTCCCCAGTCGCCTTCATGGGCGGCGGTGATTGCATTCAATCCAAAACGCGTCGCGAGAACACGATCAAAGGCAGTTGGTGTTCCACCACGTTGAATGTGTCCAAGTACCGACGTACGCGCCTCTTTGCCCGTCTTATGCTCAATCTGCTGTGCAAGCCAATCGCCTATTCCAGCGAGCTTTACGTGACCGAATGAATCTAAGGATTGATCTTTAACGGCCATATCTCCATCTTGAGGAATTGCGCCCTCTGCAATGACGATAATTGGTGAGTAATGTGATTTAAAACGAGATTCAACCCAATCGCAGACTTTTTCAACGGAGAATTTTTGTTCTGGAATTAAAATGCAAGCGGCTCCTCCTGCTAGACCCGCGTGCAGGGCAATCCACCCAGCATGACGACCCATTACTTCAACGATTAATGCACGATGATGGGATTCAGCGGTTGTGTGTAGACGATCAATGGCTTCTACGGCGATATTAACTGCGGTATCAAAACCAAATGTGTAGTCAGTATTGTCTAAGTCATTATCGATTGTCTTTGGTACGCCAATAACCTTGACGCCTAGTGAATCTAACTTTGTTGCAACACCTAGCGTGTCTTCTCCGCCAATTGCAATGAGGGCATCGATTCCAGCTTTAGCTAAGTTCTCTTTAATTTTTTCTACGCCACCCTCGATTTTAAAGGGGTTTGTGCGAGATGAACCTAAGATCGTTCCGCCTCGTGGCAAAATTCCACGCGTTGTTTCAATCGTAAGCGGCATTGTTAAACCCTCAAGTGGGCCTTTCCAGCCATCGCGAAAACCGACAAACTCATGTCCATACTCTTTAACACCCTTGCGGACAACGGCACGGATAACTGCATTGAGTCCAGGGCAATCTCCGCCACCTGTAAGCACACCAATACGCATATTCAACTCCACTAGATAAGAAACATTGATGAAGGGCTGCGTCAATCATTATCGCCCCACCTGTGGTCAACGCTGACTAGGACAGTCTAGCCTTGCGCTATGGCTAATCGACAACTCATCGCTGGCGTGGATTCTTCGACCCAGTCGGTAAAGGTAGTAATACGAGATGCCAATACTGGAGAGTTGCTACGAGAAGGTCGCGCTCCACATCCAGATGGAACGCAGATAGATCCAGCCCTCTGGAAAACCGCCCTTGATAATGCCATGCATCAAGCAGGCGGAATTGCCGACGTTTCCGCAATCTCCATCGCGGCTCAGCAGCATGGAATGGTGGCGCTAGATCTCAATGGCCAGGTTATACGTCCGGCCATATTATGGAATGACACGCGTTCGGCGCAAGCCGCGCTCGATTTAAATCGAGAAGAGGGTGGAAATTCAGAGATCGCAAGAAAAGTTGGCTCGCTCTTAGTCGCATCGTTCACCGCTACCAAACTACGATGGATGGCAGATAATGAACCAGAGAACGCCGCCAACACTGCCGCTATTGCACTTCCCCATGATTGGCTCTCATGGCAATTGCAAGGTGGTAAAGATTTAAATACTCTCTTTACAGATCGAAGTGATGCTTCTGGCACTGGATATTTCGATCCAACTACTTCGCACTACCGCGAAGATATTGTGCGTCTTGCACTTCGCCATGACTCTGAAATTACTCTCCCCCGAATAATTCCGCCTAATGAATTCGGTGGAACATCAATATCAGGCATTCCCATATCGGCAGGTCTTGGCGACAACGCAGGCGCTGCTCTTGGAGTTCAAGCCCAACAAGGTGATGTTGTTATATCCCTTGGAACAAGTGGCACAGCTTTTGCAGTATCAGATACCGCAACACATGATCCAAGTGGCGCAGTTGCAGGTTTTGCCGATGGAACTGGACGCTTTTTACCGCTCGTTTGCACTCTCAATGCGGCTCGGATTTTAGATGCGGCAACGGGAATTTTAGGTGTATCCCATAATGATGTGGGTCAATTAGCAATGACATCAAAGCCAGGTGCCAATGGCTTAACGCTCTTGCCATATTTTGAAGGTGAGCGCACTCCTAATCGTCCTAATGCAAAGGGTGTTTTTGCTGGAATGAACACTAAAAATTCAAATCAGGCCGACATCGCGCGAGCAATGATTGAAGGAATGTTGTGCGGTTTAACCGATGCCGTTGATGCTCTCATCGCATTAGGGGTTAGAGTTAATCGAATCTTAATTATCGGAGGAGCGGCAAAAAATCCTGCCATCCCTGTCATTGCAAGTGCATTGATTGGACGTGAAGTTATCGTTCCGCCAACTGGTGAATATGTGGCAAACGGCGCAGCTAAGCAAGCGGCATGGGCGCTCTTAGGAGATTTACCTTCATGGGATCTCGGTGAAGTATCACATTTCGAATCGACACCTACTCCAGAAGTCATGGATCGATATCGAATACTTAGGGACAACACCGCAGACTGGGATTACTAATTACGCGGTAACTCGAACACCTTTACCCACAACGATTATCCCACCTGGACTAATAGTAAAACGTTGGCGATCGCGTTCTAAATCAACGCCGATTTGTGCACCTGGTTCGACATATACATTCTTATCAAGAATTGCTTTTCGAACTATCGCCCTATCTCCGATATGCACGGAGGGCATCAAAACGGAGCCTTCAATAAGTGAGCCTCGCCCTACGGCTACATCGTAGGAAACAACTGAGTTGTGCAGAATTCCGCCTGAAATAATCGAGCCAGCGCCGACGATTGAATCATGCGCAGCGCCGCCTTCACTAAATTTTGCAGGCGGCAATGAAGGTGGATTTGTTAACAGTGGCCAGTCACGGTTGTAGAGATTAAAGATTGGATGAACAGACACTAGATCCATATGTGCATCGTAATAAGCATCAATTGATCCAACATCGCGCCAATAGCCTTTATCTCGCTCGGTTTCACCTGGCACTACGTTATGCGCAAAATCGTAGACTTTAGCGACACCATTTTTTGTAAGATATGGAATTATGTTTGCACCTAAGTCATGACGCGACTCAATATCTTGCGCATCGATTAAAAGTGTTTCCTCCATGACATCGCGTTTAAAAATGTAATTGCCCATCGAAACAAGGCATAAATCGGGATGTCCGGGCATGGCTGGTGGATCTGATGGTTTTTCATGAAAGGCCTTTATGGTTATTCCATCTTCTGCTAATTCAATAACGCCAAACTCATGGGCCTCTGATCGAGGCATTCGAATAGCTGCAACGGTTACGCCCGCGCCAGATTCCACATGCTGTTCAAACATCTGACCTGGATCCATTCGATACACGTGGTCTGCACCAAAAACTAAAACATGCTTCGGATCTTCATCGTGAATCAAATTGAAGTTTTGCAAAATCGCATCGGCACTACCTGTATACCAGCGCGGACCCAACCGTTGCTGAGCTGGTACGGGAGTGACGTAATTGCTAAGTAAAGCCGACATGCGCCACGTCGTGGTGATATGTCTATCAAGTGAGTGAGATTTGTACTGAGTTAATACTGCAATTTTTAACATATTGGCATTAACTAAATTTGATAAAACAAAGTCAATCAACCTATAAGAGCCACCAAATGGAACAGCGGGTTTAGCTCGGTCCGCGGTGAGCGGCATTAAACGCTTGCCTTCACCACCAGCAAGGACAATACCGAGTGGTAGTTTCAGGTTTGCCATGCGCTAACGATAGCCTGTGCCCCTTAGCCAGGGTAGGGGGAATGCGATGAACAGATTGAAAATTGCAATCATTACTAAAGAGTGGCCCCCTGCTATTTATGGTGGTGCCGGCGTACATGTTGTAGAGCTCACCCAAGCAATTCGCGCAGCAGATGGAACCACTGTTGACGTTCACTGCTTTGGCGGTCCACGTGAGGATGCTTTTGGATACGCAACCCCTTCAGAATTTAACGATGCAAACCCTGCCGTTCAAGCTCTGGCCACCGATCTTGAGATTGCATCTCACTTAGATGGAATCGATGTTGTGCACTCACATACGTGGTACGCCAATATGGCCGGGCATATTGGCGCATTGCAGTACAAAATTCCACATATTGTCAGCGCTCATTCACTGGAACCATTACGACCTTGGAAGAGTGAGCAGCTGGGGGGCGGATATGCAATCTCTTCTTGGGCTGAAAAAACTGCATTTGAAGCGGCGGCTGCAATTATTGCGGTGAGTGATGGAATGCGCGCCGATGTGCTGGCCGCTTATCCGACAATTGATCCGCAAAAAGTTGTCACGATTCGAAATGGTGTTGATACAACAAGATTCTCGCCAAATCACGATAGTTCAGTGGCCGCGAAATTCGGCGTGACTGGCGCATACGCAATTTTCGTAGGTCGTATCACCCGCCAAAAGGGTTTGGCACATCTTTTGCGCGCTTGGAAAGAAGTTCCTGAAGAGTACGGATTGGTTTTGGCAGCGGGAAGTCCCGATGAAGCTGGAATCGGAAATGAAGTCGCTGAGTTGATCGCCGAACTACAAAAAACTCGTTCAAATGTTTGGTGGATCAAAGATATGTTGCCCCATAAAGAATTAACGGCAATGTTAACTGGCGCTGAACTCTTTATCTGCCCTTCGGTTTATGAACCACTTGGAATCGTGAACTTAGAGGCGATGGCATGTGAAACGGCCGTCCTTGCATCTCGTGTTGGTGGAATCCCTGAAGTTGTTGAGCACACAGTGACCGGAGAGCTCGTTGATTACAATGGTGATGCCGTGCCATTCGAAAAATCTCTTACCGAATCAATTACTCGTTTGATGTCGCAACCAGAACTTCTTGAAAAGTATGGGGCAGCCGGGCGCATGCGTACCGTAACTGAGTTTGGCTGGGATGAAGTCGCGGCCGCGACAATCGCCCTTTATCGCCGTGTGATTGCTTAAATGAGTCGTAAATCCTGGATTCAATTTGGCATAGTCGGCTTCCTATGGGGAATCCCCTATTTATTAATGAAGGTCGCGGTAGAAGACATTCCGCCAGCCTTAATTGTCGCCGGTCGAACACTTATTGGCGCAGCGATATTAATTCCCATTGCAGTTTTTAATAAAACTTTTATGGATGCAGTGCGCGGAATTAAATATGTTTTGCCATATGCATTTCTTGAAATGGTAGGACCCTGGATTCTCATTACAAGTGCTGAAAAAGAGATCTCATCAGGATTGGCTGGACTTCTCGTTGCCACTGTCCCGATTTTTGCCACGATTTTCACATCGATGCGCGGTGATCATTCAGTATGGCAACCCAAACGTATCTTCGGTTTAGTCGTTGGATTCATTGGAATAATTGCACTCGTCGGAATCGAATCAATTACTGGAAGCAGTAATCCAAAGGCCATCGCAATGGTCATTCTGGCATCAATTCTTTATGCATATGCCGTATTAATGGTTACATCCAATCTTCCCGGTGTTGATGGCGTGGCTATAAATGGCTTGGCAATGGCGATCACCGCTCTCTTCTACATGCCAATTGCCATCGTTGTTTGGCCAAGTAATCCAGTCTCATTCAATGCCATTGCATCCCTGATTGCACTTGGCGTCTTTTCCACCGCAATTGCCTTCATGCTCTTCTTCATAGTGATCGCCGAAATTGGACCTGCTCGCGGCTCACTTACAACCTATGTAAATACTGCAGTTGCCGTTGTTCTCGGGATCATTATTTTGAATGAGCCAATAACTCTCGGAATTATTGTTGGTCTGCCGCTGGTCTTGCTCGGCTCTTTCTTAGCTAGTCGCAAATCCAAACTAGTGGTTATCGCCGAAGCCTAAACGCTCGAGAAGTCTTGGATCGCGCTGCCACTCTTTTGAAACTTTAATATGTAATCCTAAGAAAATCTTGGCCTCCAGTGCACGTTCGATATCTGCCCGTGCGCGAATGCCTATCTCTTTTAGTCGGACGCCTTGATGACCCAGCAAAATGGCGCGCTGTGTATCTCGCTCAACATGAATCGTTGCATGAACGTCATAGAAGGGTCGCGAACCTTTTTCTTCTCGCTCGCCAAACTCATCAATTGTCACCATGATCGAATGCGGAAGTTCTTCGCGCACATCTTGCAAAGCGGCTTCACGGATAAATTCACAGATTAACTGTTCGATAGCTTGATCACTCGTTGTTCCCGCTGGGTAATATGCTGGACCCTCTGGAAGGTTATCTCCAATAAGTGTGTTTAATAAATCAATTTGATTATGAATTGCAGCCGATACCGGAATGATTTCATCCCACACAAAACCCTTAGCTAGGTCCATGATTCCCACAAGGCGAAGCGCTAACTTTTCCTTAGAAATCAAATCAGTTTTAGTGATGACGGCAAATTTTTTAGCTCGTGGATGTTTTGCAATCTCAGCAGAGATAAATAAATCACCAGCACCTGAAGTCTCATCGGCTGGAATACACATAATGACGATATCAACTGAGTCCATGCTCTGATCTACAACAGCATTGAGACGATGCCCTAACAGCGTTTTAGGCTTATGAACTCCGGGGGTATCCACCAATACGGCTTGAAAATCTGAACCATGGACGATGCCTCGAATTGCGCTTCGAGTCGTATTGGGGTGATGCGATGTAATTGCAATCTTGCTACCGACTAAAGCGTTAATAAGCGTAGATTTTCCAACGTTTGGGCGGCCAACAATGGCTACGAAGCCCGAACGATGTTCACTCATTCGCCTATTCTCTCACCTATTGGCACCCACAAACTCCACAGCATCTGCGACTGAAGTAACGATTTCAGCGGCACGCTCTCCGATTAATCGATGACATCCTTCACTAGTTGGTGAGTTAATTGGACCAGGTATGGCCATCACTGGACGAAGTAACTCTGCTGCATCGCGTGCGGTACGAAGTGAACCACTTCTAAAGGCTGCCTCCACAACTAGTGTTGCCTGCGATAGTGCTGCAATTAATCGATTACGTGTTAAAAACCGTGCGGGCAGGGCAGGGTGCCCCGGCATTACTTCGCTAACGATTGCGCCTGTTTCACATATTTCAGCAAACAAGCGCGAATTGCCCGCCGGATAATTAATATCGATTCCAGATGCGATGACAGCAACAGTGATGCCTTCTGCGATGAGCGCTCCCTTATGTGCAAAAGTATCAATGCCATATGCCCCACCACTAACTATCGCCCATTCGCGATCAACAAAGCCTGCGGCAAAATCCCCTGCGATGCGTGCCCCATAATTTGTTGGATTTCGTGTGCCAACAATTGCTAACGATTGCATTGATAGTGCCGCCAGATTTCCCTTAGCAATGAGTGCGATGGGTGGAGCGATTAAATCATCAACTAAAGCGGGCCACATAGCATCACCCGGCATTAACAACTCTGAATTAGCATTTTCAACTGCCATACATACTTGATCAGCAGTCGTTGCTTTAATCGATGCAATGAGCGCGCTGTACTTAATTACGTCATAGCCACCTGCAAGTAATCTTTCGACAGTTCTAAGTGCGCCCTGTGAGAAAATCTCTTGACTCCAAAATGGATGTCCGCCCTCAATTGCGCTAAATAGAATCGCTCGAGCTTCGCGTTCTTTCATATGTCGACTCCTCCACGCATCGTGTGCGCCTGTTTTACATCGGCCAACGTAGGAATCTCGTGTCCATGCAAATCGGCCAGTGTCCAAGCAGTCCGTGCGATTTTGTGCAGACCGCGCGCAGTAATCTGCTCGCGCTCGAGCTCATCATGTAAAAAATTCATTGCTGCACGCTCTGGTTGAAAAACTGTTCGTAGTGATCGTGATGGGATTTGAGAGTTCAGGCTGTATCCAAGGCCTGCAAAGCGTTGCTCAGCTATCGCTCGCGCCGCAATTACTCGGCTACGAATCGCTTCGCTCGATTCACCCAGTTCAACTCGAGCCATATCGACGCGCCCCACTGGATCAACGTGGAC
>JACSDF010000043.1 GCA_015660815.1 Actinomycetota bacterium
GTGAGGATTTGACCACCATCAATTCCCCACGATTTTGCCGATGTTATACGACGCGCGAGCTCCTGCATTCGCTCCGGAGTGCGAGCAACTTCAATTCCGCCGGTTTCAGTAAATGTTCCAAACTCTTTATATTGGCGCATACTCTCAGCAGTTATCGCCGTCATCTCCTTTGAGTGATCGACTGGAAAAATAAAGTTAGAGGCATGCCCTGTTGAGCCACCAGGGTTTGGCAATGGACCTTTATCAATCTGAACAATGTTTTTCCACCCTAATTTTGCTAAGTGATAGACCATTCCGTTGCCGACAATACCTGCGCCAATTACAACGCACTTTGCTTTTTCAGGTAACTTACTCATATCGCTGATCCTCGTTCTTATTAGTGGTGGGTTATAAAGATTTACGGATTGATGCTTCAAAACCTTCGACGTGGCTACGCATTGCTTTTCCCGCAGCTACCGAATCACTTTTTGAGATTGCCTCAAGTAGAGCACTGTGCTCAATAATCGCCTCAGCAAGACCTGTAACCCGATCTAGGGCTAAGAACCAAATGCGCAGAGCATGTGCGTAGTAGTTATCCAATGCAGCTGCTAAAAATTCGTTGTGTGTGCATTGATAGATGTGATGATGAATGCGCTGATCTAGTTCGATCAATGTGGCCATATTTACATCGCCTTTAATCCCCTTTATTTCAGCGATGAGAGCTGTAGTAACTCCATGATCGGCTAACGTTGATCGCTCTGCCGCGAGTTCAGCGGCTTTAATTTCAAGGACTGCACGGATTTCAGAGAGCGCTGAAAGATTTTGCACATCAACTGTGGAGACAAACATTCCACGGCGAGGATAGACCTCCACCAATTTTTCATTCGCTTCACGAATCGGTGTACGTCCAAAGCCGAGTTTTGCCATTAATTCACTCTCACTAAGAAGTGATCCAGGGAGTAGTTCGAGAGTGATGATCATTGAGCGAATTCGGCTGTATGCCTCCTCCGACAGTGAGCTGCTCTCTCTAGAGAGGATCTGTATAGCCTGGCTCATGGAGTTGATGATATATCAGTCACATGCAGATTGATACACCAGCGAGCTAGCCGAAGTAATACTTCTGAAAGAGCCAGAGTGAAGCGCCAAAACCTACGGAAAGAATCAAGGCGCGATAGACGAGGGCAGGCATGCGGGCGGCCCAATGACCACCAAATGTGCCCCCAATACTTGCGCCTAAAACGAGGGCAAGAACGAAAGGCCATTCGGCCCGGCCGCTAAAGATGTAGATGATGTTAGAGATCAGTGAGGTCCACCCGACGATGAGGTTCTTTGCTGTATTCAAGCTCTTAGGATCGCGCCTGATATCTCGAGCAAGGACGGCAATAACGATGACACCTTGGCCGGGTCCGAAATATCCGCAGTACAGCCCACTTCCAAACATTCCGATTTTTTCAACTTGTCCGTGCCGAGCTCCTCGATCGGGTTTAGCCTTAATCAAAAATGACAAGCTCGCAAATAGGAGCAGAAATGGCACCATCTTTTCAAAAACTCCTGGTGGAACCGTCAATAAGGCCACTGCTCCAATAGCTGAGCCGGTAATTGAAATGAGAATCAATGTTTTGTACTGCTGAAAATAGGCTCGCATCTGATGTCGCACGGCAATGAGTGCAAAGAAGTTTGCGGGAGTAACACCTAGGGCGTTAGTAATTGCTGCGCTCACAGGTGACATTCCCGTTGCAAGTAAAACAGGATACGAGATGACTGATGCTCCGCCTGCCATTCCATTTATTCCGCCGACTAAAATACCGACTGCGAATATTAGGAAGTATTCAAGCATGGCTTAACCATACAATGGTGAAATGGATAATGGGGTAGAAATTAGATTCTTTGCTGCCGCTCGTGCTGCTGCAGGTGTCGATCAGATGTATTGCCCTAGTGCGCAATTTCAAGAGATTATCAACGAATTGTGTCGAACCCAGCCCGCTCTGGCCCCCGTTATTGCGCAGTGCAGTTTCTTACTTGATTCAGTTGCCGTTCATGATCAAAATTTTCTTGTACATGATGGAAGTGTTATCGATGTGCTTCCACGTTTTGCTGGTGGCTAGTTAGGCCGTATTGACCCACTCGTCGGTTCCATCGGTAAAACGTTGGTGTTTCCAGATAGGCAATTTGGCTTTAATCTCATCAACTAAGGCCGAGCAGGTTTCAAAAGCCGCTTCTCGATGCGCGGCCGAAACGGCTACGGCAAATGCGGTTTCACCAATCGCAATTTCACCGTATCTATGTGAGAGCGCTACTTTGATGACATCGCGCTGCGCAAGTAATGCATGAGTAATAATCGCAATTTGCTCATTTGCAGTTGGATGAATCTCATATGTCAACGATATGACCTCTTTGCCCCCATCATGATTTCGTACATCTCCGCTGAAAACTACTACCGCGCCGGCGCGATTATCTCTAACTAGTGCGGCAAGTTGTTCGACTTCAATTATTTGCGTCGTTACATCTGCGCGCACAACCTCTGCCATCAATGATCTTTACCATCGAGTTGATCCAATATGTGCCCTGCTAACCGCTCAATTATTACTAAGCCATCACGTACCGCACCTGGTGAGCCTGGCAGATTTATTATTAGTGATATGCCATTGGTTCCAGTTAATCCTCGAGTTAAATCAGATGTTGGTACTTTTTCTCTGGAATATGCCCGCATTGCTTCAGAAAAACCCGGAATAGATTTTTCAATGAACGGTGCCGTGGCCTCCGGAGTAACATCGGTCGGCGAAACACCTGTACCACCCGTCGTTACAATCAACCTGACGCTGCTCGATAAAGCTTTAATAATCTCTGCCGAAATTGCTTCAACATCATCCCTAACTACAACTGGAGTACTTACCTCATATCCAAGTGCTTCCAAGCCTACGCGCAATAATTCACCACTCGTATCAGAGTACAGACCGCGCGATGCGCGGTCGCTCGCAGTAATCACACATGCACTCCGTTTACTCACGTGCGCTTCCAGTCACCGTTCTTGCCACCAGACTTTGAATCAATCTGTATATCGCTGATACTCGCACCGGGGTCTAGAGCTTTAACCATGTCGATGATTGTCAGGGCGGCGACACTGACCGCAGTTAGCGCCTCCATCTCAACGCCGGTGCGATCTGATGTAATCACTCGAGCGTTGATAGCCACACCAGAATCCGTAATTGATAAATTAATAGTTATTGAATTTATTGCAATCGGATGAGCTAGCGGAATCAATTCACTCGTTTTCTTAGCCGCCATAATGCCTGCAATGCGAGCGGTAGATAGGACATCGCCTTTAGGGGTTGTGCCATCTCGCAAGAGCGAGACAACGTGAGATGAGAGATTTATTTGTGCCGATGTTTCGGCAGTTCGAACCGAGATTTCGCGACCGGTAACATCGACCATATTCGCCTCACCGGCCGTATTTAAGTGGGTTAAACCATCGCTCATGTAGTTAACTCTAATTCCTTAAGGCAGTGATAGCCAACGTACAGATTCGCCTGCAGTAGTTAACTCTTTAGTGACAACGGCAAAGCCAGTTGCATGCGCTAAACCACGCAACATTGCCGATCCCAAATATTGGCCAACTTCAAACTGCCCATTGACGATATTTCCAATAATGAGTCGGGTGAAATCCGCAGGAGCAGTTAGCTCGCTTCGGGTCATAACCGTTGGAAGTTCACTCTCAAAACGTCCAAGCATTGATGTAATTACGGGTACACCTAACGACATTAACGCCACGATTGCTGACTGTGGATTACCAGGCAAACCTAAAAGTGCACGTTTATTTAGGCGCGCTAAGAGCATTGGGTGGCCCGGACGAACGGCAACGGTGTCTATAAGAACCTGCGCATCGATGCTTAATAGTGCTTCATGTAGAAAATCTCGTGGACCGTGGGCAGTTCCACCCGTAGTTACGACAATATCGGCATGATCGAAACCATCATTTATCGCCTGAATCACTAGTGAAATCTCATCGGAAATATATTTCGTACTTACAACTTCGCAACCCAATTTTTCTAACCAACCTGGAAGTTGTGGACCTAATGCATCGCGTACTAATCCGTCACTCGGTATACCTGCCAATTGAATTTCATCTCCAAAGAGGACAAGTGCCACTCGTGGTTTACGTGTAACCCATAGTTGATCTAAGCCAGCGGCAGAAAGCAAACCAAGACTTCCCGGATTTAACTCAGTTCCAGCAACCGCTAAAACATCCCCTGCTTTGCACTCATGGGCGGCAGGTCGAATATCTTGATTTTCAAAAACTTCACCATTCAAAATATTCTCACTTACGCTGGCGATTTCCCATCGGATAATTCCATATGTACCCAATGGAATTACCGCGCCCGTGGCAATTCCAACTGCATAGCCTGCAGCCAACTCCTCTTTCATGGGAAGGCCCGCTTTAACTTCGCCAATAATTTTCCACGGTCCAATTCCTGCAACGGCATATCCATCCATCGCCGACGTTGCATACGTTGGAAGATCACAGAGAGCTTGTGCATCTCGAGACAGCGTTCTACCAACACCATCTTTAACGTCGATTAGTTCATCAGGTAAAGAAGTAAAAGATTGTGCGGCGACATTGCGTGCAACATCCCAGTTTCCTTCAACGAGTGAGTTCATAACTACTGACCATCCTTCATATGTAAGGCAAGAGCTATTGCGCGCTCGAGATCTTCGGTCGTATCGATGTCACTCAATGCTTGTGCAACCTCTTTACTCATTGCAATCTCACGGACTTGGAGATGCGAAAGCATTGTTTGCATAGATTGCCCATGTGCATCACCCATCAGAGACAAAGCCTGCTCAACTGCTTCAACTCGGTAAACAGCAGCAAGTGGCTGCTTGAATCCTTCTTCATCAACATACATGACGGCATTATCATGCGGCTTCATTGACTCCATCAGATGTAGCGTGCGAGATACCGCAAATGGCATATCTGTTGCAATAAGAACAACGATTTCGCTCGTGCATAGTTCAAGGCCGGCTTTGAATCCAGCAACTGGTCCGCCACCGATGGGGTTTTCTTGCACAGTTCTATAATCTGAAGTACGAACCATTGGATCTGGCCCAACAATTACTGTTTCGAACTCAGATGGAATCGATGCAAGAATTCGTGCAATTAAACTCACTCCGTCGATTTTTGCTTGTGATTTATCAGATCCGAAACGTTTGCTCGTGCCGCCTGTTAAGACTATGACGCTCGCGCTATTGGATTGCATATGGCTAGGATACCGACTATGGCTTTTGGACGGGGCGAGGCTAATGCCCTTGGTTGGCGCGATATTATTGAAATTGCGCAAGAAGAACATATAGGTCACGTCTTTCCGAAAAAAAGCACTCCTCTTCTTCTCATGCACCATCTATCTGATTTACATGTATGTGATGCGCAATCACCGACTCGTCCTGAGTATTTAGATCGTTGGGCCGATCCCGATAGTCCAATCCGTGAAAAAGTTGGAACCATCGGAACATATCGTCCACAATCAATGCTTTCCCCGCATGTCGTGGAAGCAATGATTCAATCACTCAATGCCATTACATCAGGCCCTCTATCGGGTCATTCGATAGATGCAGCAATCATCACTGGCGACACAACTGATAACGCGCAGTTAAATGAAGTAAGTTGGTATTTGGCACTTTTGGATGGTTTAGATTTTAGACCAGACTCTGGAAATTATAAGATCTACGAAGGTGTCATAGATGAGAGCGTTGAGAATTACGATCTTCGATATTGGCATCCTCATGGGACTCCTCCTGGAAAAGAAGATGATGATGCCCGAGCTAAATATGGCTTCCCCGTTATCCCTAATCTATTGAACTCTTGCCGAAAACCCTTCAAAGCTACTGGGTTAAAATTTCCTTGGTTTGCAGTTCACGGAAATCACGATGCTCTTTTGCAAGGCACTGTCGCTCCTGCACCGGCAATAAATAGAGAAATGATTGGTAACAAGCGATACATCGGCTTACCTTCAGATGTAACTCTTGCCGATGTTCTTACGAGTTTTCAAGAGATTGGCCCTGCTAGTTATCCTGATGCATTTGATGCTCCATATATTGAAGTGACTGCAGATATCGAAAGACGAGCAGTTGAGCGCGGTGAATTTGCCGCAATGCATTTGGCCTCACCAGGTTTACCTGTAGGTCATGGATTCACGACGGAAAATGTCGATAAAAAACATATGTATTACTCAACTGAAATCGGAAAAGTAAAACTAATTGTTATTGACAGTGTTAATCACTTTGGTGGCTGGCAAGGCTCGCTAGATGTCGAACAGTTTGAGTGGTTGGAACGAGAAGTTTCTTCTGCAAATAAACCTGTAGTACTTGCCTCTCATCATCCATTGAGCAAGATGTTTAATAGTTATGCTCCGATTGGTAAGCGAGTCTGCGTTGAAGAGATACAAGAAATGCTATTGAAATATCCAAGTGTTATCGCCTGGTTTGCCGGTCATGAACATCGCCATCACATAAAGTGGATTGGACCTGAAGAGGAAGTACGTGGTTTCTGGCAGATCGAAACCGCCTCACATGCTGATTGGCCACAACAATCACGAACGATTGAAATAGTTCAGGATGAGGTTGGAGATATTTACTGTGGCCTAACCGTTATCGATCATTTAGGGGGCACACATTTTGGTGATGCGACGGAGCCAGTTGAAATTGCGGCGCTCTCACGTGCGCTGAGTGCGAACATTTGGCAGAAAAGAGCGGAGTTAGGTGCAACTCACGACGTTAATTGGTGGTGCGGGCGGCCAACTGATCGAAATGTCATTCTTCGCATCAAAAAAAGGTGAATTGGGGTCAATTAGCGCTCTTCAAATAGCCGTATAGAATTGCGCTATGAGTCAATACCAAATCATGCGATGGCGGGAAATCCCTTCAATGGTGATTGCACGTGAGGGCGAAACAACAATCAAAGTGATGTTGGCTTCACGTTTCCAAGAGGCGATAGATGAAGCTGCGATGCGTCTTGGCGAAATTGATGCCGATGCATATACCGCCGGTTGGATTCGAGATCCATGGGTTGAGGCCGATGAGTCTCCCGATGTATTGGCGACCAAGATTGCAAATGATTTAGAGAGTGAACTGAGTGAAGAAAAATTAGAAGAGCTACTAAAGGTTATGGGAGATAAATAATGTCAGCAATTTACGAAGCACTCGCACAGGCAACGCTTGCATCCGATGGTGCAATGGGAACAATGTTGCAAGATCGTGGATTAACCGACGGTGGTGCCCCTGAATTGTGGAACGTCGAAAAGCCAGCTGAAATCGATGCGGTGTTAGAAGCTTATGCAGCAGCAGGTGCGCGCTTTATCACTACGAATACTTTCGGCGGAACTCATGGTCGCCTTGCGATGCACGGTCTTGAAGACCGCGTCTTTGAACTTAATAAGGCAGGTGCAGAAATTGCGCGCGCAGTGGCCGATCGTCATCCAGGCTGTTTTGTTATGGGCGATATTGGACCGTCTGGAGATTTAATGGAGCCGATGGGCGAAATGACTCTTGAGAGTGGTCAAGCTCTATTTGCCGAGCAGATTCGCGGCTTAGTTGCCGGCGGTGTCGATGCAATTCTTATTGAAACAATGTCTGATTTAGGTGAAGTCGAAGCGGCAGTCAATGCGGCTAAAGAGGCAGCACCTGGCTTGCCAATTATTGCAACCATGAGCTTTGATACAAATCTTCGAACTATGATGGGAGTAAAGCCAGGAATGGCGGTTACTCATTTAGCAGCATTAGGCGTACGCATTATTGGCGCAAACTGTGGTCGTGGCACCGATGAGATGCAGGTTATGGTTATTGCGCAGGAGATGGTTAACGCTCGCCCAGATGGTGTCTTCATCATTACTCAATCAAATGCGGGCCTACCTAAACTTCAAGGTGATGAGTTTATTTATGATGGAACCCCTGAAGAGATGGCAAAGTATGCAGCCAAGATGAAAGCTATGGGTGTCAATATTGTTGGCTCTTGCTGTGGCTCATCTCCTGCACATACGGCAGCAATTGCGGCCGCATTAGCTTAATGAACTGCAATGAACTTTAATAAAGTAATTCTTTACTACGGTTTTGCGCCAATTTCTGATCCTCAGGCTGTAAAGCTGTGGCAAAAAACGCTCTGCGAATCTCTCAACATTAAGGGACGTATCCTCATCTCTCCCCACGGCATTAACGGCACTTTAGGCGGTGCCATGGATGATGTAAAAAAGTACATCAAGAACACACGTCAGTATCCAGGATTCAAGAAAATCGATTTTAAGTGGTCCGAAGGCACGGGCGCGGACTTTCCAAAGTTGAAGATTAAAGTTAAAGATGAACTCGTTGCATTTGGTAACCCTGGAGAAATTAAAGTCGATGAGAATGGTGTAATCGGCGGTGGCGTGCATTTGCGACCTGAAGAGGTCAATAAGTTAGTAGAAGAGCGTGGCGACGAAGTATTTTTCTTCGATGGACGAAATGCTTTTGAAGCCAAAGTCGGTAAATTTAAAAATGCCGTTGTGCCGGATATTACGACATCCCATGATTTTGTTAAAGAGATCGAAAGTGGCAAGTACGATCACATGAAAGATAAGCCCGTTGTTACGTACTGCACAGGTGGTATTCGTTGTGAAATTCTCTCAGTAGTAATGAAAAACCGTGGATTTAAAGAGGTCTATCAAATTAAAGGTGGCATTGTTCGCTATGGAAATACCTTTGGCGATGACGGACTTTGGGAGGGCTCGCTTTACACATTTGATGATCGCTTAACAATTGATTTCAGCGACCATACAAAGTTAATTGGCACATGCGCACATTGCAATGGAGCAACAAAAGAGTTCAGAAACTGCCAAAAGGCGGAGTGCCATCAATTAGTTCTACTGTGCGATGCTTGCTATGAATCCCATGTAGATCGGCCCTGCAAGCATGATCGTGAAATTAAGCGCAACCGCGAACTCATTGGTTAGTTAGCTTTCTTCGCCTCTCTCCAATGGTAGAGATACAGCGGTCCTGCAATAGCAACCGTCGTCAATGATGAAAACATGCTTTTAAATGCCTGGCGCTGATTGTTAGCCTCTTGAGTAGCTAATGCAGGAGCACTTGGTTTAGGGGTGGAATAAATATCTATATAACCAGGATCAGGAAAAATCGCATTTATAGCGCCATTAATGAATGCCACAGTTGAAAATAGAACTACAAGAAGAGTTATTAGACAGACCGCATAGAGATAGAGTGAGCGCCAATCAATTCCGGGATGCGCTTTAACAGGAACTGGTTCGGCAACTTTCTTTGCAACTGCCTTCTTCGCAACTGCTTTCTTAACCGTGGCCATAATCGCTCCTTAGTATCTAATTAGTGCGTTGACGTTATCTTAGGTTAGCCCTCTAGTGCATCGGGAGCAAAGACAGCTGCAATGCTGAACTCCTCAGCCTTTAAAACGTGCAGGCTAAAGCAAACCGAACTCGGCGGCTTTGGCTACTAACTCCTCACGCACACTTGGGTGCGCAGCTTTGTGAATTATGTTTATAGCTTGATCGTTTTGTGAGTGTCCAAAACAGGCTGCAACGCCTTGCTCGGTAACAACAAATGAGTGCTGGAAATGCGTGACATTACTCTGCAGACGAGGCACAATCGTAGAAACATCGGCCTTTGGATGCCATGAAGGTAGCGCTACGAAAGATTGGCCACCTCGACTATGGAGTGCACCAACAATGAAATCCGTTGAACCTCCAAAGCCACTATAAATTTCTCCTCGCACATGACTAGCGTTAGCCTGATCAAATAAATCAACTTCAAGGGCGCTATTGATTGATGTCATTTTCGCTTGACGGGCGATTTGAGATGGGTCATTAGTGCGCTCGGTCCGAAGCATTCGTACTTTTTTATTTAAATCAAGCCACTGATACAACTCGTTTGTTCCAAAGATGAAAGAGGCAGTTATGAGAATCTCCTCATCGAGGGTACCTGCGCGGCTTAATTCAAGAACACCATCGGAAAACATTTCAGTCCAGATTCTTAAACCTTTGCGCTCTTTAAGCGCCATTAGAACCGCATCGGGAACTCCCCCAATTCCAAGTTGCAATGTGGAGTTGTCCTCAATGAGGCTGGCGATGCGAGATCCGATTTGGGCCTGTATATCTGTAATTGGCACAGAAGGTTTCTCTTGCAACGGTTCATCAACTTCTACAAGGTAGTCGATTTCGCTGTCGTAAATCTGGGCATCACCATAGGTATATGGCATCTGCTTATTGGATTGAGCAATGACAACTCCCCCATGTGCGCGTGCCGTTTCAATCGAACGCGGCAAAATGTTGACTTCAGTTCCGAGGCTGACGGTATCGAAGCGTTGCTGGGAAGTATGTAAGAAAACAACGTCAGGGCGATAAAAGTTACGAATCAAAACCGGAAGTAAAGAGAGACGTGATGGAATGTAATCTAGCCGTTCGTGGTTTCGCATAGCAGGACCTACGAATGCGGTTTCAAAACGGATACCTTCACGATCTGGAATATCGCCGTGGGCGTTGAGCATATGCAGCCTGAACTCTGGAATTACCTCATCGGCGATTTTCAAAAGCGTTCGTGGGGCTGAAAAATTACCCGATGCGATAATTCGAGGGTTGCTAGGCAAATTGGCGAGAATAGATTTGAGTTGCTCCGGGTTAACTACTCTCATGTCATCATCTTAGGCCAAGAGGCTTTAACTACCGTGGTGAGGTAAGCAACAAAGTTGCAGCAAGAAAGAGAATTCCCACCGCTGAGAAGGCAGTCAATGCACGGCGAACTTTAGGCCTGGCCAATGTTGTGCTAGCTCTCCCAATGACGTTAATTAAGAATGTGTACCAAGAGGCCGAAACCGCTGCTTGAACGATAGAAAGAATGAAAATTCCCCACCCTAAATTGAAATCTGCTGGAACAAATGCGGGAATAAAGGCGACGGCAAAAACTGCCGCTTTAACATTTGTCAGATTCGTGATGAGACCAAGGCGAAATGCTGGTCCTAGCCCAGTTTTTGCACTTCCTTCATAGTCGAATTTTCCGAACTCTTGTCTTAACGACCATAATGTTTGAAGCGCTAAAAAAGTTAGAAATGCAACTCCTGCATATTTGAGTGCGGTATATGCGGCCTGAGATCTTGCAAAGATCTGTGATAGTCCAATTGCAGATGCACCACCCCAAAAAATGAGTGCGCTACTGGTACCGATAAGCGTTGTGTACGCACTCTTAGTTCCACCGACTATTGCTTGGCGCAAAATCATCGCCACAGTTTGACCCGGTACCAAAGCCAATAAAAAGGCAGTTGCAATGAATGCTGGAAGTACCTTTACTAGTGAAACCATACGTAGCCCCGAAGGGATTCGAACCCTCGTAGCTGACTTGAGAAGCCAGAGTCCTAGGCCGCTAGACGACGGGGCCGTGCCTGTAAATCTTTTTTAACTAGGACAAAACATATTCAGTTGTAGTGCGTTGTAGTGCGTAGTGCGCTGGGGTACCAGGACTCGAACCTAGACTTACTGAACCAGAATCAGCAGGGCTGCCAATTACCCCATACCCCAATACTTCAAGCGAGAAGAATACCGTATTGATTAGAGGGTCAACGCCGCAGAAATTCGAGCCAAAGAGGCCTCTTTGCCCAGTAACTCCATAGATTCAAAGAGTGGTGGAGAAATCGAACTTCCAGTCGTAGCAATTCGGACTGCGCCAAATGCGATGCGTGGCTTCAATCCCATCTCATCGATTAGTGAAGTGCGAAGCGCGCTTTCTATCGCGGTATGTGACCAATCAGTAATTGCTTCAAGCTCTTTAAGAGAGCGCTTGAGAACATCTTTTGCGCCAGAGTCGGTGACTTTAGCAAGGCTATCTGCCTCAATTTCAAATTTCTCCACAAAGAGAAATTTAAGCATCGCTGGGATTTCACTAAACATAATGATTCGCTCTTGAATGATCGGCAGCGCAGCCTTAACGAGTGCGACTTCGTCGGATGTTCCAGTAATCACTTTTGCTTCAATTAGAAAGGGCAAAGCCCACCTTAAAAATTCATCGATTGTCAACGCTCGAATCTTGTCACCATTTATTGCTTCAAGTTTCTTCATATCGAACTTAGCAGGCGAGCTATTTACTTTTTCAACGGTGAAAAGCTC
>JACSDF010000014.1 GCA_015660815.1 Actinomycetota bacterium
CTTTTATAATTGGTGCATTACTAGCAGTCATAGACGGTGTAACAGGTGTAGTCGTGGATGGTTTAGATTGTGCAGCCATTGCAGTTGCTGCAATCCAAATGTTAGAAAATCCAATAAAATCTCAAAAAATGGGGCTAGAAGGTCGACGTTGGGTAATCGCGGAATGGCGCTGGCAAATTTGGGCCGACGAATTCGCCAAACTACTCAGATATTAAATTGTGCTTACGCGCTTTACCGACTGCAGCTGTGCGATTAGTTACCTCTAATTTTCTAAAAATTGATACTAAATGCGTCTTGATGGTGGCCGAACTTAGGAAAAGATCGGCGGCAATCGCTTTAGTTGAAGCTCCACTAGGCAGTAATGCCAATACATCAAATTCTCGCGAGGTCAATCCAAATTTTCGCTCCTTGTTCGCAAGAGCTACTGATAATCCATGTGCGGTAAAACTCTGAGGTGATTTCACAGAGTGATCGATGGCGGCCAGCAATTCCAACAGAGGTGCTGACTTTAGAATGTAAGCACTTGCACCAGCCGACATAGCGGCAATCACATGGGCATCCGTGTCGTTGAGGGTGAGAACAACTATTCCTAAACTCTTTGAGATACCTCGAGCCCAGGTGATTAGATCGAAGCCACTTCCATCTGGAAGATTCAAGTCAACCACAATTACTTCTGGGTTTGAATGAGCTATTTGTGCACGTGCTTCGGCCAGAGTCGCAGCTTCAGCTACCACCTCGTGATTATGGCTTTCTAAGGCTCGCTTAAGTCCCTCGCGCACAATTGCGTGATCATCGATGATTGCAACTCGGGTCATAGTTGCGCCAATGGAACAGTCACTACAACCTTAGTTCCCTCACTATTTGATTCCATTGCGAACACCCCATTGAGATTTTGAATTCGTTCGCGCACACCAGTTAATCCGTGGTGACCGAGTTTTTCTAGGGCGCCGCCGATGCCATTGTCTTGGACTGTAATCAGCAGTTCCGTGGCTTTGGAATGAGTTTCTACATTTCTTAAAAGCTCTGAAAAGATCTTTTCCAACTCATACCCTAAAGCGCTCTCAAAGGCAGTGCGAGAATTTAAGTTCGCCGAATTAGTTCGAAGTTCAAAGATCTCACCACGCACTTTTTCAACTAAATCGCTCATGGCAAAGCGAAGAGTTCGAAGTTCTGCTCGAATATCATTGGGCGTTCCTATCGCAGCAATTAGAGCGTCGATGCGATAACCCAAGCCCACTAAGTCCTGCGCAATTCCATCATGTAAATCTTGCGCGAGTCTGACTCGCTCATTTGGATTCACATTTTTACTTAGTGAAGAGTTCCTCAATCTCCTTTGCGAACTCTTTAGCAACTACATGTCGCTTGAGTGAAAGTTTAGGAGTCAAGTGACCACCGGCAATCGTAAAGTCGGTAGGTAAGATTGTAAACTTGCGGATTGATTCGGCCTTGCTGACCGCTTTGTTCGCCTCATCGACCGCAGTTTGTATTACGGAAATAAGATCGGGGTCATGGGCAAGATCTGCCATTGATGCACCCTCTTTTTTATTATTACTAACCCACGATTTAAGCGCGTCTTGATCGATTGTTATGAGGGCTGCAATAAATGGTTGGTTATCTCCCACGACCATGCACTGACTCACAAGGGGGTGTGCTCGTAAACGATCCTCTAGAACGGCAGGGGCTACGTTTTTACCTCCAGCTGTAACAATGAGCTCTTTCTTTCGACCGACGATGTATAGGAAGCCTTCTTCATCTAACCTTCCTAAATCTCCAGATTTAAACCAACGATCCTCAGTAAAGACTTCATCATTTGCCCCATCATTTTGCCAATACCCGCGCATAACAATCGCTCCACGAATGAGAACCTCGCCATCTTCTGCGATTTTTATTGAAGTTCCAGGGACAGGTCGGCCAACTGCACCAACACGATGGGCGTTAGTCAGACTTAATGTTGCACCAGCGGTCGTTTCAGTCAATCCATAGCCTTCAAGAACTGTGATGCCAGCACCACGGTAGAAGTGACCTAAGCGCACTCCAAGTGGAGCACCTCCTGAAATCGCTGCTTCAACTTTCCCACCCATTCCAGCTCGAATCTTAGAGTAGACAAGTTTGTCGAAGAGTTTATGTTTGATAGAAAGAAGCGGTGAAACAGATTTCTTATCAAGGCTCTCAGAGTATGCAATGGCGACGTCGGCGGCTTTTCTAAAGATTTTGCCCTTACCTGCAGCCTCTGCTCGCGCCTCTGCACCGTTGTAAATCTTTTCAAAGATTCGAGGAACTGCCAAAACAAATGTTGGTTTAAATGATGCAAGGTCCATTGGCAAGCGCCCAACTGGATCACTGCAGTGCGCTAAGTGAAGGCCGGCCGAGATGGCGCCAATTTCAACCATGCGCCCAAAAACATGTGCGACCGGTAAAAATAGAAGAGTTGATCCACCTGGTTTTAAAAATAAGTCAGCTGCACCCTGCACAACATTTCCACACTCTGCCATGAAATTTCCATGAGTTAGTGCAACGCCTTTTGGTTTACCTGTAGTCCCTGAAGTATAAATAAGTGTTGCAAGAGTGTCGGGTACAAGTGAATTTCGGCGACGGTCGATCTCCTCATCTCCAATATGTGCACCTGCATCCTTAAGAACACTCAAAACATCATCGGTCATCGTCCATACATGTTGAGTATGTGATGGAAGAACAGTCTGTACTAAATCACGAAGCGCTGGTGTTTCGACTATTATTGCAACGGTAGATGAGTCATTGAGAATCCAGTCAATCTGTTCTGCAGATGAAGTGTCATAGACCGGAACTACTACTCCTCCAGCAAACCAAATTGCAAAGTCCAATATCGTCCACTCGTAACGAGTGCGCGACATAATTGCAACTCGATCTCCGATCTGCACGCCAGCGGCGATTAGACCTTTTGCAGTTTCGCGAATCTGCGCTTCTGCTTCTTTGGCAGTAACGCTTTGCCAAGCGTCACCGAGTGGCCGCGACATAATGATTCGCTCTGGCTCAAACCATGCTCGCTCGGCAATCAAATTTGTTAGATTTCCGGCAGTAGGGGCGGGGACAAGGGCTGGATTAGTGATCTCATTCATGGCGCTAACGCTAGTGCCTGAAATATTATTTAGGGAAGGGGGGTAATCTACTTCCATGAGCGATTCCAGCAGTTCGACAATCACGATAGACGCCCCACTAGATGCAGTAACCCACGCACTTTTTGACCTTGAAAAGTACCCCGAGTGGTCCACTTCAATTAAGTCAGTTGAAGCGATTGCCCGCGATGATCAGGGACGCATCATCAAGGTGAAGATGGTCATCGACGCAGGCATGATGAAGGATCGAGTAATTTTAGATTATGACTGGTCTGGAGCACCTGGAAAGTTGAGTTTTACTCTCGATGATGCCGATTTATTAACCGGTATGGATGGTGCCTACACAATCAAATCTCTGGATGAGGATTCAACTTCGATTACGTACGAGTTAACGGTCTCGCTCTCAATGCCAATTCCGGCAATGATGCGTCAGAAAGCTGAAAAGTCAACCATCGACCATGCCTTGGCTCAACTTAAAGCATCACTTGAAGCGTAAGTAGTTTTTATGGGCCTCACAATTGGTATCGATGTCGGCGGGACCAAAATTCTCGGTGGGGTTGTTGACGAGTCTGGCGAAGTATTGGCAACAGCTAGAACCGATACACCCCGACAAGGTGGGACGGTACTCACACAAGCTATTGCAGATATCGCCAAAGAGTTATTAGGCAAACATGAGGCCGATTCCATCGGTGTTTCTGCCGCCGGATTTGTCTCCTCCGATCGAAAGACAATGCTTGCAACACCAAATATCGCCGACTGGAATGGCGTCAATTTAGATTACGAGCTAACAACTTTAATTGGTCTTCCCGTCATCATTGAAAACGATGCAAATGCAGCGGCTTGGGGAGAGGCAAAGTTTGGCGCTGGGCGAAATCAAGCTCACATGATGATGTTGACCGTTGGAACAGGAATCGGTGGCGGAATAGTCGTAAATGGAGCTTTGTATCGCGGGGCTTTTGGAATTGCAGCCGAGTTTGGACATATCCGAGTCGTACCGGATGGTCATCTCTGTGGATGTGGAGCACGTGGTTGTTTCGAGCAATATGCATCCGGTAACGCGCTCTTACGTCATGCGCGCGAAGCAATCAGCGCAAGCCCTGAAATAGCGCGGAATTTATTATCGCGCGGAGATGGGACTGTTGCAGGTTTAACCGGCTCTGCAATTACTGATGCCGCCCGTGATGGTGACCCGGTCGCTCTGGCTGCGTTTACTACAACTGGCCATTGGCTGGGCGCTGGAATCGCGTCGTTGTCTGTGATTTTAGATCCCGCCTGCGTTGTTATTGGTGGGGGAGTTATTGATGCGGGTGAGATTTTATTGAAGCCAACTCGTGAAGCCCTTGAACGAACAATGCCATTTGCGGGAAAGCATCCATATCCCCAGATTATTGCCGCGCAGTTGGGTAATAAGGCTGGTCTTGTCGGCGTTGCCGATTTAGCGCGGCTTTAATTTTCAAAAGGGTAAGTAAGTTTGATCTGCCTTCTTATCTCATCCATAGAGTTCATTACTGAAATAGTTTCTTGATGTGGCAATAAAGGTGATTCAAGAAGGCCGGCACGAACTACGCGGGCCATTTCAATTGCTTGTTCACGAAGTCCATGTCCGCTATAGGAATTGGGATATTCAGTAGTTGTGCCATCGGATAGTACTACCTGCATACTTGCAGGATTGTAAAATGTGCGATCAATTTCAAGTCGTCCTAACAATCCACTTACAACGGCGCGGCATGGAGTTTGCGCGATCATAGTTGTATTAATAATGGCTTGCGCGCCATTGTTGTAATCAAATATTGCACTTGTTTGTGCATCTACGCCGCGATCAGTCATTACTGCACGCGCCGTGATGTGCGCGGGGCTTCCTAAAACTAAATGAGCAAATGAGATTGGATAAATTCCAAGATCTAAAAGCGCTCCTCCTCCTAAATTCGGATCGACTAACCGATCAACTCCTCGATCGGCCAATCGTTGGCCATGATCGGCTTCTACCGTTTGTATCTGCCCGAGAATGTTACTGCTCAGAATCTCGCGCACTATTGCGATGTGAGGTAAATATCTCGTCCACATTGCTTCAAGGAGTGCAACACCATTAGTGCGAGAAGCATCGATCATTGATTGTGCTTGTTTGGCCGACATAGCAAAAGGTTTTTCACATAAAACAGGTTTTCCTGCATTCATTGCCAGCAGTGAATGTTCTTCGTGCATGGGGTGTGGAGTTGCAACATAAATTGCATCGACATTCTTATCAGCAACTAACTCGTCGTAAGATCCATAAGCTATTGCGTCGGTGATTGTGCTCGCAAATTTCTGCGCCTTATCTATTGACCGCGAACCAACGGCTACAACTTTATGTCCTTCTGCCTTTGATAGATCATCAACAAATGCTTGTGCAATTCCACCCGTACTTAAGATTCCCCAATTAAAACTTCTCATAGCGCTACTCCATCATCTTCGTGATAACCACGTTTAAACCAACGTTCGATTGCCCGCTTTGCTGAAATAAAGAAAGTGCGTGGTGATTGTGGTGGGGGGTTTGGTGCCACGAATCTATCACTGTGATCTATTTGATCTAATTCATCTAGATATGTAGAAGCGCTGGATTCATCGAGGGAGAGACCAGAAACTATCGATTCGAACTCGCTTCGAATGAGCTCTTCTTCATCGAAACCATCGTCTTTGGGGTCCATGGGTAGATTGCTCACCCTCAGATAGTGTCATACGGCGCAATAGCGGCTAAATTAGGCGGGTGCTCAACAACCTCCCATACGGCGTTTTGCGTGCCTTCCTCACGCCATTTTTGATGAGCGCCTTTCGTCCAAAGGTTAAAGGCCTGCGAAATGTTCCAGCTAAAGGCCCGGTTATCATCGCCTCAAATCACCTCTCATTTAGTGATTCGATCTTTATGCCGCTCGTGGTTCCACGCAAAGTGACTTTTTTAGCAAAGAGTGAGTACTTCACATCTCCTGGTCCAAAGGGCTTAATGAAGAAGTTAACTTTCATAGCACTTGGCCAAGTACCAGTGGATAGATCAGGTGGTCGTCGAAGTGAGGCCGCACTTATTACTGGCTTGAAGGTTTTGGCCCAAGGTGACTGTTTAGGAATCTACCCGGAGGGAACTAGATCTCCAGATGGCCGGCTCTATAAAGGCCGCACTGGCATCGCCCGCCTTGCAATTGAATCTGGAGCACCGGTAATTCCCGTTGCAATGTCTAATACGGACAAGATTCAGCCAACCGGAAAAGTAATACCAAATTTACATCGAGTAGGAATGGTATTTGGCGAGCCAATGTATTTCGATGGAGATTCAACTGATTTGCAGTACCTGCGCGTTGTGACCGATCAGATTATGAATAAAATTCAAGAGATGTCGGGTCAAGAGTACATAGATATTTATGCTCCGAAAAAGAGCAATCCCGATGAAATAAACGTTGCAGGCGAAGAGGATTAAAGATTATCTAAGGCGTTACGAGCCCCTAAATAAATACAAGTTGTGCACTCAGAACCTGGATCTGGAAGCTCAGCCTCTAATACATTAATAAAATCCTCGATAACGTTTAAGAAACGCGCGCCATCACGTTCGACTGCAACGTACTTTTGATCTACACCAAAACCATATGAGCTACGGTCTTCACCAACTGCATCCACCGGCTTCCAAATTAATAGACCCTGTGATGCAACAATCTGTCCTTTTCCAGCAGCTGGATTTTCTAAAGCAAAAGAATATGCCTCTAATTGTGGTGAGTAAAAAGCCCCGCTGTCTCTCTGGCTATCAGATACTTTGCAATCTATAAGGCCAATAGTGCCATCAGTATTTGTTGATACTAAATCGTACTTGCCCAGGATGCGCCAGCGAGTTTCACTCTCATTAATGCGCAAGGGCTTACTTTTAACGAACTCTCCCCATTTAGTAACGGTTCCTGGGCGCAGAGTTGGATCAATTGTTGGCATGTCGGCATTATGAAACTTCTCCTCTTGCAGCGCCGAGAGCGTACCGACCAGGGGCATCTGGAGAGGTGCACTTAATTTGTACCAGTATTTAATCCACAGACAGCGCTTGCAGGTTGAAAGTCCAAAAGTTAAATCGGAAGGGGATATAAATTCACGCGCTGGTTTAACCGGTTTTTTCATACTCGTATTCTCTATCTAAGGACCGACAACTGCTGAGATTAGAACGGCAACACCTAACATAATCATGATTGAGCCACCGCCTGCGCGGAGCTTCTCTAAGCGATTTGCATCTGTTGCCAGCCATTGACGCGCAGTACCAGCGAGCAATCCCCATGTACCATCAGAAATAAAGGCCAAAATTGAGAAGATTGCGCCTAGCAAAATAAGTTGAGCAGTAACGCTGCCACGCTCCCTATCGATGAACTGAGGAAGCACGGCTGCATAAAAAACCATCGCTTTGGGATTGAGAGAGCCGACCCAAAAACCATCTTTAATAGAGCGAGCAACGGTAGGAGCACTATCTCCCTGATTTCTCATATCGGCGGCGTGTACAGCGCGATGTCTAATGGCATCTACACCCAGATACATCAAATACAGACCTCCAGCCCACTGGATCCCGGTATACGCGAGTTCAGAGCGCTGCAAGAGCGGTCCAAGACCAATGGCAACAAAAACTGAGAGCACAAAGGAGCCAGTGACATTTCCTGCCACGGTAAATATCGCTACTTTGCGCCCCCAGGAAATTGCACGCGCAATGACAAATAAGACGCTTGGACCTGGAGCGAGAATGATTACCATCGCGGCCACGATGTATTCAGTTAGCCGCGATGGAATCACCATAAAACTAGTTTAACTGGAGAAGCTGGTTAGTTCGTACCTCGTGACGATGAAATTGAGTGCAGTACTCGATAGCCAATAATGGCGACCAAAGTAGCATTGATGATTCCGTTAAAGGTGTAATCTCCGCGCGTCCATGACATATCTGAGATACCTATGATGAGTGCAGATGCGGCGATTATCAGATTAGTTGAGTTGGCGAAATCGACCTTACCCTCAATCCAAATTCGTGCACCGAGCACGCCGATCATTCCAAATAGAGCAACTCCTACGCCGCCAAGTGCGCCAACGGGAGTAGCGCTTAACACTGCACCAAACTTAGGTGAGAGTGAAAGTCCGATAGCACCAACACCTGCAATCCAATATGCCGCCGTTGAATAAACTCGAGTAGCGGCCATGACTCCAATATTTTCGGCATATGTTGTAGTACCTGATCCACCACCGACGCCAGCAAGCGTTGTTGCAATTCCATCGGCCATCAATGCTGTTCCCATTTGATCATCTAAATTCTTGCCCGTCATGGCTGAGACTGCTTTAACGTGACCGACATTTTCGGCGATCAATACAAGAACAACAGGTAAGAATAAAATAATCGCCTTACCGTCAAATGTAGGTGAAGTAAATGTTGGAAGTGCAAACCATTTCGCTGCAGAAATACCATCGGTATTAACATCTCCCATTGCATAGGCATAGCCGTATCCAATGACGAGACCTGCAAAAATACTGATGCGACTTAAGAAACCACGAGAGCCCGCAGCAATCAGTGCAATCGATGCAAGAGTAATAATGCCAACGGTTGGACCAGCAGCAAAATTATTTTTTGCTGCCCCTGCAAGATTTAGTCCAATAACCATTACGATTGTTCCGGTAACGATTGGTGGCAACATCCAGTTAATCCAACCGATTCCAGCTTGGCGGACTATGAGCCCAACAGCTGCCAAAATAAGACCTGTTACGACAACGCCACCAAGGGCTGCAGACATTCCACCACCGGATTTTGCCGCGGCGATAGGTGCAAGAAATGCAAAGGACGATCCCAAGTAACTTGGCACTTTATTCTTGGTGAGTGCTAAGAAAATAAGCGTTCCTACACCCGAGAAAAAGAGCGTGGTCGTTGGAGGAAAGCCAGTAATGATAGGAACGAGGAAAGTGGCACCGAACATCGCAGCGATGTGTTGAAGTCCAACGCCAATAGTGCGGGGCCAGGTAAGGCGTTCATCGGTTGAGACGACCTCGCCCGATGAAATTGATTTACCATCCCCATGAAGTTTCCATGTAAATAGAGACATATTTCCTCCAGTTTCAAAGGTCCCTTCGACGTTGAAGGGCGCTAAAACTCAGGGTACGGCGGCTCAGAGGGCTACTGAGGCGTACGCAACACCCTCAAGGATGGGAATTCGAAGAGCCACGCTCATCAGGAGTTGCAGCGGCTGGAGTATCGCAATATATTACCTCTAGATATATCGATTCGATATATAAAGCGACAGTAAATCTGAGGGGTTGAAGCAATGCGATCACGCAGTGACTCCCTTGAGTTCGCGCTTTTAGGTCTTCTCTCGCAGAGCCCTCTTCATGGGTACGAGCTGCGAAAGCGTATGGGGACGATATTTGGCCCCTTTCGAGCGCTCTCATTCTCAGTTCTATACCCACAGCTGCGCAGGATGATGGAGGCTGGAGTAATCGCTGAAAGCCATGTTGAAACAACGTCGAGGCGCTCGCGAATTGTCTATGCCATTACAGATAAAGGGGCTACGAGATTTTCCGATTTAACTGAGACCGTGAGCCCAGATACATGGGAGGACGAGGGCTTTGAAATCCGCTTTGCTTTTTTCTCCCCAACATCGTCAAAGAACAGAGTAAGAATTCTTGAGGGGCGCCATCGTCGCCTTAAGGAAAAAGCAGAAATTCTGCGCGGTGAACTCGAGAAGTCACCGATCGGAATCGATAAATATCTAGAGGAGTGGCGACGTCACTCTCTGGAGTCAGCTGATCGAGAGATTGCTTGGCTGGAAGACATGATCAAAACCGAGAGGAAATAAAGTGAATATAACAACGGGTAAAGGCGACATCCGTGTTGCAATAGTTGGCGTGGGTAACTGCGCTAACTCTTTAGTTCAGGGAGTGACCTATTACAAGGACGCGGCTATTGATCAAGAGATTCCAGGGTTGATGCACGCAGTTGTTGGGGGATACCACATCTCTAGCATCAAGTTCGTGGCGGCATTCGATGTTGATGCTAAGAAGGTCGGTCTTGATTTGGCCGATGCTATTTGGGCTAGCGAAAATAACACCATTAAATTTAGTGACGTCGCACAAACTGGTGTTCCAGTTATGCGAGGAGTAACCCTTGACGGTCTCGGAAAATACTACAAAGAGACAATCACTGAATCCGATGCACCAGCGGTCGATATGGTTCAGGTGCTAAAGAATGAAGCGGTAGATGTCTTAATCTGTTATTTACCAGTCGGTTCAGAGCTTGCTGCAAAGTATTATGCGCAATGCGCAATTGATGCCGGATGCGCATTTGTAAATGCACTACCAGTTTTCATCGCCTCAGATCCTGAATGGGAAAAGAAATTTGCTGATGCAGGTCTACCGATCGTTGGCGACGATATTAAGAGCCAGGTTGGTGCAACTATTACTCACCGAATAATGGCTAAGTTATTTCAAGATCGAGGAGTTCACTTAGACCGCACGTATCAATTAAACGTTGGTGGAAACATGGATTTCAAGAACATGCTCGAGCGTGATCGACTTGAATCTAAGAAGATTTCAAAGACTAACTCGGTTACATCTCAACTTGATCATGACATGGGAGATAAGAATGTTCACATTGGACCTTCTGATTACATCCCATGGTTAGACGATCGCAAATGGGCCTACGTTCGCCTCGAAGGCCGCGCATTTGGCGATGTTCCGCTAAACCTTGAATATAAGTTAGAGGTTTGGGATTCACCTAACTCGGCTGGAGTAATTATCGATGCACTTCGCTGTGCCAAGATTGGTTTAGATCGCAAAATCGGTGGAGCGTTGCTTTCGCCATCTAGCTACTTTATGAAGACTCCGCCCGAGCAATACACCGATGAGGCTGCTCATAACAAGGTAGAGGAATTCATCGCGGGTTCGTTAGAGCGATAGAAATAGTAATTGGGAACGAAAAGACCCCTTGGCATATAGCCAAGGGGTCTTTCCTAACCCCTCACGGAGAGTTGAGGGTTAAATCGTCGCATCCGAAGGAGTGCGACGAATGTGACGTATCCCTAAGATTACAAAGACGAACATGAGTATCGCTCCGCCGAAAGTAACCTTCGCAGCGATTGCTGCGATGTCTCCAAGAGTTCCAAATGCATAGGCATTTAAGAGCATTCCACGAAGTGTCTCACCCTTAAATACAGTTTCTACAGTTGAGCTTGCCTTTGCCGCTGCAGCTTGTAATTCAAGATTTGTTGGATCTGCTGCCAACGCTCCAGCTGCTGCGCGAGATGCACCTGATGCAGCTGCATAAGGTGGCATACCTGACATGTGGAATGCAATGTAGTAATCGGCATACATTTGGGCTTGTTTGCCGGTACTCATAATTAGATCTGCATTCTCCGCAAAGAATGCAACCGTTGCTTCATCAGCATTAGGATCGCCATTTTCGGCAGGCATAGTAATTTGTTGTGCTTCAAGCTGTGATGCCACGGTGTCAGTTGCAAAAGTAGCGCCCCAGTTAAGTAGTCCTGCAGCGACTAACAGAAATACTGCTAATCCGAATCCCACAAAAGTTACCATCTTGTCAAAAGTAATTCGTTTCATTTTTTTTCTTTCTCTCCCTTTTAAACATCTCTCGTAGATGCACTGCTAATTTAGCCCTACTGAGAGTGATTGAATAGAAGAAAGTACGAGAGCCAGCCCTCGCGGAAAATCTGTTTACAGTTTCAGAGTGGTAGCCTTCAACACAATGTGATGTAAGCGACTATAAGGAATCAATCCAAATGACGATCGCACATCGACTTTCCATCGGGACCGACGACCATATGTGAACATGGAACATTGAGTTGATCAAATGCTTTATCGCCGTAATGTGTTCGAAATGCTAACGCTAATAGAACTCGCAAATTTGTATCGCCATCTGATTTAATTCCAAAAACTTGTGCACTACGGCTAACGGTATTTTCAATTACTTTTTCACTATGCGATGTCTGTGTTGCAATTGCAGAGTTAGATTTTCCTTCGCAGACTAATTGCAGGACTAGCTGCTCAAATGGCGAAAGCTCTCGTGTGGTAATCGTTATATCTCTAGCCATGAATTCGCACCTCTCCGTGGTGGTTTAATCTTGCCACATGACTAAACAGGAGTGCACCTCTAGGATGCTCTAATGAGTGAAATCTTGGACACACGATCGGGGGCGGTGCGCTACCTATCCTTTAACCGCCCAAAAAAAATGAACGCCCTAACGCGGGGGATGTATGCCGATCTTGCTATGGCGCTCAATGATTCTGCGGGCGATTTCAGTGTCCGCGCCGTGATTATCACCAGTGAGGGCGATCACTTCACGGCAGGAAATGACATCGTAGATTTTATGGACAACCCGCCGACCGCCGATTCAAGTGAAGTTGCAACCTTTTTGGCAGCACTTCTTAATTTTCCAAAGCCGTTAATCGCCGCCGTTAAGGGAAATGCCGTAGGAGTTGGCACCACAATGTTGCTTCACTGCGATGTCGTCGTAGCAACACCGACGGCAAATTTTTCGATGCCGTTCGTCTCCCTAGGCTTAGTCCCTGAAGCGGGATCGACTTTCCTCTTTCCATCTCTCGTCGGCTACCAAAGAGCTGCAAAGATTTTTCTAACTGGTGAAACCTTTGGATCAATGCAAGCGATGGAAATGGGTCTGATTGCAGAGATTGCCGATGATGCCCTTGTTGCGGCAACAAGGATTGCACAGCAGATTGCCGAACAACCACCGCAGGCAGTTATCAATACAAAAGCGCTATTGAAAGCACGCAACCATGATTCAGTTGCCGCAGTGATGCGCGCTGAGTTTGAAATTTTTGCTCTCGCACTGCAATCTGATGAGGCCATGGAGGCCTTCATGAAGTTTATGGTTAAGAAAGGTTCATCATGACACTAGCGGGTAAGAAAATTTTTATTACTGGTGGTTCTCGCGGTATCGGGTTAGCAATAGCTCTTCGCGCCGCGGCCGATGGTGCATCGATAGCAATCGCCGCAAAGACAACCGAGGTTAATCCAAAACTTCCCGGAACAATTTTTTCTGCCGCGGCCGAAATCGAAGCAGCTGGCGGCACGGCGCTTCCAATTCAATGCGATCTGCGTGATGAGACCCAGATTGAAGCATCGGTAAAAATAGCTGCCGAAACTTTTGGTGGGATAGATATTTTGATAAACAATGCAAGTGCAATTAATTTAACAAAGACCGAGGTGACGCCAGCTAAGCGCTTTGACTTAATGTTTGATGTAAATGTCCGAGGAACCTTTCTGACTTCCCAAGCAGCGATTCCCTATTTAAGGCAATCTGCCCTTGAGGGCCGCAATCCACACATACTTAACCTATCTCCGCCACTTTCTATGAAGCCAATATGGTTTAAAAACCATGTCGCTTACACAATGGCAAAGTATGGAATGAGTATGTGTGTTCTAGGAATGGCCGCAGAGTTCAAACGCGATGGCATCGCAGTTAACGCCCTATGGCCTCGAACGGTTATCGATACCGCCGCTCTACAGATGATTCCAGGTATTGATGCAAGCGCTGGGCGGATCCCAGCAATCTTGGCCGATGCTGCGTACATTATTTTTAATCGTCCATCGACAGAATGCACCGGCAACTTTTTCGTAGATGATGAAATATTGGCATCAGAAGGAATCACCGATTTAGAGAAATACTCGGTAACACCAGGAACAAAGGATTTTCTTCTAGATTTCTTTCTCGATTAAAAGGAGTATTTTCTGTGCGAAATTTCGAATTAGAACTCAATGGTCCAAATGTCATTGCTGAGTCCGAGCGATCTGGCAAAGCTAGAAGCCTTTTTTGGCCTTGGGCAGGCGCCAATGTCTCACTCTTAGCCCTTTCATATGGTTCATTCTTTTTGGGTTTTGGCATTTCATTTAGGCAGGCAACATGTGCGGCAATAATCGGCACAGTGCTCTCATTTTTAGTTGTTGGTATCAGCTCATTAGCAGGTAAGCGTTCGAATGCTCCGACCATGATTTTGTCGCGAGCAGCCTTTGGCGTAAAAGGAAATATCGTTCCAGGAGCGTTGTCATATTTAATTTTTGTTGGTTGGGAAACTGTTTTAGTCTCCCTCGCAACTTTAGCTACCGGAACCGTCTTTATGCGCGTTGGAAATATTGATTACAATCTCGCGTTAATCATTGGTTTTGTCGTTGCCGTTTCGCTCACAGTTTTTGGGGGAGTACTTGGTTTTTCTACAATCATGCGCCTACAGAAGTGGCTGACGCTCATCACCATTTTCATGACGATTATTTACATTGCGCTTACTGTGGATACCGTAAATTGGTCAGCGGTCACAGCAATAGAAGATGGCAGTACTCAAGCCTTTATCGGCGCATTAATATTTGGAATCACTGGTATCGGATTAGGGTGGGTTAACGCCGCAGCCGATTATTCACGTTATTTGCCACGTTCGGTATCAAGCAGAGCGGTCGTTGGTTGGACCGTATTAGGTGCATCAATCGTGCCAATAATCCTTGTAATTTATGGTTCAGCATTAGCTGGCAGTAGCAAAGAATTAAGTGATGCCATTGCAATGGACCCAATCGGTGCACTTACGACTTTGTTACCAACGTGGTTCTTAATTCCCTTTGCCCTAGTTGCGATTCTTGGCCTAGTGGGAGGTGCAATTCTGGATCTTTACTCCTCAGGTCTGACTCTTGTTTCAATTGGCCTACCTGTTAAGCGTCATGTTGCCGCCTCTATTGATGCAGTAATTATGTTGGCCGGCACTATTTATATTGTTTGGTTTGCCGAAAATTTCTTCTTCCCCTTCCAAGGTTTCCTAATAACTCTCGGAGTACCAGTAGCAGTTTGGTCGGCAATCTTTGTTGCCGATGTTCTTTTGCGTAAAAATTCTTACTCTGAAGTTGATCTCTTTAATGAACGAGGTCTTTATGGGGCGTGGAATAGACAATCCTTATCCTTGATGGTGGTTGGTTCAATCGTGGGTTGGGGCTTCGTGACCAATTCATTTGCCTCATGGCTAGACTGGCAAGGTTATTTTCTAGGCGCGATAGGGGGGAAAGATGGTCCATGGGCATATGCAAATGTGGGTGTCATCTTCGCTCTTGTTTTTGGCTTTGTGGGACATATTCTTCTATCACGTCGAAAAATTAGAGCACAGGAGAATGCTCTCAGTTAAAGTGAAGCCATGAATCCTCGCATTTCGCCTCTTCGAGATTTCCTGGGACGCGAATCCACAAGCGGACTTCTTGTACTTGTAGCCGCAGCGCTGGGTTTAATTACAGCTAACTCGCCTTTGTCTGACAAGTATTTTTCGGTTTTGGATTTCCACATTGAAGTTGGATCTGGGTGGTTTCTGATCGATCTTTCAATTCTGAAAGTGATTAATTACCTGCTTATGAGTGTGTTCTTTTTTGTTGTTGGATTAGAAATCAAGCGTGAGATCACATCGGGACACCTGGCGTCACTGAAAAAAGCAATGCTGCCATTTGTTGCAGCAATTGGAGGAATGGCTTTCCCTGCGCTTATCTACTTAGCAATCGCTGGAGGAGTAGCTCCAGCCGGTTGGGGTGTACCCGTTGCAACTGATATCGCATTGGCAGTTGGATTATTAACGATGCTCGGCACAAGTGTTGCAGCATCACTTCGCTCATTCTTACTAGCCCTTGCCGTGATAGATGACATAGGGGCAATTTTGGTCATCGCATTTGTGTACTCGACAGGAATCAATTTTTCTTGGCTAGTCGCGGCATTGTTGAGCATTCTCTTTATTGCACTCTTAAAAAAGACAGGAATCTCATCAACCATTCTGTACTCACTTTTTGCATTCACTTTGTGGTTCTCGCTATACAAGTCCGGAGTTCATCCAACGTTGGCGGGTGTAATTCTCGGACTGATGACTCCAAATATTCCTCACAAGCGTACGAATCTTGAAGATACTGGTGACGGTTCTGTTTCAATCATTGAATGGCTAGAACATAAATTCCACCCAATCAGCACTTTTATTGTTGTGCCAGTCTTTGCATTCGCAAATACTGGAGTTGTCATAACTTCCGAATCGATTAGAGACGCATCCCAGTCTCTAATTGCGTGGGGAATTTTCTTCGGGCTAGGAATAAATCGTCATTACTGGCAACCGGAAGTGCGGCGGGAATCGGTTTTACAGTGGCGATTTTCATTGCAAATTTAGCCTTCAAAGATATGCAAACACAGGACATCGCTGTCCTTGCGGTAATCGTTGCATCGATCGTTAGTGCTTTTCTTTCGATAGCCTTTTTTAAAGCGTTCGCAAAAAAGTAATAGACTGCAGCCAATGAAGTTTTCGTTGACACCACTAAAGATTCTGGTTAGCCTCTGTTAAAACTCATTTGTCTAGCAAAAGGTTGGGATTTGTCATGAAAGGATTCAAGGATTTCATTTTGCGGGGTAATCTCGTCGAACTTGCCGTTGCATTCATCGTTGGGGTCGCATTCGCAACTGTCGTCAGCACCTTCACCGAAGTGGTGCTCTCTCTTGTCGGCAAAGTAGGCGGAAACCCGGACTTCAACAACTTTATGCCCGGCGGCGTTCCCGTAGGTGCATTCCTGAGCGCTGCCGTAGCGTTCCTCATCGTCGCCTCCGTCCTCTTTTTATTTGTGGTCAAACCATACGAGGCAGCTAAGGCGCGCTTTATTAAGACTCCAACCGAAGCAGCCGCATCAGCAGCCCCGGACATAATTCTGTTAACCGAGATTCGCGATCTGCTAGCGGCTGACGCGGCCCGAAAATGAATTGAACTTTTAATTTCTCGGAAGATGTAAAATACAAAAGCCCCGACCAACTTCTGGCCGGGGCTTTTGTATTTTTACGATTAGATATCGAAGTACAGCTCAAACTCAGCTGGATGTGGACGTAGGCGAACATAATCAACCTCTTGCTTACGCTTGAAATCAATCCACGTTTCGATGAGATCCTTAGTAAAGACGCCACCTTTGAGCAAAAACTCGTGGTCGCGCTCTAAGTTATTGAGCACTTCATCGAGTGAACCTGGAACCTGAGGAATTGCAGCGGCCTCTTCACCAGTTAACTCATATAGATCTTTATCTACTGGGGCAGGTGGTTCGATCTTATTAATGATTCCATCAAGACCGGCCATTAACATCGCAGCAAATGCTAGATATGGATTTGATGATGGATCTGGGCAACGGAATTCGATGCGCTTTGCTTTCGGATTAGATCCAGTAATTGGGATACGGATACAAGCCGAGCGGTTACGCGCTGAGTAAACAAGATTTACTGGAGCTTCATAACCTGGGACTAAGCGGCGATACGAGTTAACTGTTGGGTTAGTGAAAGCAAGAAGCGATGGTGCATGCTTGAGCAGACCACCGATGTAGTGACGGGCCATCTCGGACAGGTCTCCGTAACCATCTCCGAAGAATAACGGGACGCCATCTTTCCAGAGTGATTGGTGAACGTGCATTCCAGAACCATTATCTCCGAAGAGTGGCTTAGGCATAAACGTTGCAGTCTTTCCGCCCTGCCATGCAGTATTGCGAACGACATACTTAAACTTCATGATGTCATCGCCTGCATGCAAAATATCGGTGAAGCGATAGTTAATCTCCATCTGTCCAGCCGTTCCAACTTCGTGGTGTGAGCGTTCAACAAGTAAGCCAACCTTGCCTAGCTGCATAACCATCTCATCGCGGAGATCTGCGAATTGATCCGTTGGCGAAACCGGGAAATATCCTCCCTTGACGCGTGTGCGATATCCGCGGTTAGGAGTTCCATCGGCATCTTCTTTAATTCCGGTATTCCACGCACCTTCATATGAATCAATCTCATGGTAGGCAGTGTTTATATCGGTCTTAAAACGAACGCGATCAAATACGTAGAACTCAGCCTCTGGTGCAAAGAACGCAGTATCTGCAATACCTTGTGCGCGCATGAAGTCAACGGCTTTTGCAACAACACCGCGAGGATCACGACTATAAAGCGAGTTATCACTTGGATTATGAACAGAAAAGAGAATGATTAATGTTTTCTCTTTACGATATGGATCAAGGTATGCCGATTCCGGAACGGGCAAAAGCTTCATATCTGATTCGTGGATTGACTGAAAACCGCGGATCGATGAACCATCAAACATCAAGCCATCCGTGAAGACGGCTTGATCAAATGATTCAACTGGAACATTAAAGTGATGTTGGATTCCAGGAAGATCGGTAAAGCGAACATCTACTAACTTAATATCTTCCTTTTTAATATATGCAAAAATCTCTTCTGAATTCTTAAACATGCTTCTCCCAATTCACATGTGATACGAAAATCGACGTATCAGTTGCAGATCTCTCGGCATTGAGCACCTCTGCGCTGGGGCAAGAATAAGTCTTTTGCGTCAAAAGGGCATAACCACCCTGTTACAGCCATGTTACGAAATTGACCTCTAGGCTAGGGGCATGGATTCAAGAGCTAGAGATGTGAGCCTTGGGCGACGCCTCGCCGCGATAACCCTGGATTGGCTGGCCTGTTATGCGATTATCGCTGCCCTCTCGGGTGGAATCGGCCAAATGACGCCAGATCGATCACCAATTATCTTGGCGCTTTTCTTCGGCGAGGTAGCAATTCTGACGGCGCTGACTGGTGCATCCCTAGGCCAGAAGATCTTTGGTCTGCGCGTCGTTCGCTTTAGTGATGGAGGAGCAATTACTCCTTTGCAGGCTTTGATCCGCACATTTTTCTTGGTTCTTGTCGTAACTGCCGTGACCTATGACGAGAATGGCCGCGGGATCCATGAACGTATTAGTAAAACAGTTTTGACTAGAAATTCTTAGCAGTCAATTTATTTCAAAAAGAAATATTTGCCCTAGAAGGCTAGATTTCTACCATGCTCGGTGGAATCGATAATGGACTTTTTTTGCAGGCGATAAGTGGCTTTTTAGTCCTGCCTATTTTTATCCTGATTCTAAAATGGGCATTTCCAACTAAAAAAGATCCAACAGAGCAAAAAAGACACAGGGAGTTCAAAGCTTCGCTGCGACATTTGCCGCGCAAGTAGGCAGAATTAACTCATGGTTCTTGCAATCGTTACCGGTGGCTCTCGCGGACTTGGTTTTGAAACGGCGAAGGCTCTTCGGGCATTGGGGCATCACGTTGTATTAGTGGCACGAGATGTCGATCGGTTGGCACAAGCTGCAGCGGAATTGCAATGCGATTATCGAGCAGTTGATTTAGCCGATATCAATGCCTCCAAAAAGAGCTTTGAAGAAATTCTCGATACCTTTGGCGTTCCGCAGATTTTGGTTTTGGCTCATGGAGTCATGAGTGCCAAGATGTCGAAGACGTTAAAGACGGATAACGAAGAGTGGCGCCGAGTAATGGCGATTAATTTGGATTCAGTATTTTGTGCAGTAAATACTCTGGCAGCCCCGATGGCCGAAGCACGCAATGGCCGAACCATTATCTTTTCCGCCTGTTTAGGTCGCATGTCTGGACCCGGAAATACTGGGGGATTAGCGCCATATCGAATTAGTAAGGCTGGCGTGAATGCATTAGTAAGAAACTTGGCACACGAAACCGGCTTAGGGAGTCGAGGATTTTTAGTCGATGCGATCTGCCCTAATCATTCGCGCACAGATATGGGGGGCCCTGGGGCACCTCTATCTGCAGAGCAAGGTGCACAGACGGCAATCTGGCTGGCAACTCGTAATTTTGATATCAATGGTGCACGTGATCAGGAAAAATTAACAGGAGTCCTCTGGGAAGAAAAGCAGGTTGTTGACTGGTAAATAAGGTCGATTTCTTGGTTGGGTTTAACGCATCTTTGGTACACGAGTTGGCATTGGACCCTTTGGAATTGGCATAGATAAACCACCGACGGCCTTTAAGCGCGCACGTACTTCGCGCATCTGATGGGCAGTTAATTTCTTCGGCATTTTTTGTAGCTTCTTTTGCAGTTTGCGAAGTGGAACTTGTCCTTGCTCATCGCCAATGACAACGAGTGCGATTGGAACACCTGGTGCGAATCGCTCAGTCTTTTTTCGCTCATCGGTGAGCATTTGATTAACCCCTTGCGAGCCTTCTCCAGTTAATACGATCCCTGCACGGCCAACACTTCGGTGAACCATATCTTGATTACGCGCAACGGCAACTGCAGGGGTAGTGGTCCATCCTTTGCGGATCGCCATTAACACACTGGCTCCTGCACCCACCTGGCCTTCAATTGATGAGTAAGCGGCGGTGCCCGCTTGACGAGTAAAGAACAGGAGGGCCATAAGAAAAGCTAGCGGCAAGAAAATAAATCCAAAGTAAATTGGATGTCCAAGAGCAAATCCGATTCCAATTCCGATAGACCATGTGACGAGAAAAATTGCAATGAGAGCATATGGAATCCATGGTTTTACAACTTTCGTGACGCTATACGCATCGCGGAAAGTTTGGAAACGTGGCTTCTTAATCTTCTTTTCTTTTGCTTTTCTCTTAAACATGTCGCCTAGTTTAGTGGGGCAGGGGCCGTTCCACCAAGGCGGGTAGGTGCCCAGCGCTGGCCCACATGGCTATCAGGGTAATTCTCTTGAACTTGGTGAAGCATTCCAAGAAGTGTTTGGCGCAGATGTGCTTCAGCAACTTCGAGGTCATCACCTTTTTTATAGGTAATCGGCTCTCCAAAGATTACGGAGACTGGAATATGTTTGCGACGTAGATTTCGCTTTACACCCTTAGTCCAAACTCTCTGGCTTCCCCAAATAATTGTTGGAATAACTGGAACTCCAGCACCCATCGCAAGACGAACTGCGCCAGATTTTAGACCTTTAATCTCAAAACTCGTGGATACTGTTCCCTCAGGAAAAATTCCAATTATCTCGCCTGCCTTTAGAGCACGCAGAGCAGCAACAAAAGATGCCGCACCATTTTGACGATCTACATTTATATGGTGCATTCCGCGCATCAAAGGTCCAGCGAGCTTGTTGTTGAAAACTTCTTTTTTAGCCATGAAGCGCACATATCGACCCGCAGGCAATGCCGCCGTACCAGTAATTGCGAAATCTAAATAACTGACATGATTGATGGCTAAAATTGCGCCATCTTTTTGCGGGATATTTTCAACACCTTGAAAATCAAATTTTAGATCTAAATATTTCCAGAGTGATTTGATTACAAAGATTACTGGGGGATATACGAAATCAGCCATGAGTTGCTTTAGCCGCCATTGCCTGTCGATATAAACGTCCAGCACGATAACTTGAGCGTACAAGTGGTCCGCTCATTACGCCGAGGAAACCTGCCTCAGTTGCCTCGCTTGATAGCTCAACGAACTCTTCGGGCTTGACCCACCGTACAACTGGATGATGACGATTGGTAGGACGTAAATATTGGGTAATCGTGATTAAATCACAGCCAGCGCTTCGTAGATCAATGAGGGCCTGTGAAACCTCTGCGCGCGTTTCACCTAATCCGAGAATCAAATTCGATTTGGTAATCAGACCAAATTCGCGGGCCATTGTTATTACACGTAAAGATTTTTCGTAAGTAAATGCTGGACGAATTTCCTTAAAGATTCTCGGTACAGTTTCTAGATTGTGGGCGAAGACTTCTGGAAGCGTTTCAAAAATTTCGTTAAGTAGCTCGCTTTTTGCATGAAAATCCGGAGCTAACATTTCTACTCCGCAGCCGGGATTTAACGCATGCACCTGTCTAATAGTTTCAGCATATAACCATGCGCCTTCATCGGGCAGATCATCTCTAGTAACGCCGGTGATAGTTGCATAGGCAAGCCCCATCGCTTTCACAGATTCGGCGACTTTTCGTGGCTCTTCTCGATCTAGTGGATCGGGTTTACCTGTATCTATATTGCAAAAATCGCAGCGACGAGTGCACTTATCTCCACCGATTAAAAATGTTGCCTCTTTATCTTCCCAACACTCGAAGATGTTTGGACACGCGGCTTCTTGGCAGACTGTATGTAAACCCTCACTTTTTACTAATGATCGAAGCCTGGTGTACTCAGGACCCATGTTTGCCCGAGTCTTTATCCATTCGGGTTTGCGTTCGATTGGGGTTTGCGCGTTGCGGGCCTCAATGCGAATCATCTTGCGACCTTCAGGGGCGATGCTCATACAGTCACTCGTTTCAGAGATTCAAAGATGTAGCGCTCAACAACTGGTTCAACTTCTTCAATCGTAATTGCGCGACCTAACTCTTTTTCCATAGAAGTCACCTCTGCATCGGCAATGCCACAGGGAACAATCCGATCAAATGCAGTTAAATCAGGGCAGACATTTAAAGCAAATCCATGCATAGTTACGGCTTTGGCTACTCGAATTCCAATAGCGGCGATTTTACGATCACCCTTTTCATCGCGAATCCAGACGCCTGAGCGTCCAGCAAAACATTGCGCTTTTATTCCAAACTCTGCACAGACTTGGATGAGACCGGCCTCGATTTCGCGAACAAAGCCAACGACTTCGGTTGGTTTAGCTAATCGGACAATTGGATAGCCCACTAATTGGCCGGGTCCGTGCCATGTAATTCTTCCGCCCCTATCGACATCGATGACAGGGGTACCGTCATGTGGTCGCTCTGAGGGATCGCTTCGGCGACCTGCGGTGTACACCGAGGGGTGTTGCAAAAGTAAAAGCGTATTAGGTCGTTTTTTTTCAACGACTTCGCCATGAATTGTTCGCTGAACATCCCAAGCCTTTTCGTAATCGATGAGGCCATGGCGGGCCAAGGCAATTACAGAATCGTGGGGGCTAGTAACTACAGTCACATCCCTAGCCTAAAGGTAGGATTGCATCCTTACCAATCCGAAAGGGAATAATCCGTGGAAACAGTTGCGAAAAAAAGAAGCCGACGCCCATTTATAACCGCGCTTATCGTGATTTTCCTCTGGTTCGGAGCTAGTGGAGTTTTTGGCCCACTTTTTGGCTCTTTATCGACGGTTCAAGAAAATGATAACTCAGCCTTTTTACCTCAAAGCGCTGAATCAACACAGGCATCAAAGATAATTGCCCAATTTTCTGCCGATCAGTCACAGACTATACCAACGCTCATTCTCTATCTAGGTGAAATTGACGAGTCCAAAGTTGCAGCGCTTAACGAGCACTTAGCAAAACTTAGTTCAAAACCAATTCTTGGTTCAGATATCGCCATTTCTAAGTATTTGATTCCCGGTCAACCAATCTTTGCCTTTGCTTCGCAGGACAAGAAAGCGATTCTTGTAAATCTGCCACTTACCCTTGCTTCGACTGAAGATTTATTGCCAAATGATAAACCAGTCCTGCCTGAAATTATAAAAACTCTTCGAGAAGATTCGGCGGCTTACGCTAAAGCCAATGGTTTGACTTCAAATGTAACTGGCATAGGTGCGATACTGGGCGATCTCTTTGGAGCCTTTAGCGGTATCGACTCTTCACTTTTATTTACGACACTCATAGTTGTTGCACTGATATTAATAGTTGTTTATCGATCCCCCGTTCTGTGGATTTTGCCCCTTTTCTCATCGGTTATTGCCTTATCTACCGCTGGCGGGATCGTCTATTTGTTGGCCAAAAACAATGCAATTGATTTAAGTGGTCAATCCCAGGGAATTCTTTCGGTTTTAGTTCTAGGAGCGGCGACGGATTATGCACTTCTTTTAATATCGCGCTATCGCGAAGAGTTACATCACTATGCCTCACGATTTGATGCGATGAAGGCCGCTTACAAGGGCGTCTTTGAACCAATTCTCGCCTCGGGCATGACCGTCATCGTTAGTTTATTAGTTTTACTTCTTAGCGATCTCTCCAGCAATCGCGGACTCGGTCCAGTGGGAGCGATAGGTATCGCCGCTTCAATGATTACGATTTTAACTTTACTGCCCGCACTTTTAGTTGCATTTGGCCGGTGGATTTTCTGGCCACGAATTCCGCGTTTTGATGATGTGAACTCTCAACTTGAAGGAACCTGGGCAAAGATCGGCGCGGGCGTCCAAAAACGCCCTCGCAAGTTGTGGATCATTACATCGGTAGTTCTCGTAATTCTCGCCGGTTTTTCAACAACACTGAACGCTAAGGGTCTATCCACGGCCGACTCTTTCACTAAAAAACAGGATTCGGTCATTGGTTTAGAGCTTTTAGGTCAACATTTTCCTGGGGGAGCAGGGCAGCCAACAGAGATTATTGTCAATGAAGCTTTAGTCGCATCTGTCAGCGCAGCGCTCATGAGAGTCGAAGGTGTCGCATCAGTTGATCCTCTGCGCGTGACTCCAGTTATTCCTGGACAACCACTCCCAGAAATAAAGATACTCAATGGTCAAGTAGTTTTAAATGCCACTTTGTCGCTTAACCCTGATTCTATTGAGGCACGGGATGTCATACCGGTAATCAGAGAAACCGTGCACGCCATTGATCCAGATATTTTGGTCGGCGGCTCAACTGCCGTTGCCTTTGATACCGATGTCGCAGCCGATCACGACAATAAAACGATAATTCCAATCGTTTTATTATTGATCACACTTATACTTGGTCTACTGCTTCGAAGTATCATTTCAGCAGTTCTATTACTGTCAACGGTGGTGCTCTCGTACTTTGCAACTCTGGGTGCATGCCAATTAGTCTTTGAACATATATTCAATTTCAAGGGCGCAGATACATCTTTCCCGCTCTTCGCATTTATTTTCCTTGTTGCTCTTGGAATTGACTACAACATTTTCCTTATGACGAGAGTGCGAGAAGAGAGTGCAAAAATCGGTACTCGAGCCGGCGTTATAAAGGGGTTGACGGTCACAGGTGGCGTTATTACATCTGCTGGAATTGTTTTAGCAGCCACATTTGGTGTTCTTGGTGTCTTACCTTTGGTCTTCCTAGCAGAGTTGGGCTTTGCAGTAGCTTTCGGTGTTTTGCTCGATACTCTGATAGTTCGTACGATTTTGGTACCGGCACTGGCTTATGACATCGGTGGGAAAATCTGGTGGCCATCTAAGTTGCAGTACAAATAAATGAGTTTGCGTGTAGGAATTGTCGGCTATGGCTTAGCCGGGCGGTACTTTCACGCCCCGTTACTTAAAGGGTGTGGTTTCCAAGTAGTCGCGATTGCGACCACGAATGAAATTCGCCATGCCCAAGCGCAAGAAGATTTTCCAGGTGTGAATGTAGTCGCCACAAGTGAAGAGCTCGTTAAGGAGCGTTTAGATCTCGTGGTAGTTGCATCAGCCAACATCGCTCACGCACGTGATGCCTTGTCTGCAATTAATGCAGGCATCCCGGTCGTTATTGATAAGCCTATGGGCCGAACTTATGCCGAAACTAAAACAATAATCGATGCAGGTTTAAAGGCCGGAACACCGGTTTCTGCTTTTTTTAATCGCAGGTGGGATAGCAACGCATTAACTATTAAACGTGTCCTGGCAAGCGGGGTTTTGGGTCAGATCCACAGAATGGAGTCACGTTTTGAGCGTTTTCGACCAGATTTAAATGCGCAGTCATGGCGTGAAAACATGAGCGCTGCCGACGGCGGAGGTCAGTTATTGGATTTACAGTCCCATTTAATTTCAACGGCAATCGATTGGTTTGGTTCTGCAGAACTTGTTATGTCATCGGTTAGATCTTTGCGAGGAGGAGCCGATGATGACTCTGTTTTAGTTTTGCGCCACATTGGCGGTTTGATGTCGTATTTATCGGCAAGCGCCGTCGTTGGTGCACCTGGTCCCTGCGTTCGAATTCTTGGTGCTCAAGGTGCACTATTAATACATGATTTAGATCCACAAGAGGATTTACTGAGAAGTGGAAAGTATCCGATGGGCGGTACATGGGCGGTTCCAACTTCATCAAAGGCTTTCATTCACCGCGGCAATGAGATAGAAGAAATTACCGGTGAAAATGGAAACTACGCATTATTCTACAGCGCCGTTGCCGATGCACTTGAAGGTCAATCTCCTTGGCCGATTGATAATAAAGATGTCTTATTAGTGGCGCAGTTAATTGATCAAGCACGGGAGAAATCTACGAATGCCTAAAAACTTCGACTATGTCGTAGTGGGTGGGGGTTTAGCCGGAATGAGTGCGGCGCTTCACTTGCAAGACTTAGGAGCTGAAGTTGTACTTCTTGAGGCAAGTGACCGTCTGGGTGGCCGGATTGCTACAGATAGCATCGATGGATTTCTCTGCGATCGTGGCTTCCAGTTAATAAATTCAAAGTATCCCTCGCTCGTAGAACTTGATGTGATTGATGAGATTGATTTTCTTCCAGCTCCCCGTGCTATAGAAGTTGTGGTTGGGGACAAAAGACATGCCATTGGCGATCCGCGATCCATGCCATTTTCAGTTCTACATAGAGCTACCGGGACTCTTCCTGAAAAACTGGCGTTGATTCGCATTATCTTTAGCAAGCCCAAAGATAATGTATCCATTGGAGAAGTACTTTCAGTTTTAGGCAGTACATATGAACGAACTTTGCGCCCATTTTTACAGGGAGTTTTTTTAGCAGATCCTTACTCAATCAATGCGCAATATGGAATCTCAATACTTAGGTCATTTGTCAGTGGCTCACCAGGGCTTCCGCGAAGAGGCGTAGGTGAATTGCCCTTGGCATTAGGAAAGCGCCTCAATAATGTTGAGTTACATACTCGAGTTGAACGGATTAATGGTCATGAATTATTCACATCAAGGGGAACATTTACCGCCAAAAAGATTATCGTTGCAACCGATGCAATGACAGCAACGCAGTTATTGAATTATGATTTAGATACACAGATGGCGGGATGCATAACCTGGTATCACGTTTGTGATTCCAATCCTTCAGGAACAGGTCGCCTACTTGTAGATAGCCAGCGACGTGGCCCTGTAATTAATAGTGTTGTAATTTCAGATATTTCACCTGCGTATGCACCAAGTGGGCAATATTTATTATCAACAACATCGGCTTTAGGCACAAGTGAATCCGATGTTAAACGGCATTTAACGCTGATGTGGGGAGTAGATACTCGAAGCTGGCAGTTACTTGCTAAGTATGAAATACCGTTAGCGTTACCGTTGCAAACAATAGGAAAACCACTTTCACGGAATATAAAGTTAAGTGATTTTCTCTTTCTCACTGGCGACCATAGAAGTGTTCCATCTCAGCAAGGTGCATTATTTTCTGGCAAATTAGCGGGTGAATTAGCTTTCAACTAGCGCATTTAACGCTTCGGTAATGTGGGGATAATCCCAGGTAAAGCCAGCCTCCTGTAAAATCTGCGGTATCACGCGCTTTGAACCTAATACTTCAGAAGAGAAGCCACCGAGAACTGCTTTGAGTGCAAAAGCTGGAGCTGGAAATAATGCAGGTCGGTGCAGGGCGCGAGCTAGCGCTGACGTGAATTCAAGGTTCGTTACAGGATTGGGAGAAGTTAAATTAACTGGACCGGAAATATCTTCAACAAGTGCGAAATCAATGGCCCGAACAAGATCGTGAAGAGTAATCCATGACCACCACTGTTTTCCGCTGCCAAGTCTTCCGCCAAAACCTAAACGAAAAAGTGGAAGCATCTTTCCAAGTGCGCCACCAGTTGGATCTAAAACTAAACCGGTACGTATTTTTACAGTTCGGACTCCAGTAGCTAAATCTGCCGCGGCCTCCCATTCGTGGCATGTGGCGGCAAGGAAATCATCACCAACTCGATCAGATTCAACCACTGCTCGATTGCCGCTCTCGCCATACCAACCGATAGCACTGGCAGATATAAATACATCCGGCTTAACTTCGGCCGCCGCTTTTGCAATGGTAGTCGTACCCATTAATCGAGAGTTAAGAATTTCCGCTTTGTATTTTTTGGTCCAACGTTGATCAGCAACAGGCGCACCGGCTAAGTGAATAATTGCATCGACGCCTTCGAGTGCTCTCAAATCTACATATCCAGTATTTGGATCCCATGTCACTTCATCCACCGCGACCGGTGCTCGACGCACGAGCCGTTGGACAGTGTGGCCCTCGGACTTTAGGTGGCCAACAAGCGCAGTCCCGATGAGCCCAGATGAGCCAGTAATTGCAATACGTTCAGGAACTCTCATAACTACTTTACAGACCTAGATCAGATTCAAAAGCTCCACCTTCAAGTCGCTCTTTGAGAGTGACTAGGAAGCGCGCAGCGTCTGCACCATCAACAACACGGTGATCGTATGAAAGTGCAAGATAGACCATGGATCGAATTGCGATGGACTCTCCGCCATCTTCACCGCGAACAACCATTGGACGTTTCACAACGGCGCCGAGACCCAAGATTGCAACTTGTGGTTGATTGATAATCGGAGTGTCGAAAAGTGCGCCGCGACTTCCGGTATTAGTTAGAGTGAAAGTGCCACCACCGAGTTCATCTGGAGTCACTTTACCTTCGCGCGTACGTGCGGCAAGGTCTGCAATTTTTCGCGCAATGCCACCCATATTCAAATCGCCAGCATTAGCAATTACAGGAACCAGCAAACCTCTTTCAGTATCTACAGCAACGCCGAGATGCTCCGCGCCATGGTAGGTAATTTGATCACCCTCCACTGATGAGTTCAGTACTGGATGTTGTTTCAATGCTTCGCAGATTGCAACTGCAAAGAAAGGAAGGAAGGAGAGTTTGACGCCTTCGCGAACTTCAAAATTTGCCTTAGAGCGATCGCGCAATCGCGCAATTTTAGTTACATCGACTTCAACAACGGTTGTGAGCTGTGCGCTGACATGAAGTGATTCAAGCATTCGGGCAGCAATAACTTTGCGCAATCTTGTCATGGTCACAGTAGTTCCACGAAGCGGTGAGACCGCGATAGTCGATGGAGTTGAAGATGTAGCGGCAGGTGATGACACCATTTGAGGTGGAACTGCCGGCACTACCGGCTTAGATAGGGATTCAATATCTTCGCGGCGAATTCTTCCGCCAACACCTGTTCCCTTCACATTAGCGAGGTTAACTCCTAGATCATTGGCGAGTTTTCGAACGAGCGGTGTTACATAGACATCCATTGGTTGGGCTATTGGCGCAGCAACAACTGGCGCAGCAGTCACAACTTGAGCTGGAACCTCGGAGACAGCATCCTTCGTCACAACTTCGGACACTACTGGCGCAGCAACAACTGGAGCGGACACTATTGGTGCAGTAACGGCTCCAGTTACACCGATGAGTGCTAATCGAGCTCCGACAGCAACAGTGGTATCGATTGGCACATCTATTGCTAGCAATACTCCAGCGACTGGAGATGGAATCTCTGTATCAACTTTGTCGGTCGAAACTTCTAATAAAGCCTCATCAACTGCAACAGTATCTCCAACGTTTTTCAGCCAACGAGTAACTGTTCCTTCACTTACGCTTTCACCAAGGGCTGGCATTGTGATGACCGTGCCTGCTGTTGGTGTAGTTGGTGCGACGGGAGCAGCAACGACAGGAGTAGGTGTTTCAACCACTTCAACCGATGGCACAACCGGCGTTTCAACCACTTCAACTGTTGGCACAACTAGGGCTGGAACCGCGGACAAAGCATCCTTAATCACATCTCCGGACACACCTTCGGAAATTACGGCGAGCTCGGCTCCAACGGCAACGGTCTGATCAATCTGAACAACAATCTTGGTAAGAACACCCGCTACAGGTGATGGGATTTCAGTATCTACTTTGTCAGTTGAAACCTCAAGAAGTGGTTCATCCACTTTGACATGATCGCCTTCGGCCTTGAGCCAACGAGTGACCGTACCTTCGCTCACGCTCTCGCCGAGCGCTGGCATAGTTACTGAAAATGTCATTTCATCTCCTTGATTATCCGTGAGCGTGTAGCGGTTTGCCTGCAAGTGCCATGTGAGCTTCGCCCATTGCCTCTGAAAGCGTTGGGTGTGCATGAATTAAAGATGCAACGTCAACTGCTCGTGCCTCCCAGTTAAAGATTAATTCGGCCTCAGCTAATAGCTCACCAACGCGTGCGCCGACCATATGTACACCGAGAATCGGACCATCTTTTTCGGCAATTAATTTTATTGAACCGGCGGTATTGAGAATCTGTGCTTTACCATTCCCAGCTAAGTCATAGCTGAGCTCAATAACATCGTGACCGCGCCTCTTGGCTTCTGCCGTTGTTAATCCAACAGATGCAACTTCAGGATCTGAGTATGTTACGCGTGGAATTCCGTCGTAATTTATTGGACGGGGATTTAGCCCTGCAATCTCTTCGGCTACAAGCATTCCTTCTGCAAAGCCTACGTGGGCTAACTGCAAGGTTGGAATTAAATCGCCGACGGCCCAAATTCCTGGGACATTAGTGCGACACTTGTTATCAACTAAAACATATCCACGTTCCATTTCGACACCGGCGGCTTCATAACCGAGATTTGCCGAAACGGGACCACGTCCTACGGAGACCATAAGCAGGTCAGCAGAAAATGTCTTGCCATCTTCAAGGGTTACGGTTACGCCTGCGGAACTTTTCTCTACGGATTTGAAAAATACACCGAGTTCAAAATTGATTCCTCGTTTTCTAAATGCGCGCTCTAACTGCTTGCTCGATGATTCATCTTCGAGTGCAATTAAGTGCGGTAGTCCTTCAATAATTGTTACTTCAGCACCAAATGATTTCCACACCGATGCAAACTCACAACCAATGACACCACCACCCAACACGATGACACTCTTTGGGACATAATCTAACTTCGTTCCATGGTCGGATGTAATAATCTGGAGACCATCGATTTCAAGACCTGGAAGACTCTTGGCATATGAGCCAGTTGCAAGGACGATATTTTTACCGGTATAAATCTGACCATTAACTTCAACAGAGTTTTTAGAGACAAGTTTTCCGTGGCCTTCGACATATGTAATTGCGCGAGATTTAATTAATCCTTGCAAGCCTTTGTAAAGACGAGAGACGACGCCATCTTTGTAACTGTTAACCCCGGCCATATCGATTCCTTCGAAGGTGGATTTAACTCCGAAGCGAGCGCCCTCACGAGCACCATCGGCAATTTCACCGGCATGTAATAGCGCTTTCGTAGGAATACAGCCTTTATGCAAACACGTGCCACCAACTTTTTCGGCCTCGATGAGTACAACACTTTTACCTAATTGAGCACTGCGAAGGGCACAGGCATAGCCGCCGCTTCCGCCGCCGATGATGACTAGATCAATCTCAGACACGTATGTAAAGACCTTTCACTTGGATAAATCTTCAGGGCTCTATCTTGCCTTACTGAGCGCGAAACTACCCAATGCAGTTTTTTAAGCGCCCTCTGCAAGGGTAATCAGGCTGCGAAGTGCGATTCCGGTGCCACCTACAGGGGTGTAGCCATGCGCCTTTGCTGTATTAAAGGCGGGACCAGCGATATCCAAATGAAGCCATGCTAGATCTGGATTTATAAACTCTTTTAAGAAGAGTCCCGCTACTAACATGCCGCCGCTTTTATCACCGATGTTTGCCATATCGGCAACTGGTGAATCTAGCGAGGCACGGAGTTCGACGGGAAGTGGCATTGGCCAAAAAGCCTCACCGCTTGTAGAACTAGCTTTTAGAAACTGTGCAGAAAACTCATCGTTATTTGTCATAACGGCACTTGTGCGCGTTCCGAGAGCGACGACTTGAGCTCCAGTCAAAGTTGCTACATCGACAATCCCATCGAGTTTGTTCTTACTCGCCTGCGCCTTTACTAAAGCATCGGCTAAAACTAAACGGCCCTCTGCATCGGGATTTAAAACCTCAATAGTTTTGCCACCAAAAATTGTAATAATGTCACTAGGTCTTGTCGCCTTGTCACTGACCATATTCTCTGCCAACGGCGCCCATGTTTCGATCGCTATTGGAAGTTTTAGCGCTGCAATTGCTAGAACTGCTGCACATACTGCGGCCGCGCCACTCATATCTGATTTCATCGCCTCCATACCGGCCGCGGGCTTTAGGGCTAAACCACCTGTATCGAAAGTAATTCCCTTGCCAACATATGCATACCGCTTTTTCACAGTGCCTTTTGGCGTGTATGAGATATGAACTAGACGTGGAGGATTAGCCGAGCCTTGACCAACTCCAATAATTCCGCCGAAGCCTTGGCTCTTCAACTCACGCTCATCCAAAATGGAGATTCGCAATCCAGCTTTTACGCCACCGGCTTTTCTTACTTCGGCCGAAATCTTTTTTGCAAAGCTATCGGGAGTCAGGTGCGATGGGGGAGTATTAATTAAATCACGAACTAAGAATGTGTAATCTGCGACAATTTTCGCGCGCTCTAAAATCGATTGTGCATCAGGATCTGCTACTAGTTTGCTATGGATTGTTATGGTTTTAAGAGGTGCTTTTTGCTCGGCCTTAGTTGAACCTCGAAATTCGGAAAATACATATGCGCCAAGGGCTGCGCCTTCGGCCACAGCGCTCAAACTTTCGGGTGTTGACGATGGAAGCGCGAAAGTTGCGCTGGGTGCACCGGCTAATGATCGCGACGCGGCACCGGCTGCTCTACGAAGGGTTTCATGAGAGTAGGTATTCATTTTCTTACCAAGCCCAGTGAAGACCATCATGCGCACTGTGCCATTAGGAAACTTAATAACCTCATCGGCAGCCCCAGTTGCACCCATTTCGGTAAGCGAGGCTATTAATGCGCGTGAGTCAACGGCAACTTCGCCAGATTCAATTGCAAGACCGCCAGCAGAATCGCTCATGGCTAAACCCAAAACAAGGACACCGTCTTTTAACGGGCCGTCGGTAATTTTTAAAGTACTCATGGGTCTCAGCGTAATAGATGTATTGGTAGGTTTGCACTATGAAGAGTTCACCATTAAATGACAAACACCTCGCGAGAAATGCCAAAATGGCAGATTTTGGCGGTTGGTCTATGCCCATCGAATATCCGGGTGGGGGTGTTCTTGCCGAGCATGCTGCAGTCCGTGAACGTGTGGGGCTATTTGATGTTTCGCATTTAGGAAAGGCATCAGTTGTCGGAGTTGGGGCCTTGGAGTTTCTGAACACCGTGTTTACTAATGATTTGCATCGAATCGGCGACGGGTCGGCCCAGTACACATTGCTGTGCACTCCAGAGGGTGGCGTCATTGATGATTTAATTGCATATAGAAACTCACCTGACGATCTCTTTTTAGTACCGAACGCTTCAAATACCACCGATGTCGTTGCTGTACTTCAATCACTCGCACCCGCTGGGATCACGGTAACAAATCTGCATAATGATTATGCGGTCTTGGCGGTTCAAGGTCCACTAGCGGCTCAAGTTTTGCAATCACTTGGGGTCAAGACCGATATCGACTACATGGCTTTTTCTCATGTGCAGATTGGCGGCGCTAAAGTTATTCTCTGCCGAACTGGGTATACCGGCGAACTTGGCTACGAAATTTTGCCTCAAACCGTTGATGCATCGGCAGTGTGGGACGCCTTGGCTAGCGCTATTGAAGCTGTCGGCGGCTTAGTGTGCGGCCTCGGCGCCCGCGACACGTTGCGCACTGAGATGGGCTATCCGCTACATGGGCATGAATTATCTCTTGAAATTACTCCCGTTCAGGCTAGTGCTTCATGGGCAATTGGTTGGACTAAGTCTGGATTCATTGGCAGTGAGGTATTACGTGCTGAGAAACTTAATAAACCTGAGGTACGAAGTGTGGCCCTTAAATCCTTAGATCGCGGAATTCCGCGTGGACATATGCAGGTGAAAACTACCTCGGGGGAAGTTTTAGGTGAAGTTACTAGCGGCACTTTTTCTCCAACTCTGAAAACTGGAATTGCACTGGCACTTCTTGCATCTTCGGTCAAAGTTGGGGATCAATTAATTATTGATGTTCGAGGACGAGAATCACATGTAGAAGTTGTCAAACTTCCCTTTGTACCTTCTCATGTTCGATAAATTCAATCGGCGTTAAAAAGGCTGCACGTACATATGTTCGCCGCAATGCCGTTAATACAGCGTGACCGGCAAAGAGAATTAATCCAGCAGTAAATACTGCTCGGGGAATATCCCAGGCCATTGCAGTGAGAAAATGAAACGTAAAAAAATTTGAAAGATTCTCTGAAATTGGTGCACCAGCTACGAAAGATAATTGAGTTTGTGAACCAAGCGCCCAAGGCCAGAACTGTAGATCCATCAAGATTCCAAACAACTCACTTGCCACAGCGCCAAAGACAATGAGCATTGCAATCTCGCCTTTGCCTCGAAGGCTTTTAGCTCCAGGTAGCAGACCTGCGAGCAGACCAATCCAGGCTGCGGCAAACATTTGATAACCCAGCCATGGACCCAAGCCACCCGTTAAAAGGGCAGAGACAAAGACCGAGATCAGCCCCAGCAAGAAACCAAAGGAGGGACCAAAGACACGTGCGCTCAGGATCAGTAGAAACCACATCGGTTCAATTCCGATAGCGCCTGCACCAAGTGGTCGAAGTGCGGCGATTAATGCCGAAAGAACACCTAGCAGGGCAATAGATTTTGAATCTAAACCCGAGCCAGATATTTCAATAATTGCCAGAAGCACAGCGATTGAAATCGCAACCCAGAAGAAGATTTGAGTTCTTGGAAGGCTCTCACCCGTGTAAAAAAATGGCCAGACAAATCCCGCCGCACTTATTAGTGATGCGATCGTTAAAACTAACGCATTGCGCCACGAGAATTTAACAATATCGCCAGTTAACATCATGGCGCGTTACTCTCCAAAGCCGCGACGACATCGCGCACAGTCAACCAAGGTTGCGGAGACATCACCTTTGAAACTTGTGGCGCAAAAGCCGGAGATGAGAGCAAGACTTCAATAGTTGCGCCATCAGCGACGATATCGCCATCTGCGATAAAAACTACTCGCGTGGCAAGTTCAGCGACTAACTCTACGTCGTGTGTGGCAAGAACGACCGTGCGATTAAAAACCGTTGCGAACTCTAAAAGAATACGAGTAAGAGATTTCTTTGCCTCGTAATCTAAACCACGGGTTGGTTCATCGAGAATAAGAATCTTTGGATTTGCTGAGAGAACAATACTAAGGGCCAAACCCAGACGTTGTCCTTCAGATAAATCACGCGGGTGTGCATCTAAAGCGATGCCTGGTACAAGTTGTGCCAATAAGGAATACGTTGCACCCGGTGCAACTTCATTATCTCTATCGGCCTGTGCGCATTCTTGTGCCACGCTTTGGGCATACAAAAGATCACTTGGCTCTTGAGGAATGTATCCAATCGTCTCTCTTCTAACTTTGCTGTGTAGGTCTTTAGAATTTATTGAGTGAACATTCACAACTCCAGTTGCTCCATCACTTACTCCTGCAATTGATCGCAGAAGCGAACTCTTACCCGCACCATTGCGCCCCATTACTGCAACGATTTCATTGTCGAAAATGGTTGCACTTACTTCATTAAGTGCAATTGTTGTTCCGTGAACAATGCTTAGCTTCTTAATTTCAATGACGGGATTCACACTTACAGGATCATTGAGCGGTGAACTAAGTGGTGTGTTTGCACGCATACTTTCCGTCATTCGCCGCATATCTCTGACTGACAACCCAACTTCTTCAAGGCCAAGGGCTCTGGCCAAGTGCACAATTGGTGGCGCGATGGAGGAGATTTTCATAATCTCTTCTGGTGTCCCGATAATCGAATTACCGTCTCCATTAATATGAAGAATTCGATCGGCAAAACCAATAACGCGCTCTAACTTATGTTCTGCGATTATGACGGTAAGGCTCAAATCATGTACTAAGCGATGAAGAATCGAGAGAACCTCTTCGGCGGCAATAGGATCAAGTGCACTCGTTGGCTCATCCAACACCAAGACTTTAGGATGCAATACAAGGGCGCTAGCAATTGCTACACGTTGTTGTTCGCCACCACTCAAAGTTGCAATTGTCCGAGCACGGAGTGGAGCTAACGAGAGTAGATCCAAAACCTCTTCAACACGTTTGCGCATCGTCTCAGGCGCAAGGTTGAGCGCCTCCATTGAAAATGCCAACTCTTCTTCCACTGTGTCGGCCACGAAACCGTTGATTGGGTTTTGTCCGACAATTCCGATGAGATGTGCCAAACCGCCTGGTTTTACTTCGCGCGTCGATAAACCATTGACACTGATGTCACCGGCAAGAATTCCTCCAGTGTGGTGGGGAACTAAACCATTTATCAATCGAAGCAATGATGATTTACCCGATCCAGTAGCTCCGATTACTAAAACTAACTCTCCTTCGGAGATTTCCAACGTCAGATTTTCAATCACTGTTTTAGTTGAGTTTGGATAAATGAGTGAGACATTAGAAAACGTAATCACGATAACCCCATAACGATTAGGCCAGTTGCAACAATGGCCGTGTCAACAGATTTCCACGTAATAGGCCGGTACCTGCTGCGCTTACGACTGATTCCATATCCGCGAGAATCCATAGCGGCTGCTAAATCCAACGAGCGGGCAAGGGATTCTTCTAAAAGAGGAATCGCTACTCGACGATACGAGGCAAATCCCTTTGTACTCTGCCCGCGCAAGCGTTGCGCCATTCTTATTCTAGAAAAGCTGGTTACTAACTGAGGCAAGATTGTGGTCGAAATGACAACTGAGACCCCAAACTCATACATATAGACCGGAAGTACACGTAGTAGCCGATGAGGACTCGTCAGTGAGGCCGCGGCGCCAAAAATAACGATAATTGCGCAGATGATCAGACCCTCTGAAATCACTGATGAGAGCCTTTCTAGCGTCACAGCTCCACCGATTCGAACTCCCGGCATCCATGAGGGGAGTGGAATTCGAGGAAGTGTGAAAATCGTAGTTCCCGGTATTGGTATACCAATTGTTATCGCGATAAATGTTCGGATCAATAAAATCCATGCAGCTAATTTCAAAGTCCAGGTAAAACTTTTACCCCATGGTGCATCTTCGCGAAAAACATAAACAATTACTCCGACAACACCCACTGAAGCGATGGCAAAAATTGGCGCATTAATACGTGCAACGCTGATTGCAACGGCGAATGACCAAATCCACCACGTCAGTGGGTGAAGCGGGGCTTTTCTCAATTGAGGTTTTTACTTCTTTACAGTTAAAGCTGCTGGCGTTGATATTTCAACACCACACTCTTTAGCTGGAAAGCCATTGAGCCCACAAATGAGACCTGAACTTGCAGCACGAATCTTTACCACTTGACCCAAAACGTCGATCCCTTGTGAATCTAGAGCGGTGCGTACACACCGTGTAATTGTCTTTGCAGGTTTTTCACCTTTGGGTGCCCATGCTTTAGAACCGAACTCAATGACTAAAGCCACTCTCTTAGTATCTGGGTCGGCCATAGTTTTGCCACAGATCGCCTTGAAGTTAGGTTTAATTTTTGGTGGAACTGATGGAACATCATCGCTGCTAAAAACAAAGGACCACCCTTCGACAGCGCCATCGGCGACATCGACAGTTGGTCCAGTCATTGCAGTGGTCCACATAGTTGCACCTGGGGCGGCTTGAAAATAGCCCCAGTAGCGCCAACCCTTAGTCGCACTGTGGGATGAGGGAGTTATAAAAACCGATGTAGCCAGAATGAGTAGCGTGATAAGTAAAGCTTTGATTTTCATTGATGTGAAGCCTCTCGAATATGAAGAGTCTCACAGGGGTAGCACCGCATAAGAGTGCAGAAATCGCACCCAAAATAAGGACCACACCCCGCAAACCTCGGCGGGTGTTTGTCTCGTACGTCTTTTCATTAGGTAATCCGACTTCGCGCTTGATGCATGCGCTTTACGGTTGCGGGTCAGCGTCGGAGTTTCACCGAACTTCCCCTAATGAGAAAACTATTAAGTTGTGGGTGAACCAAACCACATCGCCCTGGAGTTGGCAACTGGCCGCGCAGGACTTAAGGTCGCAGTATGGAATATCGTCGCCTTGGCAGTACCGGAATGTATGTCTCTGAAATCTCCTATGGAAACTGGATAACTCACGGATCACAGGTTGAGGCAGAGGCGGCAATCAAATGCGTCAAAGCCGCACTCAATGAGGGGATCACAACATTTGATACCGCCGACGTGTATGCGGGCACTCGGGCCGAAGTAGTTTTAGGTAAGGCGTTAAAAGGCGTTCGCCGTGAATCCTATGAACTTTTCACAAAGGTATATTGGCCAACGGGTCCAGGCAAAAATGATCGCGGCTTATCGCGTAAACACATTATTGAATCATGTAACGCATCGCTGAAACGTTTACAGACCGACCACATCGATTTATACCAAATGCATCGTTTTGATTTTGAAACCCCACTTGAAGAATCGTTGAGCGCATTCGATGATTTAATCCGCGCGGGAAAAGTTCATTACATCGGTTTCTCTGAATGGACCGCCCCTCAGATTTCAGCGGCGCTCGAAATTCAAGATGCACTTGGCTATAACCGTTTTGTTTCTAGCCAACCTCAATACTCTGCGCTGTGGCGCGTTATTGAGGCCGAAGTTGTTCCACTCTCAATAAAAGAGGGGATAGGCCAGATTGTTTGGTCACCGATGGCTCAAGGCGTTCTCTCCGGAAAGTATGCAGCAGGCAAGAAAGCGCCAGCGGGTTCTCGCGCAACGGATAAAAAGAGTGGCGCTGGAATGATTTCGCGTTGGATGCGAGATGAAGTGCTAACCGCCGTTGCCAAGCTCGCACCAGTTGCTAAAGAGGCTGGGATAACAATGTCTCAAATGGCTATCGCGTGGGTACTGCAAAATCCAAATGTTTCTTCAGCGATTATGGGCGCCACAAAACCATCTCAGGTTAAGGAAAACGTTAAAGCATCTGGAGTGAAGTTAGATGCATCGACAATGAAAGCGATCGACAAAGCACTTGGCAAACTACCCGAGATGGATCCGGCTCAGAATATAAGTCCAAATCCGCGCGCTTAGTTGAACTTATCTCCAACTTTGATTTGAGGGTGCGGCGCACGCAATCGTCGCATCTGTGTAGATCGCAGCCAGGCATACATTCCGAGACCCTTAGTTGGGGAGTTCGGAAATTTCTCACCAATTATTCTTCGAATTCTTCGGCTGAGAAAAATGCCGTCGACAACTGCAACCATCAGCACGCTATACATAATCGCAATTGCGCCAAATTGAACCGCCGGCTCAGGAATCAAGGTCAAAATCAGAACGATAAAAATAATGGGTAAAAAGTATTCCCCAATTGATCGACGGGCATCGACATAGTTTCGGACAAAGCGTCTTTCTGGACCCCGGTCGCGAGCTGGCATCGCATTTTCTTCTCCGCGCAGATATGCCGCACGCGATGTCATGCGGTCTTGGCGGCTCAGTAATTTGGCGGCACGTTTTTGATCTTTTGTTACGACTGGGGCCAGCGATGATGTGATGCGCTTCGCCTCTGAAACTTTACGTTTTGGCGTCGGACGGCCTTTGCCTGTGGGTTCTGTACTCATAGCGCTAACTATATTGGCTTTTTTAGCCGTTGCGTTCGCGGCGACAAGGGGGAGAAGGTAGGCTTGTCCCATCTAGTCCAAGGAGAGAATGAATGAGCACTGAGACCCAAGCAGATTCCTTAACAACTGCAATTAGATTGACCGATGTCGCAGCCGTAAAAGTCGCTGCGCTATTGGCTCAAGAGGGCCGCGATGATTTGATGCTTCGCGTAGCCGTTCAACCTGGTGGCTGTTCTGGACTTCGCTATCAACTCTATTTTGATGATCGTAATCAAGATGGAGATGTCATCCATGAGTTCGGTGGAGTCAAAGTCATTATTGACAAGATGAGTGATCCATATTTAATGGGTGCATCGATTGATTTTGTCGACACAATTGAAAAGCAGGGATTTACTATCGATAATCCCAATGCAGGTGGCTCATGCGCCTGCGGCGATTCATTTAACTAATCTTTCCTAAAACGCTCTAGTATCGCGACATGAAAATTGGTGTAGCGGGCTCGGTGGGTCTTGATCATTTAATGAATTTTTCCGGAAAATTCACGGACTCATTTGTCGCTGGTTCGCTGGAGAAAATCTCACTATCTTTTTTAGTCGATAGTCTGGATGTTCGACGTGGCGGTTGCGCAGCCAACATTGCATTTGGCATGGGAGTTCTTGGTCTTAATCCAGTTCTGATTGCCGCAGTCGGCAAAGATTGGCCAGATTATGAAGCCTGGCTATCGCGCCACGGAGTCGACACATCGCACGCCTTAGTATCTCAAACTCTTTTTACCGCCCACTTTATGGTGACGACCGATGACGACCTCAATCAAATCGCATCATTTTTTCCGGGCGCGATGAGTGAGGCGAGAAATATTGAGCTGGGTCCAATTATGGAAAAAGCCGGTCGCTTTGACATGCTTGTCATCTCACCCGATGATCCTGAGGCGATGTTGCGCCACTCAGAAACATGTCGCGAACTAGGTATTGCATTTGCCGCCGACCCATCACAGCAAATGGCGCGGATGAGTGGAGAGGATATAAAACTTCTCATCGAAGGCGCTTCCTACCTTTTTATGAATGAGTATGAACTCGCCCTTGCCATGCAAAAGACGGGCTGGAGCGATGCCGAGATTTTGGAGCGCGTGAAGGTGCGGGTGATAACTCTTGGATCAAAGGGCGCAAAGGTTGAAACGGCCAATGGGGAATTTGTTCAGATCCATTGCCCCAAAGAAAACTCTAAGACCGATCCCACCGGCGTCGGCGACTCCTTTAGATCAGGCTTTATAGCCGGGCTGGCTTGGGGTTTGAGCCACGAGCGATGTGCCCAACTCGGAGCCCTTATCGCTACATATGTAATTGAAACAATGGGAACGCAGGAGTATCGATTTACAAGCGAAGAGTTTGTCGCCCGATTTGAAGAGGCCTATGGCCAAGCCGCGGCCGCCGAGATTTCTGCCCACATCAGATAAGTAGCCTGTGCTCTTAGCCACAGTGCTCATAACCACATCGCCAAGATGGCTTTTGGGTACTTGGATATTGGCGCACGGCCTATATCCTTGACCACATGTCGCCACAGAAAATTAAGGCTCTGCGAACCTTTGCATTATTAATTCCAGCCCTATTTTTAACCGGTTGTTCCAAAGTTTCAGAGCTTGGTTTTCCAGAGGGTGTCACAAGTGTCAACGATGAGTCACTTTCGCTCTGGCAAGGTGCATGGATTGCCGCAGGTGTCGTTGGAATTATCACTCTCATTTTGATTGTGTGGCCAGCGATTTTCCATCGGCCAAAAAAAGATAGCCCAGAGTTTCCAAAGCAGACCCAGTATCACATTCCTATCGAAATCCTTTATACGATTATTCCTTTCATCATTGTTGCAGTGATGTTTTATTACACTGCAAAGAAGGAAACCGTCATTATGGCGAAAAGTGATTCCGTGATGCACCAAATCTCAGTGACCGGAGTGCAATGGGCATGGCAGTTTGCATATACCGACGCTGGGCCTTCGGCCGTTGTTACTGGAACTCCTGCTCAAAAATCAACGTTAGTAGTTCCATTGGGAGAACGTGTTAGATACACAATAATTTCAAATGATGTTGTTCATGGATTTTGGATACCAGCCTTCATGATTCAAATGCAAAATATTCCAGGAGTGACAAATCACTTGGAGTTCACGGCGAATAAATTAGGTGAGTATCCAGGGCGTTGCAATATTTTATGCGGACGCGCGCACTCTCAAATGCTATTTACAGTAAAAGTTGTTACACCTGCCGATTATCAGGCTTATCTTGAGACGTTAAAGGGGAGCCAAGCATGACCACATATGCACCAAACCCACCTGCTTTAGATGATGTAGTGGCACCACCCTCACCTAAAGGTAAGAACTTTGTTAAGTGGATAACCTCAACTGATCACAAAACAATCGGCTATCTATATTTGATGACATCTTTTGCATGGTTCTTAATCGGTGGGGTTTTGGCCCTAGCACTTCGAAGCGAATTAGCTCGCCCAGGTATGCAGTTCTTGAGTTATGAGCAGTACAACCAAATCTTTACTATGCACGGAACAATTATGCTTTTGATGTTCGCAACTCCACTCTTTGTGGGCTTTGCCAATGTGATTATGCCGCTGCAAATTGGAGCGGCCGACGTGGCTTTTCCGCGGTTAAATATGCTCTCTTACTGGCTCTACTTGTTCGGTGGCTTGATGGCCTTTGCAGGTTTCTTATCACCTGGAGGCGCGGCATCATTTGGTTGGACAGTCTATGTTCCACTCTCAAATGCAACGTATTCACCAGGTATTGGTGCAGATTTATGGCTCGTTGGTTTAGCTATCAGTGGCGTTGGAACAATTCTTGGTGGAGTTAACTTCATAACAACGATACTTACAATGCGCGCACCTGGCATGACGATGTTTCGTATGTCCATTTTTTCATGGAACGTGTTACTTACCTCAATTTTAGTTTTGCTCGCATTTCCACCTCTTGCTGCAGCGCTATTAGGGCTTGAATCCGATCGTTTATATGGAACACATCTCTTCGACCCCGCAAATGGCGGAGCTATGTTGTTCCAACACTTGTTCTGGTTCTTCGGCCATCCCGAGGTTTATATTTTGGCTCTGCCTTTCTTTGGTATTGCAACTGAGATTTTGCCGGTATTTAGCCGCAAACCGATCTTTGGTTACAAGGGTTTGATCGCAGCGACGATTGCGATCTCGGCGCTCTCAGTTTCAGTCTGGGCTCACCATATGTTTGCAACCGGTCAGGTTCTTCTTCCCTTCTTCTCCTTCATGACGTTCTTGATCGGCGTGCCGACTGGAGTTAAGTTCTTCAACTGGATCGGCACAATGTGGCGCGGCCACGTAACTTTTGAAACTCCGATGTTGTGGGTAATGGGCTTTCTCGTAACATTCCTATTTGGTGGGTTAACTGGAATTATCTTGGCTTCACCACCACTAGATTTTGCCGTATCGGCTAGCTACTTCGTTGTTGCGCACTTCCATTACGTTCTCTTTGGCACAGTGGTCTTTGCGATGTTTGCAGGCTTCTATTTCTGGTGGCCAAAGATGACTGGCAAGATGCTCAATGAGAGACTCGGCAAAATCCACTTCTGGACGACTTTCGTGGGCTTCCACTTAACTTTCTTAATTCAACACTGGCTAGGTATAAAGGGCTTCCCGCGACGTTATGCCGACTACCTTGCAACCGATGGCTTCACATTTATGAATACGGTTTCAACCGTCGGTTCATTCCTTCTCGCCTTTTCCATGATTCCATTTATGATCAATATTTGGATTACACGTAAATCACCAATGGTCGGTGTCGATGATCCTTGGGGTTATGGGGCCTCCCTAGAGTGGGCAACTTCTTGCCCACCTCCACGCCATAACTTTTTAACGATGCCACGTATATCTAGTGAGCGACCTGCATTTGATCTCCATTATCCGCACATTAAGACAGAGGGGCACTAACTTTCATGAAGGTTAATTGGCAGTTATTTACCGGATTAGCGGTCTTCTATGTGATCATGACCGTTATTTATTGGTACGTCGGTGGCGAACCCGTTGGAATCGGTGGGATGCTCTTGGCGGCCGGACTTGCAGGCATGGTGGGTTTCTATGTGTGGTTTACGCAAAAACGAATCGGTGTAACTCTTCCTGAGGATAATTTAACGGCCGAAATCGCTGATGGCGCGGGCGAGCTCGGCTTCTACAGCCCGCACTCTTGGTGGCCATTACCTGTTGCTTTAAGTTCATGCACTATGGGTCTCGGACTGATCATTGGTTGGTGGCTCACGCTCATCGGTATCGGAGCACTAATTATTTCGGTAATTGGAATGGTGACTGAATACGAAAAACCAATTCAAAGCGCTTCTCACTAACCTAGCTTGTTGAAAGTTTCACGTTTAGCGCCGTACATCTTTGTTCTTTTATGGAGCACAGGCTTTGTAGGTGCTAAATATGGTTTGCCCTTTGCCGACCCGTTCATTTTTTTAGCGCTGCGATTATTTATCGCCGCAATAATTCTCTTTGGAATCGCGTTACTCCTGAAATCGCCAATTAAACTCACACAAATTCAGATCAGAAGGTCGGCCCTCATTGGAATCTTTTTACACGCGGCATATTTAGGCGGCGTCTTCTTTGCAATATCGCGGGGAGTATCTGCCGGAACCGCCGCGGTAATCACGAGCCTACAACCAGTACTTGTTTCTGTTTTGGCAATAAAAATATTGAATGAGAAATTGCGTGGCACTCAGATTCTTGGATTAACTTTTGGGCTGTGCGGGGTTGTCTTAGTTCTTGGGCCAAGTTTTGAACGATCAGTTTCAGGGTTGGGAATTATTGCAGTCTTTATCGCGCTCATTGGTAGCACTACGGCTACTTTGCTTCAAAAGAAAATTGGTTCAGGTATTCCATTATTAGCCGGAACGGCATACCAATATTGTGCAAGTGGATTTATCTTATTTATAGCAGCCGTTGCTACTGGTGGTACTGATATTCAATGGAGTATCAAATTTGCCGGAGCCATGGTGTGGCTGATTTTCGTTCTCTCGGTAGGCGCTATTTTGTTATTGCTCTGGCTTCTTAATACGGCAAGTGCAGCTTCAGTTTCATCGCTGTTCTATTTAGTTCCTCCAGCAACTGCCGTTGAGGCATATTTTCTATTTGGGGAAAAACTAAACACCCAGAGTCTGCTTGGAATAGCAATAACGGCCCTAGGTGTTTGGCTTGTTCTACGCTCTGCTAACTAGTGGTTTTCGATCTCTTTCAACTCTTGCGCAGTAACTTTAGGAATTGCTACGGCGTGAGCTTTGCTTAAACGCACGCGTAGTTTGTTCTTAAGTTGTCCAGCGCGTTTAACTCCACGGGAGTCAATATCTTCGAGCACTAGCGGCGCGACCTGCTCATGGGAAGTGAGGATAAAGCGCTTTTGCTCAGAGATTGGCTCGTGCACTTCGACGAATTCTCCGCTCGGCATACGAACTAGTCGGCCCGTCTCTTTTCCATGAAGCACTAACTCGCGATCTGCGCGCTGCAAGGATAGGCAAAGCCGTTTAGTAATTATGAATGCAATAGGTGGAAGGACAAAGACTGAAATTCGAGAGAACCACATAATCTGGTTGATAGAAAGATCAAAGGCCACTGCCAAAATATCGTTTCCACCGTTTATGAGTGTAATTAGGACGAAAGTAATTGACATAACTCCGAGTGCGGTTCGGTTAGGAACGTTGCGTGGACGATCAAGGAGATGATGTTCGCGCTTATCACCGGTAATCCAACTTTCAATAAATGGATAGAGCGCCATTCCAGTAAATAAAATTCCAGGGACTATTAACGCCGGAATCAATATGTTCCAAGAAATTGTGTGGCCGAATGCATGTGTTTCCCAAGGGGGAGCCATGCGAACTAAGCCATCTAACCAACCCATGTACCAATCCGGCTGCGAACCGGCAGAGATCTGCCCCGGCGTATAGGGCCCAAAGAGCCAGACGGGGTTAATCGAAGCAACTGCCCCAAGGAATGCCGTTACTCCGAAAACGATAAAGAAGAAACCGCCAGCTTTAGCCATATACACCGGCAAAATTGGATGTCCGACTACATTTTTTTCGGTTTTGCCTGGGCCAGCAAACTGAGTGTGCTTCTGGTACCAAACAAGCATCACGTGAATGGTGATGACCGCCAAGAAAATTCCTGGAATCAATAAGACGTGAAGAGTAAATATTCGTGGAATGAAACCAACACCGGGAAACTCCCCACCAAATAGGAAGAGAGATATATACGTGCCTACGAGTGGAATCGCTTGGATGATTGCCGAAGTAATTCGCATTCCTGTTCCTGAAAGTAGGTCATCAGGAAGTGAGTATCCAAAGAGACCTTCAACAAGACCAAGAGTCACAAGAATGATTCCGAGAATCCAGTTAAATTCGCGTGGTTTTCTAAATGCACCAGTGAAAAAGACTCGGAGCAAGTGGGCCACAATCGCAGCCATGAAGATAAGTGCTGACCAGTGGTGAATCTGGCGCATCAATAATCCACCACGGATTTCGAAGGAGATATCTAAAGTGGAGGCATATGCAGCCGACATTTTCAAACCTTGGAGAGGTTCGTATACACCGTTGTAAATGACTTCACGTTGAGATGGATCAAACCAGAGAGTTAAAAAGGTTCCAGAAATTAGCAAGATAACAAATGAGTACATGCAAACTTCACCGAGCATGAAGGACCAGTGATCTGGAAAGACCTTATTGAGGGATTTCTTGACCCAACCGGCGGCACCGGTTCGCTCATCAACGTAGTTAGCTACTGCACCGACTCTTTTTTCAGCAGTTGTCATTGTGAGTTACGCTCCCAGTAACTAGGTCCAACGGATTCACTAAATGGTGCACGGGCAATTAAATATCCTTCTGCGTCAACGGTTATATCCAACTGCGGTAATGGACGTGCAGCTGGTCCGAAGATAACTTTTGCGCCACGGGTAACATCAAAAGTCGATTGATGGCACGGACATAACAAGTGCTTTGTTGTCTGCTCATAGAGAGCGACTGCGCAGCCCATGTGCGAACAGATCTTTGAAAAGGCGATGATTCCCTCATGCGTCATGGCAAGTTTTTCTGGAGTGAGATTGAAATCTTCAGGACGTAGACGGATAAGTAGAACTGGATCCTTAGCGATATCTTTCAGTGGTCGCTCAATGTGTTCTGAATCTTCTGAGTGTCCTGCAATTGCCGGCAAAACTTGAACAACTGATCCGACCTCAAGATCAGAGGCTAAAATTGGACGATCGCCTGGGTCAGTAACAAGGCGCGTTCCACTCTTCCAGTTAGTTGTCTCTAGTAGCTTCTTAGGCAGTGGACCTAAATCACGAAGAAGTAAGACTGGTGGAAGTGCGAACAGCCCAATAGAGGCGAACATCGAACGCTTAATAAGTTTGCGTCGTCCAAGTTGTACTCCGGCAACACCCTCTTTAACGGTCTTAACGAAATCTTCACGGTCCTCATCTGATGAGCGAAATTCATGGCGATGATTAACAACTTCAGTCTCTGGCATCAAAGTTTTAGCCCAATGAATTGCCGCCATGCCAAGAAAGAAGAGCGACATGGCCATTCCAATACCAAGCCCGAGTTGCTGTGCGTTTTGATTTCCCATAACAGGAATGAAAATAAATACATCCTTTGCAACAAATACATATGAGTAAATCAATAAAAGCGAACCCACACCAGAGAGAGCAAAGAGAATCGCTACCTGTTGTTCGGCACGTTTTTCAGCGCGTGGGTTAACGTCGGCAGCGCGAAGTACATGTGGGGCAGTACCGGGATCTTGTATTGATTCGATTTCGTTAGACACCGTTCTCATCTCGCTTTCATCGTTAGCCAGACTGCAACAGCTATC
>JACSDF010000044.1 GCA_015660815.1 Actinomycetota bacterium
CTTCGAGGTATGACATGGGATCACCCTCGTGGGCTTGACTCCTTAGTTGCATCAAATGAGCTCCTAAAAAACTCATTGGGGCTGAGTATTACGTGGGATGCGCGATCGCTCTTAGCTTTTGGAGATCAACATATTTCAGAGTTCTATAAGGATTATGACGTGATGGTTATAGATCATCCGCATGTGCCTGATGCCGTGCACGCGGGTGCCGTGGTTGAGTTTGAACGTACCGCATCCAACACACAATTAGATGAACTTTCACGGACATCTGTTGGTCAATCGCATAACTCATATCTGTATCAGGGAAAGCACTGGGCATTAGCTATCGATACTGCAGCGCAGGTGAGCGCTTTTCGAGCTGATAAGTCAGGTAGCGCTCCTGTTTTTTGGAGCGACGTCTTTGAATTAGCACGGGAAAAGAAAGTTTTATGGTCGCATAAACCTGTTGATGCATTTAGTACTTTTGCAACGTTAATGGCCCAAAAAGGAGCTCCGCTTTGCTCAGGGGATGAGTATCTCAATCAAGAGATGGCTCTCGAAGTCATTACGTTCATGTGCGAGCTAGCAACTTTGGTTCCAGAATTTTGTGCAACAAGTAATCCAATCGATATAGCTGAAGTTCTCAGTACCAGTGATGACTATGTTCATGGAATTTGTATGTATGGATATAGCAATTATTCACATTCTGGTTTTAGAAAATACCGATTGACTTATGACGACTTACCTTCTTTCGATGGACACGCTACGGGTTCTCAACTTGGGGGAGCAGGCATTGCAGTTTCTAGTGCAAGTGCACATATAGAACTGGCGGCTCAGGCGGCCATCCTGTTGGCGCTTCCACATATTCAAGCCACTACTTACGGATTAAGCGGTGGCCAACCAGGAAACTTAGTTGCTTGGAAAAATGAGGCACTGAATAAAGCTACAGATAATTTTTTTCGTAATACTCTGCGTACCCTCGAAGGTGCATGGGTTAGGCCTCGAATTTTAGGTTGGCCTGATGTTCAGTTTGAGAGCTCCCAGATTATCTACAAAGCATTGGTCTCACGCACAGTTAACCACTCAACTATTTCTGCGATTGCATCTACGTATGAAAAGAATGTGAAGGAGTAGTCCAGATGAATATGTTCTTTGAAGAATATGAGATCGGCAGTACGCGAACTTCAACGGGCCGCACCATAACTGAGGCCGACATCATTACTCATGCCGGTCAAACTGGAGATTTCTATCCGCACCACATGGATGCTGAATGGTGCAAAACCCAGCCATTTGGGGCTCGAATGGCCCATGGAACCTTAGTTTTCTCGGTCTCAGTGGGAATGCTCGCGGGTGAGATTAATGAATCCGCTATGAGTTATGGATATGACAAGGTTAGATTTATTGCACCGGTCTTTATTGGTGACACGATAACATCTAAAGCCGAAATTATTGCAAAACGAGATCATGCTAAAAAACCGCAAGAATTCGGAATGGTAGATGAACAAGTAACAGTCACCAATCAAAGAGGCGAAACAGTAATTGCCTTTATTCATCTCTATTTAGTGAATAGGAAGAAATCGTGAGTGCGATTTCTCTAGATCCGCGCGTTCGCACGGCGATGGTGAGCGACTCTTTGGATGTCGTTGGGGTTCGAAATAATGTTATGAACTCATCGATCCGAGCGCTGCGTCCACACATGCGTGCAGTTGGAGTTGCCGCAACAATTGAATTTGAACCAAGTGTTGAAATCGTGCAGGGAGATCCTTATGGTGCGGCAATCGATTTTCTCGATACGTTAAATGCTGGTCAACTCGCAGTTGTCGCAACTGGTGGTAGAGATGATTCGGCTTTTTGGGGCGAACTCTTTAGCGCAGCGGCAATGGGTAGAGGAGCTACTGGCATGGTCAGTGATGGACCTTTACGTGATACTGAGGCCATAGTTGGTTTGGGCTTCAACGTTTTTGGTGCCTCAATGCGCCCTATTGATTACAAAGGACGGATGCGTGTTTCGTCTGTTGGCACCGTTGTGACATGTGGAGGTGTCGAAGTACATCCTGGTGATGTGGTCGTAGCCGATTCCGATGGTGTGGCAGTTATTCCCGCGATTCATATCGACCGCGTATTCGAGCTTGCTAATGCACGTGCGCAGAATGAAAAGAGCGTCTTAAAAGATCTGCTCGCCGGAAAATCAGTAAGAGAGGTCTGGGATGCCTACGGTGTTCTTTAACTCTCGCGTCGAAAAGGAGTAAGGAATGGTTAATCGAAAGTTAATTGATTCTCATCAGCATCTATGGGTGATGAGTGAGCGCGAATATAGTTGGATTGCCCCTGAATATGGCCCACTTTACGATGATTTTAGGCCCGAACGTCTAGCCCCTGAAATAGCAGCTTCGGGCGTTACTGCCTCTGTCCTTGTGCAGGCAGCCGATACCTATGACGATACTTTTTATATGCTCGACGTGGCTGCACACTCTGATTTTGTAGTTGGCGTGGTTGGCTGGGTTCCATTTGAACGGCCACAAGAGGCAGGTGCAGCAATCGACCTGTTTAAGAAGAATCCTTACATCAAAGGTTTTAGAAATCTTACTCACGATTACAGTAATCCTAAATATGCTTCAGATCCTGCATGGATTCTACGACCTGAAGTCTTAGAAACAATCGGACTTATCGAGTCATCTGGATTGAGTTTTGACTATGTAGCAGTTAATGCAGATCACATAAAGAATGTTCCTGTACTTGCAAAGAAATTTCCAAATTTAAAGATAGTGATAGATCATTTTGCTAAGCCAGATATTGCTGGCAAAGTGATGGAGCCATGGGCATCGCTTATGGCCGAATGTGCAACGTATCCAAATGTTTATGCAAAGCTTTCAGGTCTCAATACCGCATCTTCGCCTGATTGGAGTTTTTCCGATTGGCAGCCTTACGTTGATCACATAATTTCTGTCTATGGTGCACATCGCACAATGATGGGTGGGGATTGGCCAGTGTGTATTTTATCTGGAGATTATGTCAAAGTATGGAAAGCTCAGCTAGATGTCATTTCTAAGTATTCAGAGAGTGACCAAGAGTGGCTTTGTTACAAGAGTGCTGAAAAGTTTTACAATCTTTAACAACTAGTAAAGGAGATTCTCATGCAACGTTTTGCTTCAGTAATAGGTATTAGACCCGAACATCGGGAAGAGTATGAACGTCTGCATGCCGATGTTTGGCCCGATGTATTAGATCAAATTGCAAAGAGTAATATTCGTAACTACTCCATCTATCGTTACGGTGAACTTCTCTTCTCGTATTTCGAGTATGTAGGCGATGATTTCGAAGGCGATATGGCAAAGATGGCAGAGGATCCAACGACACAGCGATGGTGGGATGTCTGCAAACCATTACAAACTCCCGTCAGTGATCGCGTCGATGGTGAGTGGTGGGCAGCAATCCCCGAGGTTTTCCACGTTGACTAAACAATCCGATCTTCCATTAGATGGAATCCTTGTTTTAGATTTCAGTCAGTTTCTGGCGGGTCCGGTTGCCGCGATGAGGCTTGCCGATTTAGGTGCACGTGTGATTAAAATTGAACGCCCAGGCGTCGGAGATATCGGCCGCACTCTCGCATTTGCAGGATTAGCTAGCGATGGGGACACACTCTCTTTCCATATGATGAATCGTAATAAGGAGAGTTATGCCGCCGATCTTAAGAACTCTGAAAGCTTGCAAGAGGTGTGGAAGTTAATCGAAAAGGCCGATGTACTCATTCAGAACTTTCGTCCAGGAGTAATTGAGCGACTCGGTTTGGGGTATGAGGAGGTAAAAAAACGTAACCCTCGCATTGTTTATGGAAGTGCCACCGGTTATGGATCGACGGGACCGTTTAAAGATCGACCTGGCCAAGATTTGCTTGCTCAATCTATTTCAGGCCTGCCTTGGCTCAATGGTAAAGCCGGAGATCCTCCCGTACCCGTTGGTTTAGCTGTGGCAGATATTTTTACCTCGACTCACTTAGCACATGGAGTTACTGCGCTTTTGCTACGTCGCGAACGTACTGGCCTCGGTGGTCTTGTGGAATCAAGTTTGCTCGAAGCGATGTTAGATCTACAGTTTGAACTAATTACGGCCAATCTCTTTGATCCAAGCGTGATTGTCAAACGAGGCAGTGGAGCCCATGCTTTTCTTCCAGCACCATATGGAATTTACAAAACATCTGACGGATATATGGCAATAGCAATGACACCAATTCCGCACTTAGGCACATTATTATGTCTTGATCTTGATGCATATGAAGATCCGAAGAGTTGGTGGAGTGATCAGGAGGCGATTACAAATATCCTCTCGATGCGACTATCGAGCCAAAGTACCGAATCCTGGTTAGAAATTTTGGATGCTGCTGACATTTGGTGTGCCCCGGTTCTGACCTTGCCTGAGCTAATTAGCCATGATGGCTTCAAAGAACTCGATATGACACAAACAGTAACCCGCACGTCAATGGATGGATCGGAGACAATAGATATTAAAACTACACGGTCACCGATTCGAATCGATGGCCATCCAATTAAATCTTCCAAAGGTGCTCCGCATGTTGGTGAAGATACTGAGAAAATTCGTCTTGAATTTGGAATATAGGGAGGCAACACAATGAAAAATCCAAATCCAGATCCTAGTGCACGATATGCGATTCCAGTCTGGAATCAAGATGTGCAACTCTACGAAGACTATGAAGTTGGCGAAGTTGATCGCTCACTTAGGCGAACAATATCTGAGGGTGAAGTGATGCTCTTCAATTCACTGGTCTTAGATATGCATCCATATGTAGGGGATGATATTTGGGCTCGCGAGCATGGATTATTTAAGCGTCGATTAGTTCCGGGTGCGATGGTCTTTAGTTATGGGTTAGGTCTATTTGCCCATAACAATGTTAATACATTTAGTTATGGCTACGACAAACTTCGTTTTATAAAGCCGACATTTATCGGTGACACTATTTATGGAATGCGCACCCTGCTAGAAAAAACTCCTAAGTACGAAACGATGGGTCTGATTCGAGTTAGTTACGAGATTTTTCGCGCAGATAACGAAGAGTTAGTGCTTTATACCGAACATCTTCAAACCGTTCTCTATCGCACATCCCAATCTGAAAATATTGCAGCACAGGTAAAGGAGTAACCCATGATTGACCAGTTCAAAGATATTGCCGATGCAGTGCGACTTGAAATACCTAAGGCTCACCGTGTGCCTGTTGCAATTGTAGGTGCGGGTGGAATTGTTGATGGTGCCCATCTTCCGGCCTATAAAAAAGCTGGTTTAGATATCGTTGGAATCACCGATGTCGATCTAGCGAAAGCTAATGATGTTGCCACACGCCACGGGATTAAGAGGGTTTACGCCAGCTTGGATGAGATGCTGGCAGAATCTGAGGCAACAATCTTTGACATCGCAGTTCCTGCAGTTGCTCAACCCGAGATTTTTGCCCACGTTGCATCGGCTAAGAAACACATTCTTGCGCAGAAACCATTTGCAACAACTGTGGCAGCGGGTGAGGCGATGGTCAAGCAGGCCACCGATGCAGGCATTATCGCGGCGGTAAACCAGCAGCTTCGATTTGAAGAGGGTGTCGCTGCAGCCCACACAATGGTTGAACTTGGCTGGATTGGCAGCGTCAGTAACTTTGCAATAAATGTAAATCTAATTACTCCCTGGGAGCTTTGGCCTTGGGCGAAAGATCTTGAGCGTCTAGAAGTTATGCTCCATTCAATTCACTATCACGATTTAATTCGCTGGTTTTTGGGCGATGCCACAACTGTTTTTTGTGCGGCAGGGCGAACTCCTGGTCAGTTTCCTGTCGGTGAGACACGCACAATTTCGACGTCTCTGTACGCCAATGGCGTGACATCAGTTGTACATGCAAACCATGTCAACCGTGGTGGTGATAACTATGCTGAGTACCGCATTGATGGCGACAAGGGATCAATTCGAGGAAGCTTTGGTTTGTTATATGACTATCCCAACGGTCGCGTAGATACTCTCGAAGTTAATTCACAAGTTTTACCAACCGACGGTTGGTTACCATATCCAGTGACAACACGATGGTTTCCTGATGCATTTATTGGCACCATGGGCTCTTTGATGAATGCAATTTCAACTGGCGCACCGCTTCGATCATCTGTGGCCGAAAACTTGGGCACTTTGAAAATGATTGAAGCTCTTTACGCATCTATGGATTCAGGAAAATCCGTTGACCTCTAATGCGCTCTTTGATTTGACTGGCAAGACGGCGGTAATCACTGGTGGCAATGGCGGCATAGGTTTGGGTTGTGCACGGGGTCTTGCAGCTTCCGGTGCCAATATCGCAATCTGGGCGCGTGATGCGGATAAAAACGCTGCGGCAGTAAATGAATTGAGTGAGTTAGGTATTACGGCGAACTCGTACAGAGTTGACGTCACATCAAGAAATGAACTTGAAAGTGCGCTTTCGGCAACGGTTTCAGATTTTGGCGGGATAGATATTTTAATTGCAAATGCCGGTCTAAATATTCGAATGCGACCCGAAGAGCTTAGTGACGAAATCGTTGATCAGATGATTGATGTCAATCTTAAAGGGGTCTTTACCTGCGCGCAGTTAGTCTATCCAGAGATGAAAAAACGCGGGGGAGGCAAGATAATTCTGATTGGCTCACTTACAAGCATTCAAGGAATTGGTTTTGCTCCAATTTATTCGGCCACAAAAGGTGCAGTTGTGCAGTTAGGCAAATCATTGGCCGCGGCATGGGGAGCCGACAATATTCAAGTCAATACAATTTTGCCTGGTTGGATTGACACTCAGATGACTTCA